>NZ_JAVIIV010000002.1:0-521448 GCF_033977215.1 Mesorhizobium humile
TGACCGCTCCAGACTTAAGCCGTCGCCGCTATTTTGCCTCTTGCCCAAGAGGGGCCGTCCATACATGACGAGGTTCAGGAGCCTTCAGCTCATCGCCAGGGTTTGCGCTGACTACCCCAACGGACGTTGATAGCCTTGCCCGACAAGCCTGCAATCGTTCAAAATCACAGTGTTGGAAAACTAGTTTCCGCATTGCCGTAGCTGCGCCTGGTAATCGCGGGCCATCTGGTCGGTGGCACGAGCATAGCCTTGAACACCGGCGTCGCCGCGGTTGCCGCGGCCATAGGCGGTCCAGCCGAGAAAGTAGGCCAGATAGAGATTGTAGGTGTCGTTGCGGGCGACGCCAAACGTGTCGGCGGTTTTTGAGTGGTACCAGCCGACGAAGTCGACAGCGTCGGCGAAGCGCGTGCGGCGCGCGGTCCAGTTGCCGGTCTCGCTTTGATATTGCGACCAGGTGCCGTCGAGCGCCTGCGAGTAGCCGGTGGCGCTCGAGACATGCGTCCACGGGATGAAGCCGAGCAGCTTGGTGCGCGGCGGGCGGGCATTGCTCTTGAAACCGGATTCCTTGCGCACCGTCGCCATCAGCACGGGAACGGGAACGCCGTATTTCTGCTCGGTCCGTTCGGCGGCGGACTGCCAGTTGTCGAACCAGCCGTCATTCTGGTCGAAGACGGCGCAGACATTGTTGATGTGACTGGGCGCCGTCGCGCAGGCCGAAAGCGCCAGCAGCACTGAGACAGCGACAATTTTACTAAAACTCGACCTACGCATTGGGAGACGAATAGGCCGAAATCATAAAAGGAGTCTTGCGCGGTTCCTTAACGTGGACGCCGAGGCACGAAAAAGCCGAGTGTCGATATTACGACTACCTGTGTCGCTATTTTCTTATTCTGTTTTGAAGAATGCCGCCTTGGCTAAAATCACGCCGGCAAATGACGAATTCCTGACAGCTCGCATGTCATGCCGGCGCTCTGATGCGCGCATGAGCGAACCAAGACGCAAGCGCGGCGCCGAGCGCACCAGCAACCGTGGCCCCGCGGCCATTCCACAACTGCCGCCGCGGCGGGTGGAGAATCCCTACCCGCCCATGGCGCTGCTGTCGGCCGACCAGATCGAGGCGATCCACCAGGCGTCGATGCACATCCTGGAAAATTTCGGCATCGAAGTGATGAGCGCGCGGGCGCTGTCGCTGTTCGAGCGCGCCGGCGCCAAGGTCGACCACGGCTCGATGAATGTGCGCATCGATCGCGGCATGGTCGAGGAGGCGCTGAAATCGACGCGCTCGACCTACACGCTGACCTCCCGAAACCCGGACCACGCCATCCATCTCGGCGGCAGCACCATCAACTTCACGCTCGTTGCCGGACCGCCCAATGTGCATGACATGGAACGCGGTCGCCGCGCCGGCAACCTTGCCGACTACTGCGACCTCGTGCGGTTGGCGCAGCATTTCAACTGCATCCACATGCTGGGCAACCAGGTCTGCGCGCCGATCGAGCTGCCGGCGAACACAAGGCATATGGACACCTATTTCGCCAACCTGACGCTGACCGACAAATGCTTCCATGTTTCGGCGATCGGCCGGGGCAGGGCACTCGACGGCATCGAGATGATGGCGATCGCGCGCGGGCTGACGCTGGATCAGATGCGCGACGATCCCGGCGTCACCACCGTCATTTCGGTCAACTCGCCGCGCCGCTTCGACGAGATGATGGCGGAAGGGCTGATGACCATGGCCGAATACGGCCAGTCGGTGGCGGTGACGCCGTTCACGCTGATGGGCGCGATGAGCCCGGTTACGCTGGCCGGCGCGCTGGCGCAGCAGAATGCCGAAGCGCTGTTCGGCGTGGTGCTCACGCAGCTGGTGCGCCCCGGCGCGCCGGTGATGTATGGCGCCTTCACCTCCAATGTCGACATGAAGTCGGGCGCGCCGGCCTTCGGCACGCCGGAAAACACCAAGGCAAACATCGCCTCGGGCCAGTTGGCGCGACGCTACAAATTGCCCTATCGCACCACGCCGGGCTCGGCCTCGAACGCGGCGGATGCGCAAGGCGCCTACGAGACGCTGATGGCGCTGTGGGGCGCGGTGCTCGGCCACGGCAATCTGGTCTATCATGCCGCCGGCTGGCAAGAGGGCGGGCTGACGGCGTCGTTCGAAAAGCTCATCATCGATGTCGAGATGATCCAGCATATGATGGAATTCCTGCGGCCGATCGTGGTCGACGAGGCGGAGCTGGCCGTGGAGGCGCTGGGCGCGGTGCCGACCGGCGGCCACTTCTTCGGCGAGCCGCACACGCTGGAGCGCTACGCCACCGCCTTCTACCAGCCGATGCTGTCCAACTGGCAGAATTACGAGGCCTGGCAGGAGGCCGGCGCGCTAGACACGACGGCGCGCGCGACGCGGCTTTGGAAGAAAGCGCTGGAGGAGTATGTCCAACCGGCCATGGATCCTGGCGTGCGCGAGGAGCTCGAAGCCTATATGGCGCGGCGCAAGGAAGCGATCGGGCAGGGTGAGCCGTGAGGGAACAGCTTCCCATCCTGATTCATTTCAACCTCTCAACTCACTGAATTAACGAGAAGAACCATGAAGTCGCATGCAAAGGTCGTGGTCATCGGTGGCGGTGTCGTCGGATGCTCGGTGCTGTTCCATCTTGCCCGCCACGGCTGGACCGATGTCGTGCTTTTGGAGCGCGACGAACTGACATCGGGCTCGACCTGGCATGCGGCCGGCGGCATGCACACCATCAATGGCGATCCCAACGTCGCCAAGCTGCAGAAATACACGATCTCGCTCTACAAGGAGATCGAGGAGCTTTCGGGACAGGCCACCGGCGTGCATCTTACCGGCGGCGTGCTTTTGGCGGCGACCGAGGCGCGGCTCGACTGGCTGCGCGGGGTCGTCTCCAAGGGCCGTTATCTCGGCATCGACCTCGAAGTCATTTCCGCAAAGGAAGCCGCGGAATTGATGCCGCTCATCGATCCCAGCCAGTTCGTCGGCGCCGTGCGCAACAAGGAGGACGGCCATCTCGACCCGTCGGGCGTAACGCATGCCTATGCCAAGGCGGCGCGCAAGCTCGGCGCCGAGGTCGAACGCTTCACCAAGGTCGAGGACATCGTGCGCCGGCCCGACGGATTGTGGCGCGTCATCACCAACAAGGGCGAGGTGGTGACCGAGCATGTCGTCAATGCCGGCGGGCTATGGGCGCGCGAGGTCGGCCGCATGGTCGGGCTCGAACTGCCGGTTCTGGCCATGGAGCACATGTACCTGATCACCGAGGACATGCCGGAGGTCGCCGACTGGAACAAGAAGACCGGCACCGAGATCATCCATGCCGTCGACTTCGACGGCGAGCTTTATCTGCGCCAGGAGCGTGGCGGCATGTTGATGGGCACCTATGAGAAGGCCAACAAGGTCTGGTCGGAGTTTCAGACGCCGTGGAATTTCGGCCACGAGCTCTTGGAGCCGGACATCGACCGCATCGCGCCGTCGCTCGAAGTCGGCTTCCGCCACTTCCCCGCCTTCCAGAAGACCGGCATCAAGCAGATCATCAATGGCCCCTTCACCTTCGCGCCGGACGGCAATCCGCTGGTCGGTCCGGTGCGCGGCCTGCCGGGCTTCTGGGTCGCCTGCGGCGTCATGGCCGGCTTCAGCCAGGGCGGCGGCGTCGGGTTGGCGCTCTCCAACTGGATGATCGAGGGCGATCCGGGCGCCGACATCTGGGCGATGGACGTGTCGCGCTATGGCGACTGGGCGACGATGGCCTATACCAACGCCAAGGTGCGCGAGAATTATTCGCGCCGCTTCTCGATCCGCTTTCCGAACGAGGAGCTGCCGGCCGGGCGGCCGCTCAAGACGACGCCGGTCTACGACACGCTTGCCGCCAAGGGCGCGCAATGGGGCGTGTCCTATGGGCTCGAAGTGCCGCTCTGGTATGCGCCGGACGGCGTCAAGGACGAGTTTTCGTGGCGGCGCTCGACCGACTTCGAGCATGTCGCAAAGGAAGTCGCGACGGTGCGCGACGGCGTTGGCCTGTCGGAGATTTCGAACTTCGCCAAATACAAGGTGACAGGCGAGGGCGCGGTCGCGTGGCTCGACCGCATGCTTGCCTGCAGGCTGCCAAAGCGCGGCCGCATGACGCTGGCGCCGATGCTGAAGGATGACGGCAAGCTGATCGGCGATTTCACGCTGGCCAATATCGACGACCACGAATGGTTCATCGCTGGCTCGGGCATCGCCGAGCAGTACCACATGCGCTGGTTCGAGGCGCATCTGCCGAAGGACGGTTCGGTGAAGATCGAGGCGCTGGGGCAGAAGCTCACCGGCCTCGCGATTGCCGGGCCGAAGGCGAGGGATGTGCTCGCCAAAGTCACCCGCGCCGATGTCTCCAACGCAGCGTTCCCCTTCATGGCGATGGCCAGGATGGATATCGGCATGGCGCCGTGCCTGGTCGGGCGCGTCAGCTACACCGGCGACCTCGGCTACGAGATCTGGGTGACGCCGGAATATCAACGCGCTGCCTATCAGGCGCTGATCACGGCCGGTGAGGAATTCGGCATCTCTCTGTTCGGCTCGCGCGCGCTCAATGCGCTGAGGCTGGAGAAAAACCACGGCTCATGGGCGCGCGAGTACCGGCCGATCTACGGGCCGGTCGAGGCCGGGCTCGACCGCTTCGTCGCCTATGGCAAAGACGCGGATTTCATCGGCAAGCAAGCAGCGCTCGCCGAGCGCAAGCAAGGCGGCAAGCTCCGGCTGCTCGCCTTCATCGTCGACGCCACCGATGCCGATGTCATTGGCGACGAAGCGATTTGGCACGACGGCGTCGTGCGCGGCTGGGTTACGTCCGGCGGCTACGCCCACAATGCGAAGAAGTCGGTTGCGTTGGGCTATGTGCCGAAGGAAATCGCCGACAAGCCGGATGGCTTCGAGATCGAGATCCTCGGCAAGCGCCGTGCGGCGCGTGTTCAGGCGGCGCCGCTGTTCGATGCCAATTTCGAGCGGATGCGCGCCTGACGGTGGCGCACATCCCTGCCATCAAGCCTTGGCGCTCTCGCGATTGTCCACCGCGAAGGCGCCCGGACCGGCAAAGAACAGATAGAGGAAGACAAAGCAGAATAGGATGGCTGCGTCGCCGCCGTTGTTGGCCGGGAAGAAGTCGCGCGGGAAATGCGCCATGAAATAGGCGATCGCCATTTCGCCGGCGAGAAGGAAGGCGACCGGACGAGTGAAGAGGCCAAGCGCCAGAAGGATGCCGCCGGCGAATTCGAGAATGCCGGCACCTGTCGTCAGTCCGGTGAGCGCATGCGGCTCGGCAGCGGCCGGGAAGTTGAACAGCTTCTGCGAGCCATGTTCGATGAACTGCAAGGCGGTCATGATGCGCAATATGCCCAGCGCCTGTGGCCGGTACTGAGCAAGGCTTTCGAAAAGCTTCATTTAAAACTCCAATTTTACCCCCGCTCGGGGCCTTAAATTATCGCCCGGCGACGGACCACTCACTTCCCTTGGCCTGCTATCAACAATCGGTGAGTGGAAAGGGTTTCAATCCCCATATTTCTTCTCTCTATGGTTGCAAATATATCCTTATGGTTGTATTGCTGCATGACGCATCAAACCAAGCGAGTCCCTTGACCATGAGAAAAGTCGTCATCAGCCTCTTCGCAATCCTTGCTGGCACCAGCTTCGCCATGGCCGCCGGTACTGGCTGCGATGCCTTCAAATGGCCGGTCGAGCGCGAGCAGGCCCTGTTTCCGGAGGCGACGGCCGCCCAGTCCGGCGCGACCCTGACGGTCGGGCAAGCAGTGGATTTCTCGCTCGAGGCCGCCGACACGGTCAGCTTTGAAGTGCCGCCGGAGCGCGCACCGGCAGCCGGTACGTTCGGCGCGACGGCGAATGTGACCGTGCCACCGGAAGGCGAGCTTCAGGTCAGCCTGTCCGACGAGGCCTGGATCGATGTCGTGCAGGACGGCAAGAGCGTGAAATCGGCGGCGTTCAGCGGCGTGAAGAGCTGCCCGGGTATCCGCAAGAGCGTGCGCTTCAAGCTCGCGGGCGGCGCGGCGATCATCCAGCTCAGCGGCGCGAAAAAGGCCGATCTGAAGGTGGCGGTGCTGACGCCGGAGTGATCCGGCGCCAGCCAGCAAGCAGGGCGCGTTATCGTACGGGGGCGAGCAATGCGAAATGCGCGCCTTGCGGGTCCTGGCACTGGATGATCCACTGGCCGCTCGGCACATCCATCGGACCCATGATGACCTTGCCGCCATTGTCGATGACGCGCTTGGCGGCGGCGTCGATGGCGTCGACGTTGAAGTAGAACTGCCAGACGGGAACCGGGATCTGCGGCGGCTTGTTCATGATGCCGCCGCCGGATTCGGGGCCGGCGCCGAAGGTTTTGTAGATGCCCATCTCGCCCATGTCGAACTCGCCGGCGCTCTCCCAGCCGAACTGACTGGAATAGAAATCGAAGGCGGCTTTCCAGTCCGAGGTGTAGAGCTCGTGCCAGCCGACATGGCCAAGCGTCGTCGCCGGCACTGGCGGCTGCTCCGGCTGGTTGGGTTGCAAGAACATGAAGGCCGCGCCTTGCGGGTCGGCGACGACCGCGAAGCGGCCGACGCCCGGAATGTCGTCCGGGGCGCGGTGCACCGCACCACCCGCGTCCTTGAGCGCTTGCGTCGAGGCGTCGACATCCTTGGTGTAGATGTAGCCCACCCAGGCCGGCGGCATGCCCATCTTGGCGGGCTCTTCCGGCATCGTCATCAGCCCACCGACGCCGCGCACGGCGGAGTTCACGACGATGTAGCGCGGCATGCCGGGCGCCTTGTCGAAAGGTTCGGCCTTCCAGCCGACGACAGCGGTGTAGAAAGCCTCGGCGGCGTCGAGGTCGGTGGTCATCAATTCGTACCAGAAGAAAGGTTGCGGGGATTTCGGCATGGTCGGTCTCCTCACCGGTTCAGGCAGCGATCGTTGTTCGATCCATCCTAGGGTATGTTGAGTTTAGGTGATGCCGGCCTGCAAATGCCGGTTTTCTGCGCTTCCGGTGCTCACGTACTCAAGTACGCTCCGCTCCGGCCTTCGCCGGCCGAAGCCCTCATAAGTGTTTCCGCCCTATGAAGGCTACCGCCGGCGTTCTCGAAAACCGCCTTTTTCGGCGCGGCCTGACCTGAACCTCGACACACCTTAGGACGATGCTCGCGACAGAAATCCGACATCTGGGCCGGAATTCGAGAACGGCAAGGCGTTGCTGCGTAGGTTCGCAACGGTTTGGAGGACGATCAATACTCAAGGCGCGTCGTTTGAATTCACGTTTCTGCGCGGCCGCCCGTAGCCGCCGATCTTGCGCAGCCGGCGCTTTTCGACTTTGCTGCGCCAAAAGAGGGGTTCGCGTTTTCCGATGCGCCACATGTCACTGACGCCCGAGCTTGTCGCTCTTTGCCATCGCGAAGAGATCGATCCCGGTCCGAGCGGTGGGTGGGCGCAGCTCAGCGACGACGATTTCAGCGCGCTCGCCACGCGTCTCGCCGGAGAAGCCGACGACGGACCGCTCTGGGTATTCGCCTATGGTTCGCTGATCTGGAAACCGGCCTTCGAGTCGGTCGAGCAACGGCGCGCCTCGGCGCATGGCTGGCACCGGTCGTTCTGCCTCGACATGGTCCGCTGGCGCGGCAGCCGCGAGCAGCCCGGCCTGATGATGGCGCTGGAACGGGGCGGGCGCTGCGACGGCGTCATCTATCGTTTGCCGGATGGCGAGAAGCCAGCCCAGATCGAAAGGCTGCTGCGGCGTGAGATCGACGACCACGAGAGCGTCAGCTCGGTCCGGTGGGTTCCGGTGCGCACGGCACAAGGCCGGCTGCGAGCGCTGGGCTTCTGGGTTGGCGTGACCGGCAGGGGGACGTCGCTCGGGCAGCCGCTGGAAAAGGTTGCCTGGGTGCTGGCACGCGCCTGCGGTCATGTCGGTTCGGGCGCCGAATACCTCTACAACACCGTCAGCCACCTCGAGACCTTCGGCATTCATGACCGCAATCTGTGGCGGCTGCAGGAACTTGTGGCGGACGAGGTGCGCTCGATCCACGGCCACAGGATCACAGGCGGCGAGCCGTCGGCCATGGAAATCGCCGCCGCTATAACATGAGTGTATTTATCATATTTTATCCAGCCATTACAGCGACTTGGCCGAAAATTGACCAATTGATAAAAAAATAAAACGTGCTAGCCTTCCCCAAAACGACAACAAAGGGGAGTTGGAATGGCGACTGGTCATTTCATCGAAGGCATTGCCGGCGGCCGGCTGTCTTCGGAGCAATATGCCGACAATTTTTCCGACCTGCATCCGCCGCTCGACCACCATGAGGCGCTGGTCGAATCCGATCGCTGCTATTTCTGCTACGACGCGCCGTGCATGAATGCATGTCCGACGTCGATCGACATCCCGTTGTTCATCCGGCAGATCGCCACCGGCAATCCGCTGGGCTCGGCCAAGACGATCTTCGACCAGAATATCCTCGGCGGCATGTGCGCCCGCGTCTGCCCGACCGAGACACTGTGCGAAGAGGTCTGCGTGCGCGAGGTGGCGGAGGGCAAGCCGGTCCAGATCGGCCGGCTGCAGCGCTACGCCACCGACGTCGCCATGAGCGAGGAGAAGCAGTTCTACAAGCGCGCCGAGCCGACCGGGAAGACGGTCGCCGTGGTCGGCGCCGGGCCGGCAGGGCTGGCGGCGGCGCATCGCCTTGCCCGTCACGGTCATGACGTGACGATCCTCGAGGCGCGGCCGAAGGCCGGCGGCCTCAACGAATATGGCATTGCCGCCTATAAGAGCGTCGACGATTTCGCCCAGGCCGAGGTCGAGTATGTCACCGCGATCGGCGGCATCGACATCCAGAACGGCAAGGCGCTCGGCCGCGACTTCCAACTCGCCGACCTGATGCGCAACTACGATGCGGTTTTCCTCGGCCTCGGTCTCGGCGGCGTCAATGCGTTGCGCGCCGAAGGCGAGGATGCCGACGGTGTCGCCAATGCCGTCGAGTTCATCGCGGAGCTTCGGCAAGCGAGCGATCTTTCCGGCCTGCCGGTCGGTCGGCGCGTCGTCGTCATCGGCGGCGGCATGACAGCGATCGACGCCGCGGTGCAGTCGAAGCTGCTCGGCGCGGAGGAGGTGACGGTCTGTTACCGGCGCGGCCAGGAGCACATGAACGCCTCCGGCTTCGAGCAGGACCTGGCCGCCGCCAACGGCGTCACTATCCGCCATTGGCTGCAGCCGAAGCGCGTCATTGCCGAAAACGGCAAGGTCTCGGCGATCGAGCTTGAATACACCGCGATGAACGGCGACAAGCTCGCCGGTACTGGCGAAACGCTGCGGCTCAATGCCGACCAGGTGTTCAAGGCGATTGGCCAGAGCTTCGTGCCGGCGCATCTCAATGGCAGCGGCGAGCAGATCAACCTCGAAGGCGGCCGCATCAAGGTCGATGCCGAAGGCCGCACGTCGCTGGCAAAAGTCTGGGCCGGCGGCGACTGTATCTTCGGCGGCGACGATTTGACCGTTTCGGCGGTGGCGCAAGGGCGCGACGCGGCCGAGAGCATCCACCGGGCACTGACCTCTAACGGGAGGGCATGAGCATGGCAGACATCCGCAACAATTTCGTCGGCATCAAATCGCCCAATCCGTTCTGGCTGGCCTCGGCGCCGCCGACCGACAAGGCCTATAATGTCGAGCGCGCCTTCAAGGCCGGCTGGGGCGGCGTTGTGTGGAAGACGCTGGGCGAAGAAGGTCCGCCGGTCGTCAACGTCAACGGACCGCGCTACGGCGCGATCTGGGGCGCCGATCGCCGGCTGCTCGGCCTGAACAACATCGAGCTGATCACCGACCGCGACCTGCAGACCAATCTGCGCGAGATCAAGCAGGTCAAGAAGGACTGGCCCGACCGCGCCATCGTCGTTTCGCTGATGGTGCCCTGCGTCGAGGACGCCTGGAAGGCGATCCTGCCGGTGGTCGAGGAGACTGAGGCCGACGGCATCGAGCTCAATTTCGGCTGCCCGCACGGCATGTCGGAGCGCGGCATGGGTGCCGCGGTCGGCCAGGTGCCGGAATATATCGAAATGGTGGTGCGCTGGTGCAAGCAGAACACCCGCATGCCGGTCATCACCAAGCTGACGCCCAACATCACGGACGTGCGCAAGCCGGCGCGGGCGGCGCTTGCGGGGGGAACGGATGCGGTGTCGCTGATCAACACGATCAACTCGATCACCGGCGTCGATCTCGATAGTTTCGCGCCTATGCCGACCATCGACGGAAAGGGTTCGCATGGCGGCTATTGCGGCCCGGCGGTGAAGCCGATCGCCATGAACATGGTGGCCGAGATCGCGCGCGACGCCGAAACGCACGGCCTGCCGATCTCCGGTATCGGCGGCATCACCACCTGGCGCGACGCGGCCGAATTCATGGCGCTCGGCGCCGGCAACGTGCAGGTCTGCACGGCGGCCATGACCTACGGCTTCAAGATCGTGCAGGAGATGATCGCCGGGCTGGAGAACTGGATGGACGAGAAGGGGCATGCCTCGCTCTCCGACATCATCGGCCGCGCCACGCCCAACGTCACCGACTGGCAGTACCTCAACCTCAACTATGTCGCCAAGGCGCATATCGACCAGGACGCCTGCATCAAATGCGGCCGCTGCCACATCGCCTGCGAGGACACCTCGCACCAGGCGATCACCAGCATGGTGAATGGCGCCAGGCATTTCGAGGTGATCGAGGCCGAATGCGTCGGCTGCAATCTCTGCGTCAATGTCTGCCCGGTCGAAGGCTGCATCACCATGGAGCCGCTGGCGGCCGGCGCGTTGGACCAGCGCACCGGCAAGCCGGTGTCGCCGATCTACGCCAACTGGACGACGCACCCCAACAATCCGATGGCCAAGGTGGCTGCCGAATAGGCTTGGGTTCCTCGCCCCACGCAGTGGGGAGAGGTGGCCCGGCGAAGCCGGGACGGAGAGGGGCCTTGGCGGCTGGGAACTTGCCCCCAGGGTCGTGATCTATCTTGCGTCTGGTCCTGCGCCGGTTTTGACTTCGCAAAAGTCGTCCCCCTCTCCGTCCCGGCTTCGCCGGGCCACCTCTCCCCCGCTTTGCGGGGTGCGAGGAACCCAAGTCCTGCTAAGCGCGGTGCCAGAAACGATCTGATCTCTTCCCTCACATTCCTGAGTGTTGCGAAGCAGGCGATCTTCGTTTTCTCTATTGCAGATAAAACTTATCCATGATAAAAGATATCCATGAATAGAGATCGGCATCATGAAGCTGGGCGATGGTGTTGAAGCGGCCATCCACTGTGCGGCGACACTGGCCAGCGTCGACGGCAACAGCACGATGCCGGGCGCGGCGCTGGCCGAGGCGTTCGGGCTGTCGCCGAGCTATCTGCTCAAGCATCTCAACCAGCTGACGGCGGCGCGCATCCTGGAATCGCTGCCTGGACCCGCGGGCGGCTATCGACTGGCGCGGGCGGCGGAACAGATCACACTGCTCGATGTCGTGCTGGCCATAGAGGGGCGCGAGCCGGCGTTTCGCTGCGGCGAGATACGCCAACGCGGCCCGGTCAAGATCGACGCCTCGGCCTATGTGAAGCCCTGCGGCATCAATGCCGCGATGCTCAAGGCGGAGCGCGCCTATCGGGCGGCGCTCGCGGAAGTGAAGCTGTCCGACATCGTGGCCGAGTACGCCGCCGAAGGCGACCGGCGATCCTATGCCGCGAGCTGCGCTTTCGTCGAGCGTCACCAGCGGCCGCAGAAATCCGCTTCCTCCAAACAGACTTAACCCGCCAGACAATGTGGAAAGGCAAAGACGATGAAACAGAGACTTCAATTTTATGCCAAGGCGCCGGCTCTCATGAAGGCAGTGACCGAGCTCAACACGGCTGTCGAGGAGAGCGGGCTGGAGGCCAGCCTGATCCATTTGGTCAAGCTCCGGGCTTCTCAGATCAATGGCTGCTCCTACTGCGTCGACATGCACAGCCGTGAGGCAAGGCGCGACGGCGAGACCGAGCAGCGTCTCTATCTGGTCGCCGCCTGGAAGGAATCGCCGCTGTTCTCCGAGCGCGAGAGGGCGGCATTTGCCTGGACCGAGGCGGTGACCAACATTTCCGACAACGGTGTTCCGGACGATCTCTATGCCGCAACGCTGCAGCATTTCTCCGACGAGGAACTTGTGAAGCTGACCGTGCTGGTTGGCATGATCAATATGTGGAATCGCCTCGCCATACCGTTCCGCTCCGTCCATCCGGTCGAAAAGGCAAAGGCTGCCTGATCTTGCTGCCGCGGCGTGGGCCCGCTGAGCGGCCCACGCCTTTTTTCAGCGAAAGAACAACGACATGTTCGAGAATTTTCAGAACGAGATTCTTGTCGTGGCGCGCTTGCTGCTTGGCGGCGCTTTCGTCTTTGCCGGACTGCGCAACATCCAGAACAGAAAGCTGGTCGCTTCGCTGATGACCGCGCGCGGCGTGCCGCGAGCGATGCTGGCTCTCTGGCTGGGCATCGTCTTGCAGGTCGTTGCCGGCGCGCTGGTGATCGCCGGCCCGTGGACCGCGCCAGTGGCGGCGGCCCTGATCCTTTTCCTCATCGTCGCGACGCCGATGTTTCACAATTTCTGGGACCATCAAGGCGCGGATCGCGCTACCCGTATAAATGGCGCCGTCAGCAATGTTGCTTTGGTCGGTGGCTTCCTGGCGCTGATCGCGCATTCGCTTTGACGGTCCCGGGCTAGGCCGCGAACCGCAATCCGCCGTCGCAGGTCAGCACCTGGCCGGTCATGAAGCCGTTGGAGACCAGGAAGGCAATCGCCCCGGCGACGTCCTCGGCGCGGCCGATGCGGCCGACTGGGGTCTTGCCGGCATATTCGGCAAACACCGCCTGCCGCTGATCGTCCGGCAAAAAGTCCCACCAGGGCGTGTCGATGACGCCGGGGGCGACGACGTTGACGCGCAGCGGCTTCAGCTCGACCGCCAGGATCGGCGCGACGGTCAAGAGCATGCCGTTGATGGCGCCGATGCCGGCGACGCCGGGCGCTGCAATCTGCGCCGAGACGGCCGAGATGAAGGTGACCGATCCGGCCTTGTTCAAGGTCGGCAGGGCCGCCTGCAGGCAGGACAATTGCGGCCGGATCTTCTCGTCGACTCCGCTGCCGATATCGGCAAGGTCGAGCGTCGCGAACGGTCCCAGCCCCTTGCCGCCGCTCGCGGCGAGGATAAGGTGATCGAACGGCCCGAGACCATCGAAGAAATGCCGGACCTCGTCCGGCTTCGCGGCGTCGAACGCGGCCTTGCCGACGGTCCCGCCAAGGGCCTTCCACGCACCTTTGAGCTTCTCCTCGTTGCGGCCGGTGATCGTAACCTTCATGCCGGGACCGACCAGCCGCTTGGCCGTGGCAAAGCCGATGCCGGATGAGCCGCCGATGATGACGCAATGTTCGATGGTCTCGCTCATGAGTGCTGTTCCTTAGGTTTGGAGGATGGACCCTCGATCAGTTCGAGGCTCAGTGCCCGCAATTGGCGGCGGGCCTTTTCGTCATAGGCCTGCGCATCGGCGCGCGATTCCCGCTGACCGTCGAAATAAAGGCCACTGCGTCCTTCGAGCGCCGGCGATACTGCGAGGTTCAGGATGGCGTCGGCGCCGGTCTCGACCGAGCTCCACGGCGTGACGCCCGCCTGCCGGACCATGGTGGTGTCCATGTAGCTTGCCGGGTGGAGCGCATTGACGGTGACGCCGGTGCCGTCGAGCTGGTCGGCCAGATCGACGGTGAACAGGATCTGCGCCAGCTTGCTCTGGCAGTAGGCGCGCACGCCGCTATAGCCATGCGTCAGCATGACATCGTCGAAATCGATCGCCTGCTGGCCGGCCGAAGCGACGTTGACGATGCGCGCCGGCGCGCTTGCCTTGAGAAGCGGCAAGAGTTCCGACGTCAGCAGGAAGCCGGCGAGATAGTTGACCGCGAAGCGCAGCTCATGGCCGTCGGCGCTGACCTGCCGCCTGGCGCCCTGGCCGGCGGTGCCGACGCCGGCATTGTTGATCAGGACGTCGAGCCGGTCGGTCCTGGCGCGTACCGCTTCGGCGAGGCGGTGCACTTCGGTGAGCGAAGCGAGGTCGGCGGCGAGAAACTCCGCCTTGCCACCCTTTGCCTCTATGGCGGCGACCGTCGCCTCGGCGCGGCCTGCGTCGCGGCCATGCACCAGCACGCGAGCGCCGGCGGCGCCGAGCCTTTCCGCGACCACACGGCCGACGCCGTCGGTAGAGCCGGTGACGAGAATTGTCTTGTCCTTGAGTTCCATGCTCAGAGCCTCCTTGCGCTGCTCTAAACGGAAAGATGGGACAGCACGGGCGTCCCAAACAGTTCAAACTTTATCCTGGTATCGGTACTGCTATAATAGACGCATGGATGCCATTGCCCATTCCCCTGAAGATCATCGCCGTCGCGAGCTTGGCGCCTTCCTGCGCTCCCGCCGCGAAAGGCTCTCGCCCGATGCAGCCGGCATCGCCTGTGGCGCGCGGCGGCGGACGCCGGGACTGCGGCGCGAGGAAGTGGCGATGATCGCCGGCGTCGGCACGACCTGGTACACCTGGCTGGAGCAGGGCAGGGACGTGCGGCCTTCGGTCGAGGTGCTGTCGGCGCTCTGCCAGGCACTGCGGCTCGACGGCGCCGAGCAGCGGCATCTGTTCACGCTCGCCGGCCGCCAGCAACCAGAGCGGCGGCGCATCGTTGCGGGAAAGGTCGAGGGACCCTTGCTGCACATGCTGCAGAGCCTTGTGCTGCAACCCGCCTATGTCGTCGGCCCGCGCTGGGATGTGCTGGCCTGGAATGACGCGGCGGTCGCCATTTTCGGCGACTACGGCCAGTTGGAGGGCGATGCCCGCAACATCATCCACGGCGTCTTCGCCGATCCGCATCGGCGGCATCTGCTGGTCGACTGGGAGCAAGTAGCCCGTGCAACCCTTGCCGCGTTCCGCGCCGAGAGCGCGAAATACACCGGCGATCCGGACTTCGAGCGGCTGATCGCGCTGATGATGCGCTCGAGCCCCGAGTTCCGCGAGTGGTGGCCGCAGCGCGATGTGGTGCACCGGCTTTCCGGGCTCAAGCATCTGCGGCATCCGATCGCCGGCGCGATGACGTTCGAACATATGAGCCTGTCGATCGATGACGGTTCGGATATGAGGCTGATCGTCTACACGCCGCTGGCGGAGCAGAACTCGGTGGCGAAGTTGCGGAAGCTGCTGGATACAATTCCGGTGGAGCGCCGCAGCGCGTAACGTTGATGGCTGCAGCCCCTCAGCTTCGTCATCCACGGGCGGAGCAAGGAGCGTAGCGACGCGGCGCAGACCCGAGGATCCATGCCGCGACTTCAAAGCGCTGCTGCGGTGCAGAACTGGCTCTGGCTGGGCGCGACGATCATTCTGAATCGCTGTGCTCTTTGGCGAGCGTCACGGCATGGATTCTAGGGTCTGCGCGCGTCGCTTCGCTCCTTGCTCCGCCCTAGAATGACGAAATCAATGTGCGCTTCAGCCAATCTCCGCAGCCTGAGACAGCTCGACGACCGACAAAGCTTGTACTGGTTTGATGTCGCGCCTCAGCCCTTAGGCTTCAGCCCATCCAGGAACAGCTGCTCCAGGAAGCGCGCCGCGTCCTCGAAGCGGCCCTCGCCGCCGCGGTCGGCGCCGAGCACGGCGCGCACCTGGACGTCGAAATCGGCATAATGCTGCGTCGTCGCCCAGATCGAGAAGATCAGGTGCCAGGGATCGGTGCGGGCGATCTTGCCGGCGCGCATCCAACCCTTGATGACGGTGGCCTTCTCGTCGACCAGGGTTTTCAGCTCGCCCTCCAGCATCGGCTTGATGCGCGGCGCGCCCTGCAGGATCTCGTTGGCGAAGAGCCGGCTTTCGCGCGGGAAGTCGCGCGCCATTTCGAGCTTCCGGCGGATGTAGCTCCTGAGCTCCGTCAGCGGATCGCCGATGTCGTCCAGCTCGCGCAAGGGCGCCAGCCAGGTGTCGAGCAGGCGCTGCATCAACGTCTCGTGAATGTCTTCCTTGCGGCGGAAGTAATAGAGAAGGTTCGGCTTCGACATGCCGGCGGCTTCGGCGATCTGGTCGATGGTCGAGCCGCGAAAACCGTTGGCGGAGAAGACTTCGAGCGCGGCTTCCAGGATGAGCTCGCGCTTTTCCTGCTGGATGCGGGTGCGGCGGGGAGCTGAGCCTTCCATCGCCGCCGTCATCCTTGCCGGCCGTCTTCGCGCGGGCTCTCTGGACCAATTGTCTGGACCAGTTTTTCCTTGGGCTGTGGAGCGCGCTTTCGATGCCGCATTTCCGCTAGTAATCCTTGGACCGCCGACAGGCGGTGCTAACGTTTGTCCAACCGGTCAAAATTTTGCGTAGCACGAAAACGCAGCAAAGACCAAGCGTTGGCCGCACCGAAACAGGTTACAAGGGGAAGTCTTGGTCATGTCCAACCGGCTGAAAGTCACGCCGAACGATCTCAGCGCATTCTGGATGCCGTTCACGGCAAACCGCCAGTTCAAGCAGGCGCCGCGCATGTTCGTGTCCGCCAAGGACATGCATTACACGACCAGCGACGGCCGCAAGGTGCTGGACGGCACCGCGGGCCTGTGGTGCGTGAACGCCGGCCACTGCCGCCCCAAGATCACCGAGGCGATCCAGCATCAGGCCGCCGAACTCGACTACGCGCCGGCCTTCCAGATGGGTCACCCGATCGTGTTCGAGCTGGCGAACCGGCTGGTCGACATCGCGCCGAAGGGCATGGACCATGTCTTCTTCACCAATTCCGGTTCGGAATCGGTCGAGACCGCGCTGAAGATGGCGATCGCCTATCACCGCGTGAAGGGCGAGGGCTCGCGCACCCGGCTGATCGGCCGCGAGCGCGGCTATCACGGCGTCAATTTCGGCGGCATCTCGGTCGGCGGCATCGTCACCAACCGCAAGATGTTCGGCACGCTGCTCGGCGGCGTCGACCATCTGCCGCACACGCACCTGCCCGAGAAGAACGCCTTCTCGAAGGGCGTGCCGGAACATGGGGCGGAGCTGGCGAACGAGCTGGAGCGCCTCGTCACGCTGCATGACGCCTCGACCATCGCCGCCGTCATTGTCGAGCCGGTCGCCGGCTCCACCGGCGTCATCCTGCCGCCGAAGGGCTATCTGCAGAAGCTTCGGGAAATCTGCACGAAGCACGGCATATTGTTGATTTTCGATGAAGTGATCACCGGCTTCGGCCGCCTCGGTGCGCCGTTCGCTGCGGACTATTTCGGCGTCACGCCGGACATCATGACGACGGCCAAGGGCGTGTCGAACGGCGTCATCCCGATGGGCGCGGTGTTCGTCAAGAAGGAGATCCACGACGCCTTCATGACCGGCCCCGAGCACATGATCGAGTTCTTCCACGGCTACACCTATTCCGGCAATCCGATCGCCTGCGCCGCGGCGCTCGGCACTCTGGACACCTACAAGGAAGAGGGCCTTTTGACGCGCGGCGAGGAGCTGGCGCCTTACTGGGAAGACGCGCTGCATTCGCTCAAGGGCGAGCCGCATGTCATCGACATCCGCAACATCGGCCTGATCGGCGCGATCGAGCTGGCGCCGATCGCCGGCAGCCCGACCAAGCGAGCGTTCTCGGCCTTCGTCAAGGCGTTCGAGCGCGGCGCGCTGATCCGCACCACAGGCGACATCATCGCGCTGTCGCCGCCGCTGATCATCACCAAGGGCCAGATCAACGAGCTGATCGACCATGTTCGCGATGTTCTGAGGTCGATCGACTGACAAGCCGTTGCGGACACTCCTTCCCGTCGAGGGGAGGGTGTCCGCCAAGCGGCCAGGCGAGGTCGGCGCCGACGCGCCGACTTTAAGAGCGGCGTGATTCAGGCCGGCTGCGCGCCAATGCCGGTCAGGATCACTCGCTTGATGTTTTCCTTGGCTTCGCGCCATTGCCGGTCAGAGAGCGACTTGCCGCCGTTCAGCGTCTCGATCTGGTGGCCGAAATCGGCGTAGTGCTGGGTCGTGGCCCAGAGCATGTAGAGCAGATGGCGCGGGTCCACCGGGTCCATCTTGCCCTCTTCGATCCAACGGCTGATAATTCCGACGCGGCCGTCGGTCCATTCGCGCAGCGTTGATTCCATATAGTCCTGAAGCACCGGCGCGCCGTGCATCACTTCGGAGGCCCAGACCTTCGAACCGTCCGGGTGGCGGCGCGATATTTCCATCTTGGCGTCGATATAGGCGCTGATGCCGTCCACCGGGCCGCGCGCCGCGTCGAAGCAATTGGCCGCCTGCAGCCAGATCTCGAAAATGTTCTGGACGACGGAACGGTAGAGCTCTTCCTTGGTGGCGAAATAATAGTGAAGATTTGCCTTCGGCAGCCCCGCCAGATCGGCGATCAGCTGCATCGTGGCGCCGCCGAAGCCGGCCTCCGCGAACACCTTCTCGGCGGCGAGCAGAATGGCTTTTTCATTCTCCCGCCTTATATCCTGTCGACGCATGGGACGGGTGGTTTCGCTCATGTGTTCTCCAAGATTCTCGTTGACCGCTTGGTCAGCTTGTGTAGTCTGAAAGCTGACCATACGGTCAGGATGCAAACCACTCAAGAGGCGACAAGACCTCTGGTGTAAATGGGAACCGCAAATGGCCGCACCGGGCGAAAACCTGCGAATCAATTCAGACCGCTTGTGGGATTCCATCATGGAGATGGCGAAGATCGGCCCCGGCATTGCCGGCGGCAACAATCGCCAGACCGTGACCGACGAGGACGGCGAAGGCCGTCATCTGTTCAAGCGCTGGTGCGATGCCGCGGGGCTCGAAATGGGCGTCGACGAGATGGGCACGATGTTTGCCCGCCGCGAAGGCACCGATCCCAGCCTGCCGCCCGTCTATGTCGGCAGCCATCTCGACACACAGCCGACCGGCGGCAAGTATGATGGCGTGCTCGGTGTGCTGGGCGGGCTCGAAGTCGTGCGCTCGCTCAACGATCTCGGCATCAAGACCAGGCACCCGATCGTCGTCACCAACTGGACCAACGAGGAAGGCGCGCGCTTCGCGCCGGCCATGATGGCGTCCGGCGTGTTCGCCGGCGTGCTCGACCAGGCCGATGTCTACCAGCATGTCGACAAGGACGGCAAAAAGTTCGGCGAGGAGCTCGAGCGCATCGGCTGGAAGGGCACCGAGAAGGTCGGCGACCGGAAGATCCACGCCTTCTTCGAATTGCATATCGAGCAGGGACCGATCCTCGAGGACGAGGGCATCGATATCGGCGTCGTCACCCATGGTCAGGGCCTGAAATGGCTGCAGGTGACGCTGACCGGCAAGGAGGCGCATACCGGCTCGACGCCGATGCCGAAACGCCGCAATGCCGGGCTCGGCATGGCCCGCGTGATCGAACTGGTGCACGAGATCGCCATGGACTACCAGCCCGACGCCGTCGGCGCGGTCGGCCACATGCAGGCCTATCCGAACTCGCGCAACATCATCGCCGGCCGCACCGTGTTCACCATCGACATCCGCTCACCGGAAAAGGAAGTGCTCGACGCCATGGATGGCCGCATCCGCGAAGGCATCGACACGATCTGCGATGCGCTCGACATCAAATACGAGATCGAGCAGGTCGGGCATTTCGATCCGGTCACCTTCGACAAGAACTGCGTCAAGGCGATCCGTGACGCCGCCGAGCGTCTCGGTTATTCGCATCGCAACATCGTGTCGGGCGCCGGGCACGACGCCTGCTGGATCAACCGCGTCGCGCCGACCGCCATGGTGATGTGCCCCTGCGTCGACGGGCTTAGCCACAACGAGGCCGAGGAGATCAGCAAGGAATGGGCGTCGGCGGGCGCTGACGTGCTGTTCCACGCGGTGGTGGAGACTGCTGGAATCGTCAAATGACCGACTAGAGCATTTCACCTCGCAACGCCGCTCGCAAAGAAGCGCGAAAGAACAGGGGAACAGATATGACCAAAGTCATCCGGAACGGCACGATCGTCACCGCCGATCGTACGTGGAAGGCCGATGTGCTGATGCAGCACGGCAAGATCGTTGCCATCGGCTCGAACCTGCACGGCGACCATGAGTTCGACGCGACGGGCTGCTACGTGATGCCCGGCGGCATCGATCCGCACACCCATCTCGAAATGCCTTTCATGGGCACCTATTCGGCCGACGATTTCGAATCCGGCACGCGGGCGGCACTCTCCGGCGGCACCACGATGGTGGTCGATTTCTGCCTGCCGGCGCCTCAGCAGTCGCTGCTCGAAGCGCTGCAGATGTGGGACAACAAGACCTCGAAGGCGGCCTGCGACTATTCCTTCCACATGGCGATCACCTGGTGGGGCAAGCAGGTGTTCGACGAGATGGCTCAAGTCGTCGACCGCGGCATCACCTCGTTCAAGCACTTCATGGCCTATAAGGGCGCGCTGATGGTCGACGACGACGAGATGTATTCGTCGTTCCAGCGCTGCGCCGATCTCGGCGCGCTGCCGCTCGTCCATGCCGAGAACGGCGACGTCGTCGCGGCACTCTCGCAAAAGCTTCTGGCCGCCGGCAATAACGGCCCCGAGGGCCACGCTTATTCGCGTCCGCCGGAAGTGGAGGGCGAGGCGACAAATCGCGCCATCATGATCGCCGACATGGCTGGCGTGCCGCTCTATGTCGTGCATGTCTCTTGCGAGCAGAGCCATGAAGCGATCCGCCGCGCGCGCCAGAAGGGCATGCGCGTTTACGGCGAGCCGCTGATCCAGCATCTGACGCTCGACGAGACCGAATATTTCAACAAGGACTGGGATCACGCGGCGCGCCGGGTGATGAGCCCGCCCTTCCGCAACAAGCTGCACCAGGATTCGCTGTGGGCCGGCCTGCAGGCTGGATCGCTGCAAGTGGTGGCGACCGACCACTGCGCCTTCACCACAAAGCAGAAGCGCAACGGCATCGGCGATTTCACCAAGATCCCGAACGGCACCGGCGGGCTCGAGGACCGCTTGCCGATGCTGTGGACGACAGGCGTCAACACCGGACGGCTGACGATGAACGAGTTCGTCGCGGTGACCTCGACCAACATCGCCAAGATCCTCAACATGTATCCGAAGAAGGGCGCCATAGTCGAAGGCGCCGACGCCGACATCATCGTCTGGGATCCGAAGCGCAAGAAGACGATCACGGCCAAGAAGCAGCAGTCAGTGATCGACTACAACGTCTTCGAGGGTTTCGAAGTGACCGGCCTGCCGCGCTTCGTCTTCTCGCGCGGCGAATTGTCGATCGAGGAAGCGGACGTGAAGGCCAAGGTCGGACATGGCGAGTTCGTCGCGCGTGAGCCGAACGCCGCGGTCAATCGGGCGCTGTCGACCTGGAAGGAGATTTCCGCGCCGCGCAAGGTGGAGCGGACCGGCATTCCGGCGACCGGGGTCTGACCATGCGGGCTCTTCATCTTGCGATCGCGGCGGCCACGACGCTGGCCGCCGGCCAGGCTCTCGCCGCGGGCATAGACCTCAGCAAGCCTTATGGCGACAAATATGGTTGCATCAACCGGAACGGCCAGCAAGTGGCCGCCGACAAGATGCTGCTTTTGACCGACAAGGAACTGATCACGGCGGCCAGCGCCTGCACCTTCAGCGACAGCCAAGCCCAGGCCGACGGATCGCTGGTGGTGACGGCAAAATGCGAGGCCGAAGGCGAAGAGGGACAGGCGCCGACCAAGTTCACCATCAAGCGCAGCGCGAAGAATGCGAAGAAGCTGGTGGTGGCCGACGAGGACGGCAATGTGATGGGCGAAGTCGCGCGATGCAAATGACGGCGATCCCGTCGGTTCCTGGGAGACGTATTCGTTCCGGCCGCATTTATGCGACGCCAAGCGATGCCGCTTGGCTGCAAAATGCGCTACGCAACCAAAGCATCCAGTTCCGGCAGCAGGACGACGCTTTCCTGTTCGTTGGGATCGGTGCGGGCGATGACGGCCGAGGACGGCGCGCCGCTGAGATTGGCGGGCAGATGCGGAACGCCCGCCGGAATGTAGAAGAGGTCGCCGGCCTTGACGACGATATGATGCTCGAGCCGGTCGCCGTACCAGGTGTGGACTTCGCCCGAGAGCACGTAGATGGCCGTCTCGTGGCTTTCATGCATATGCGCCTTGGCGCGGGCGCCGGGCGGCATGGTGAGAAGATGCATGCAGATGCCGGACGAGCCAACGGTTTCGGCGGCGATGCCGGCGAAATAACTCAGCCCCTGCTTGCCCTGATAGGTGCTTTCGGGGCGAACGAGATGACAGGTGGGTTTGGGCGACATCGGCAAGGCTCCGGGCGGCGTCGATCGGGTGGGACAGGACGAGTGGAAAGCAACGCTATCATAAAATCAACAGGATTGCGGACATCGCGGCAGCGGCTGCGAAAGGCAGGCTGCAGCCAATGACCGGACAGCCGCCAGCCGTCGTTTCGGCAAGCAAGCTCGGCCTCACCTTCCAGACCAATGACGGTCCGGTGCAGGCGCTCTCCAATGTCGATCTGACCATCGGCAAGGGCGAATTCGTCTCCTTCATCGGCCCGTCCGGCTGCGGCAAGACCACCTTGCTGCGCGTCATCGCCGACCTGGAAAGGGCGACATCGGGAACGATCTCCGTCAACGGGCTGACGCCCGAGCAGGCGCGCGAGAAGCGCTCCTACGGCTACGTCTTCCAGGCCGCCGCCTTGTTCCCGTGGCGCACGATCGAGCGCAACGTGGGGCTGCCGCTGGAGGTTATGGGCTTGAGCCAGGCCGAGCAGGCCGAGCGCATCAAGCGCACGCTGGCGCTCGTCAACCTGTCGGGCTTCGAGAAGAAATATCCCTGGCAGCTCTCTGGCGGCATGCAGCAGCGCGCCTCGATCGCGCGCGCTTTAGCCTTCGATGCCGACCTGCTTTTGATGGACGAGCCGTTCGGCGCGCTGGATGAGATCGTGCGCGACCATTTGAACGAGCAACTCCTCGAGCTCTGGGACAGGACCAACAAGACGATCTGCTTCGTCACCCATTCGATCCCCGAGGCGGTGTATCTTTCGACGCGCATCGTGGTGATGTCGCCGCGGCCCGGCCGCGTGACCGACATCATCGAATCGACGCTGCCGAGGAAGCGCCCGCTCGACATCCGCGAGACGCCGGAATTCCTGGCGATCGCCGCGCGCGTGCGCGATGGGTTGAGGGCTGGGCACAGCTATGATGATTGAGGGGGACGAGCTTCCTCCTCTCCTCACCGGGGAGAGGGTGGCCGGAGCGAAGCGGAGGTCGGGTGAGGGGACGTCTACGGACCCGACCAAAAGAAAGGTCGGCGCAACGGCCCGAGCCCGTGAACTCCGGATTGATGAGACCGAAGCGGAATACAGGCTTTGGGGCGAACTGAGAGGGCGGCACCTCAACGGCTACAAGTTCGTGAGGCAAGTGCCGCTGGGTCCTTTCTTCGCGGATTTTGTGTGTCGTGAGAAAGCGTTGACTGTCGAAATAGACGGTAGCCAGCATGCGGACTCATCAACCGACGCGGCGAGGACCGCCTGGTTGAACGGTCACGGCCACTCTGTGCTTCGATTCTGGAATCAGGAGGTTCTGGCCGAGCGCCGCGCGGTGCTGGATACGCTTCTAGCGGTGCTCGAGGGGCGGATACACTCACCCTCACCCGGCCTTCGCTTCGCTCCGGCCACCCTCTCCCCAGTGGGGAGAGGAGAAGGGCAGCGCTAGATGGATAGCTTCCGCTCCAAAATCATCCCCGTCACCACCATCCTCGCCGGCGTGGTGGTGCTCTGGTACGTCTTTGCCGTCATCCTCAACGCGCCGTTCCAGCGTGACCTCGACGCCAGGGCCAACGAAAGCCCCGGCACCGTCGAGTTCATCGGCAAGACGCTGTCGCAGCCGAAGCCGACGCTGCCGGCGCCGCACCAGGTGGCGGTGAATTTCTTCGAAAACACCTTCCTGCGATCCGTCACGTCGAACCGCAGCCTGGTCTACAACGCCTGGGTGACGCTGTCGTCGACGCTGCTCGGCTTTGCCTTTGGCACGGCGCTCGGCATCGTCATTGCGGTGGGCATCGTGCATGTGGCGACGCTCGACCGCAGCCTGATGCCGTGGATCATCGCCTCGCAGACCATTCCGATCCTGGCGGTGGCGCCGATGATCATCGTGGTGCTGGCGGCGATCGGCATCACCGGACTGATCCCCAAGGCGCTGATCTCGACCTATCTGTCGTTCTTCCCCGTCGCCGTCGGCATGGTGAAGGGCCTGCGCTCGCCGGAGCTCATGCATCTCGACCTCATGCACACCTACAATGCTAGCGCCTCGCAGACCTTCTGGAAACTGCGCGTGCCGGCCTCGGTGCCGTTCCTGTTCACCTCGATGAAGGTGGCGGTGGCGGCAAGCCTTGTCGGCGCCATCGTCGGCGAGCTGCCGACAGGCGCGGTCGCAGGCATCGGCGCGAAATTGCTCGCGGGCGCCTATTACAGCCAGACCATCGATATCTGGTCGGCGCTGGTCGCGGGCTCGATCGTCGCGGCGCTGCTGGTGATGGTGGTGGGTATCGCCGGACGCCTCGTCGATCGCGCCATGGGCGGGAGGCCGGCATGAGCTGGTTGAAACCATCCTGGCAATCGGTGCTGGCGATTGCGCTGTGCCTCATCGCCTTCGCGCTCGGCGCAATGACAAAGCCCGAAGCCGCCGCGCTGGCGGAGCCGGCCACGACGCTGGCCTATCCCTATATGAGCGCGAAGGGGCTGATCATCGGGTTGCTGCTGATCGCAGCGCTGGTTTCGATGGTGAAGCTCACCCCGATCGTTGAAGCCGCCGTGCTGTTCGCCGGCGCTCATGTTGCCGCCTGGCTGCTGATCAAGGGCATAGCCGGTTTCGAAGGCACGGCGCTGGCGCCGTATTTCCTGGTGCTCGCCGCGGCCTGGCTGCTTGCCTGGCGCTGTGTCGCCTTGCTCTCTTCGCTACGCCCCACGCAGGGCTGGGCGAAGACTGCGCTGCGGCTGGTCATCCCGGCGATCTTCGGCGCCTGGATCCTGATCATCTGGGAAGCGATCACACGCGGCGCCGGCATCCCCTTTATCCTTTTACCGCCGCCGAGCGCCATCGGTGCGCGCTTCGCCAATTCGCTGCCGATCCTGGGTGCGGATGTGCGGCAGACGATCTTTAAGGCGGTGCTGATCGGTTACATCGTCGGCAATCTCGCCGGCTTCATCGTCGCCATCCTTGCCGACCGCGTGCCGTTCCTGCGGCGCGGGCTGCTGCCGATCGGCAACATGGTCTCGGCGCTGCCGATCATCGGCGTGGCACCCATCATGGTCATGTGGTTCGGTTTCGACTGGCCGTCCAAGGCAGCGGTCGTCATCATCATGACCTTCTTCCCAATGCTGGTGAACACGGTCGCCGGGCTCGCCGCATCCGGGCATATGGAACGCGACCTGATGCGCACCTATGCATCGGGCTATTGGCCGACCTTGCTGAAGCTCAGGCTTCCGGCGGCAATGCCGTTCATCTTCAATGCGCTGAAGATCAACTCGACGCTGGCACTGATCGGCGCCATCGTCGCCGAGTTCTTCGGTACGCCAGTGGTCGGCATGGGATTCCGCATTTCGACGGAAGTCGGGCGGATGAACATCGACATGGTGTGGGCCGAAATCGCAGTTGCAGCACTTGCGGGTTCGGTCTTTTATGGCGTGGTCGCTCTCATCGAGAGAGCCGTCACGTTTTGGCATCCCTCTGTCCGAGGTGGATAGGGGCGGTGGGTTTGGGTGCTAACTTCAGAGGGTAAAAACATGAAAAGACTGCTGATTTCTGCTTTGGCCGGCGCCATGTCGCTGGCCGCCTTCCAGGCGATGGCCGCCGACAAGGTGACATTGCAACTGAAATGGGTCACGCAGGCCCAGTTCGCCGGCTATTATGTCGCCAAGGCCAAGGGCTTCTATGACGCCGAAGGGCTTGACGTCGATATCAAGCCGGGCGGCCCTGATATCGCGCCCGAGCAGGTGATTGCCGGCGGCGGCGCCGACGTCATCGTCGACTGGATGGGCGGCGCTCTGGCCGCGCGCGACAAGGGCGTGGGGCTCGTCAACATCGCCCAACCGTTCAAGAAGGCGGGCATGGAACTGGTCTGCCCCAAGGCCGGCCCGATCAAGACGGAAGCCGACTTCAAGGGCCATACGCTCGGCGTCTGGTTCTTCGGCAACGAATATCCGTTCTACGCCTGGATGAACAAGATCGGTCTCAAGACCGATGGCGGCCCGGACGGCGTCACCGTGCTCAAGCAGAGCTTCGATGTGCAGCCGCTGATCCAGAAGCAGGCCGACTGCATCTCGGTCATGACCTACAACGAATACGGCCAGGTGCTGGACGCCGGCTACAAGCCGGAAGACCTGGTCGTGTTCAACTACTCGGCGATGGGCAACGACCTGCTGGAGGACGGGCTCTACACGCTTGAGGACAAGCTCAAGGATCCGGCCTTCGAGGACAAGATGGTGCGCTTCGTGCGCGCCTCGATGAAGGGCTGGAAATACGCCACCGAGAATACCGACGAGGCGGCCGGGATCGTCGTCGACGCCGGCGGCCAGGATGAGAACCACCAGAAGTTCATGATGAAGGAAGTGGCCAAGCTGATCGACAATGCCGACGGCAAGCTGATCCCGGCCGCTTACGAGCGCACCGCCAAGGCGCTGCTCGACCAGAAGATCATCAGCAAGGAAGCGAGTGGCGCCTACACGACCGCGATCACCGACAAGGCGATCAAGTAAGATCTGCGCTCAACGCAGGAGTTGGAAAGGGGCGGGCGACCGCCCCTTTTTCGTTGGTTGAGGTAAAATAATTGTGCGCGCAGGGATACAAAGCGCCGCCCAGCCGTTTCAGTGACGCATCCGCGCGCTGGGGAGCCGTGCAGGATGCTGCCATCAACGGAGGTTCTTCATGCGCATCCTGTCCGTGCCGATGCTTTCGGCCTTAGCCGTTTCGACCGCCTTCCTTCTCGCATCGCCAGCCATGGCCGAGACTATGAAGTTCAAGGCGACGCTCGACGGCAGCCAGCAGAGCCCACCCGTGACGACCAAGGGCAAGGGCACCGCGACACTCACTTTCGACACAACCAAGAAGAAACTCAGCTGGAACGTCAAATATTCCGGCCTCAGCGGGCCGGCAGTTGGCGCCCACATCCATGGTCCGGCTGATATGGGCGCAAACGCGGACCCCGTCATTCCGTTCAAGAACCTGAAAAGCCCGATCAAGGGATCGGCGACGCTGACCGACGCGCAAGCGGCCGACCTCGAGGCCGGCAAATACTATGTCAACGTCCACACCGCCAAGAACAAGGACGGCGAGATCCGCGGCCAGATCGAGAAGGCGATGTAAAGACGCAAAAGGGGCGGTTCACCGCCCCTTCCACCTCCAAACATAGCGCAGCCGGCAGAAAGGCAGCAGGCTGCCTTTCGCCTTAGCTCCTGTCGCGGATCTGCGTCAGTGTGCGGGTCGGCGTGATCGCTTCAGGATCGAGCCTGATCTCGACGATCGCCGGCTTGCCGCTGGCGCGCGCGCGTTCGAAGGCCGGCGCGAAGTCGGCGGTTTTTTCCACTGTTTCGCCATGGCCGCCATAGGCGCGGGCAAGTGCGGCGAAGTCCGGGTTCTTGAGATCTGTGGCGACGACGCGACTCGGATATTCCCGCTCCTGATGCATGCGGATCGTGCCGTAGATGCCGTTGTTGATGACGATCACGATGATCGGCAGGTCATACTGGACAGCCGTCGCGAACTCCTGGCCGTTCATCAGGAAGCAACCGTCGCCGGCGAAGGCAACCACGGTGCGATCCGGGAACAGCGATTTGGCGGCAACCGCGGCTGGCGTGCCGTAGCCCATCGAGCCGGACGTGGGCGCCGCTTGCGTGCCGAAGCGGCGGTTGCGGTAGAAGCGATGCACCCAGGTGGCGTAATTGCCGGCGCCGTTGGTGAGGATGGCGTCTTCCGGCAGGACCTTTCCGAGATAGTCTATGATCGGGCCCATCTGGACGGCGCCGGGGCCGGTCTGGGGCGGCCTCGACCATTCGAGATAGGCGGCGTGCGCCTTTTCCGCCTCGGCCGCCCAGGAAGGCCTGACGGCAGGCTTGCGCTTGGCGAAGGCCTCGACGAAAGCGGCGGGCGAGGCGTTGATGGCTATCGTGGGCCGGTAAACGCGGCCGAGCTCGCCGGCATCGGCATGGACATGCACCAGCGCCTGGTCGGGGTAAGGGCTTTTCAGCAGCGTGTAGTCGGAAGACGGCATCTCGCCCAGGCGGCCGCCGATTAAAAGCACGACGTCGGCCTGCTTGATCCGCTCCGCCAGCTTCGGATTGATGCCGATGCCGACATCGCCGGCGTAATTCGGATGCAGATGGTCGAACAGCATCTGGCGGCGGAAGGAGCAGCCGACCGGCAGCGACCAGGTCTCGGCGATCGCGCGCATATGCGCTACCGCTTCCTCGTTCCAGCGCGTGCCGCCGAGAATGACGAAAGGACGCTTGGCGTTGCTCAGCAACATCTCCAGCGCATCGAGCTCGGCTTCGCCGGGGCGGGTTTCGACCGGCGTGTGCGGGAGCGCTTCCGGAGCCTCGACCTCGCTGGTCAGCATGTCCTCCGGCAGCGAGATGACCACCGGGCCAGGACGGCCCGACGTCGCGACGGCGAAGGCGCGCGTGACGAATTCGGGGATGCGCGCGGCATCGTCGATCTCGACCACCCATTTGGCGATGTCGCCGAAGAAGCGCTTGTAGTCGACCTCCTGGAACGCCTCGCGCTCCTTGGCGTGGCTGGCGACCTGGCCGATGAACAGGATCAGCGGCACCGAATCCTGCATGGCGATGTGGATGCCGGCCGAGGCATTGGTGGCGCCGGGGCCGCGGGTGACGAAGCAGATGCCGGGCTTGCCGGTCAGCCGTCCCTGGCAGTCGGCCATCATTGCGGCGCCGCCTTCCTGGCGGCAGACGATGGTGCGGATCGCGGAATCATGCAGGGCGTCGAGCACCGCGAGATAGGATTCGCCTGGAACGCAGAAGATGCGGTCGGTGCCGTTCGCTTCGAGCGCCTCGACGATCAGTTGTCCACCGGTCTTCATTTTGCTCTCTCCAGTTCGGCAAGGATTTCGTCCGTGTGCTCGCCGAGGCGCGGCGAGGGTCGCTCATAGACGAGCGGCGTGCCCGACATCACCATCGGCGCGCGCACCGAAGGCAGGCGATTGCCGTGGCCGTCGTCGAGGTCGAGGCGCATGCCGCGCGCGACGGTCTGCGGGTCGGCGAACATCTGGCCGATCGTGTTGATCGGGCTTGCCGGCACGCCGGCGGCTTCCAGCTTGGCGAGCAGCGGGTCGCGGTCGAACGTCGCCAGCGTCGCGACGATCGTCTCGCGCAGCGTCACGCGGTTGGCGACGCGGGCAGGGTTGGTGGCGAAATCCGGATTGGCGGGCAGATCGGCAAGGCCGACCGCGGCGCAGAACTTGCCGAACTGCCCGTCATTGCCGACCGCGAGGATGATGTGGCCGTCCCTGACCGGCAGGACCTCGTAAGGGGCGATGTTCATATGCGCATTGCCCATCTGCACCGGCGACTTGCCGGAAACCAGATAGTTGAGGTTCTGGTTGCCGAGCGCCGAGATCTGGCTGTCGTACAACGCCATGTCGATATGCTGGCCCTCGCCGGTGTTCTCGGCATGGCGAAGTGCTGCCTGGATGGCGATCACCGAATAGAGGCCGGTGAACAGATCGGAGATGGCGACGCCCGCTTTCTGTGGTTCGCGGCCGGGCTCGCCAGTGATCGACATCATGCCGGCCATGGCCTGGATGATGAAATCGTAGCCGGCGCGCGGCGCGTAAGGGCCGTCCTGGCCGAAACCGGTGATCGAGCAATAGACGAGGCGCGGATTGATCGCCTTCAGGCCTTCGTAGTCGAGGCCGTATTTCTTCAGTCCGCCGAGCTTGAAGTTCTCGATCAGCACGTCGGCGGTGGCGACCAACTTGCGCAGCGTGTCGGCACCCTCGGGCCTGGAGAAATCGATGGCGATCGAACGCTTGCCGCGGTTGCAGGAATGATAGTAGGCGGCCGAGAGGTTCTCGCCGTCATGGCTCATGACGAAGGGCGGGCCCCATTTGCGGGTGTCGTCGCCGCCGTCGGGGCTCTCGACCTTGATGACATCGGCGCCGAGATCGGCAAGCAGCTGCCCGGCCCACGGACCGGCCAGGATGCGGGCAAGTTCGATAACGCGGATGCCTTTCAGCGGGGGTTCGGCCATGGATCACCGTGTTCCAACGAAACGCAGGCTCTAGCAACCCGCACCGGCCCTGTCACGACCCATACGATAGGCCACGCCGGATCAGGATTTCAGCACGCCGTCCGCCCAAGCGGCGAAATCATTCATGACGGTGTCGCGGTTGATCTCGTTCAGGCTTTCATGGCGGGTTTCGGGATAAACCTTTGAAACCAGATTCGAAAAGCCCATTGCCTGCATGCGCTTTGCCAGCTGATGGACCGCCTTGCCGTAATCCGACGCAGGGTCCTTCTCGCCGCCGACAAGGTTAACGAAGAGGTCGCGCCGGACGCCGGCAAAGCTCTGGTCCTTGCCGCCGTGAAGCGCCATGTCGACCACATCGCGCCACATCGAGACCGAAGCATCCCAGCCGCAGAGCGGATCGGCGACATATTTGTCGACCTCGATCGGGTCGCGCGACAGCCAGTCGAACAAGGTTCGGTGATTGGGCACCGCCTTGCCCCAGGCCTGGAAGGTGAGCTTGGGCAGAAGGCGCGACGGCACGTCGGAACCCAGCCGCATCCGCTCCCAGCCGAGGATCAGCAGCGCCAGCTGGCCGAGCAGGCCTTGCGAGAAATTGCCGTTCCAGATCGCGGCGGCATGGACACGCTCGGAGTGGCGCAGCACGAAGTTGAGCGCGACCGAGGCGCCCATGGAATGGCCGAACACGATCACCGGCAGTCCCGGATGCTCCGAGGCGATCAGGTCGTGAACGGCGTCGACATCGGCGATCACCTTGGCGATGCCGCCGCTATCGGCGAATTTGCCGAGCGGGGCGTCGGCTGCCTTTGTCGCGCCATGGCCGCGATGGTCATGGACATAGACGTGGAATCCACGCTCGCTCAGGAAATCGGCAAAGCGGGCATAGCGCGCCGCATGCTCGGCCAGGCCATGGTTGATCTGGACCACGGCGCGCGGATTTCCGGCGGCCTGTTTTATATAAAGGTTGAGCTCGGCCTTCGTCGGTGACGCCAGGCTCGTCTTTCTGTCGAATGGCATGTCTCGCTCCCTTGGCGACTGTTGGGCGAGGCTTTTGCCGGCGTCAAGTGCGCGAGCGCGCGTTTGCCGATATGTTACGCCGGCATTCCGTCATCGCGCGGAGGTGCTAAGCGTGCTTGCGGACACGCCGATGGACGCGGTGAGCTGGGGATTGTTTTTTCGCGCGGTGAAAAAAGATCGCAATTCTGACACGCCGGCTGTTCTAGTGTGACGAATCCAATACGGTTCAATAATCGCCGGGAGAGCGGGATGCGGGTTTGGGCATTGTGGGGTTCGATGGCGCTGGCTTTGGCCAGTGCCGGCGTGGCGCATGCCGACGTGAAGATGAGCGGCACTTTCGTTTCCGACAGCGCCTGCCCGGCGACGCAGGCCATCAAGAGCGGCAAGAACCCCGGCAACATCTCGACCGAAGCCGGGAAGAGCTACGAGCTGCTTGCCGGCAACAAGGACGAGCCCACCCATTATCTCATCCAGGTGCCGGGCGCCGATCCCGAACGGCGCTGGGTGAAGATCAACTGCGGCCATGTCACGGGCGGCAGCGCGCAGACGACCCCGGCGCCCTCCGGCCAGACCAAGCCGTCATCGCCTGCCTCCGGAAAACCCGAATATGTCTTTGCGCTGAGCTGGCAGCCGGCTTTCTGCGAGACCAAGGCAAGCAAACCCGAATGCAAGGCTCAGAACCCAAGCGAGTTCGACGCTTCGCACTTCACGCTGCACGGGCTGTGGCCACAGCCGAACGGCAATTTCTATTGCCAGGTGTCGGCGAGCGACAAGGGCAATGACAATCCGTCGCATTGGGGAGACCTGCCGCCGGTCGATCTCGACGCCAACACGCGCGCCGAACTCGACCAGGTGATGCCGGGCACGGCTTCCAAGCTCGAGCGCCACGAATGGATCAAGCACGGCACCTGCTACGGCAAGAGCCAGCAGGAGTATTTCTCCGACGCGCTCAACCTGATGCGGGCGGTGAACGCGTCCGCGGTGCGCGACCTCTTCAACAAGAACATCGGCAAGCAATTGACCTCGGATCAGATCCGCGGCGCCTTCAACGAGGCTTTCGGCGCCGGCGCGGGAGATCGGGTGCGCGTGTCCTGCCTGGTCGACCCGTCGAGCGGCCGGCGCCTGATCGGCGAATTGACGCTCGGCCTGTCCGGCCCGATCGGCCCGGACAGCAAGCTTGCCGACCTCCTGATGGCATCGGCGCCGACAGCCAAGGCCGGTTGCCCGAAGGGCACGGTCGACGCGATCGGTTTCCAGTAGGCGGCGGTTTTGGTCAAACCGTCTGGGGTTAGGCTGCGACGAAAAGCTGTGGACCGACTTGAGGGGCGCAAACCGGCGAATGCGCGCGGATTGGCCGTCGCACGCCGAAAGCGATTGCCGTTCGGCGCTTCATCGCCTACATAGCGCGCAACCCCCATCCACCTTGACACTTCAGTTTCCAAGGAAAGCGCGCGTGGCTCGCCAGTTCATCTATCACATGTCCGGCCTGTCGAAGGCCTATGGCACCAAGAAGGTGCTCGATAACGTTCACCTGTCCTTCTATCCGGACGCCAAGATCGGCATCCTCGGTCCCAACGGCTCGGGCAAGTCGACGATCCTGCGCATCATGGCCGGGCTCGATAAGGAGTTCCAGGGCGAAGCCTGGCTGGCAGAAGGCGCCACCGTCGGCTATCTCCCCCAGGAGCCGCAGCTCGACCCAAGCAAGACCGTGATGGAAAACGTCATGGAAGGCGTCGCCAGGAAGACGGCTATCATCGAGCGCTACAACGAACTGATGATGAACTATTCCGACGAGACCGCGGATGAGTCCGGCAAACTCCAGGACGAGATGGATCGGCTCAACCTGTGGGATCTCGAGCAACAGGTCGAGATGGCGATGGATGCGCTACAGTGCCCGCCAGGCGACTCCGAGGTGACCAACCTGTCGGGCGGCGAGCGCCGCCGCGTCGCGCTTTGCCAGCTTCTGCTGCGCCAGCCCGACCTGCTGCTGCTCGACGAACCGACCAACCATCTCGACGCCGAGACCACGCAGTGGCTGGAAAAGCACCTGCGCGACTATCCGGGCTCGGTGCTGATCATCACCCACGACCGCTACTTCCTCGACAACGTCACCGGCTGGATCCTCGAGCTCGATCGCGGCCGTGGCATTCCCTACGAGGGCAACTACACCAAATACCTCGACGCCAAGGCCAAGCGCCTGATCCAGGAAGGCCGCGAGGACGACGCCCGCCAGAAGTCCATCTGGCGCGAGCGCGAATGGATCCAGTCATCGCCCAAGGCGCGCCAGACCAAGTCCAAGGCGCGCATCAAGGCCTATGAGGAACTGGTCGAGCAGTCGCAGAACCGCAAGCCGACCGACACGCAGATCGTCATCCCCTCTAGCGAGCGCCTCGGCAATGTCGTCATCGAGGTCGAAGGCCTCAACAAGGGCTTTGGCGACGAGCTCCTGATTGAGAACCTGTCGTTCAGGCTGCCGCCGGGCGGTATCGTCGGCGTCATCGGCCCGAACGGCGCCGGCAAGACGACGCTGTTCAAGACCTTCACCGGCCAGGAAAAGCCGGATGCGGGTTCGATCCGCATCGGCGAGACGGTCAAGCTCGGCTATGTCGACCAGAGCCGCGACGCGCTCGATCCGAACAAGACTGTGTGGGAAGAGATCTCCGGCGGCGCCGAAGTCATCAAGCTCGGCAAGCACGAGGTCAACAGCCGCGCCTACTGCTCGTCCTTCAACTTCCGCGGCGGCGACCAGCAGCAGAAGGTCGGTAACCTTTCGGGCGGTCAGCGCAACCGCGTGCATCTGGCCAAGATGCTCAAGGGCGGCGGCAATGTGCTGCTGCTCGACGAACCGACCAACGACCTCGACACCGAGACGCTGGGCGCGCTGGAAGATGCGCTTGAAGCCTATGCCGGCTGCGCCGTGATCATCAGCCACGACCGCATGTTCCTCGACCGCATGGCCACGCATATGCTCGCCTTCGAGGGCGATGCGCATGTCGAATGGTTCGAAGGCAATTTCGAGGAATATGAGAAGGACAAGCTGCGGCGCCTCGGCGCCGAAGCGGCGACCCCGCACCGCATGACGCACAAGCGGCTGACGCGGTAGCATCGGTCCGAAGGGGCGGCGAACAGAGCGAGGTTCTCAGATGGCTGACTGGTCCGCCGCCCAATATCTGAAGTTCGAGGACGAGCGCACGCGGCCCGCGCGCGATCTCGTGGCGCAGGTGCCAGTCGATTTCCCGCGCCGCGTCGTCGATATCGGCTGCGGTCCGGGCAACTCGACCGAGCTTCTGGTAGAACGCTGGCCTGATGCTCAAGTCAGCGGCTTCGACACTTCGCCCGACATGATCGAGAAGGCGCGGGCGCGGCTGCCGAATGTCAATTTCGAGCTGGCGGATGCCGCCGGATGGCAACCCGAGCATCCCGTCGACGTCATCTTCGCCAATGCCGTCTTCCAGTGGCTGCCGGAGCATCCGGCGGTGTTCCAGCGGCTGATGGGGCTACTGGCGCCGGGCGGCGCCCTGGCCGTCCAGATGCCGGACAATCTCGGCGAAGCCTCGCATCAGCTGATGCGCGAGACTGCTGAGGAAGTGCCGTTTGCCGCCAAGCTCAAGGGCGCCGCGCGCGGGCCGCTGCCGCCAGTGTCGTTCTACTACGATCTTCTGTCGCCGCTCGCCGACCGGCTCGATATCTGGCACACCATCTACAACCACCCGCTGGCCGATGCCGAGGCGATCGTCGAATGGGTGAAGGCGACCGGGTTGAAGCCTTTCCTCGATCCGCTCGACGCGGATGAGAAGAAACTGTTCCTCGACAACTACACCGCCAAGATCGCCAAGGCCTATCCGAAGACGGCGAACGGCAAAGTGCTGCTGCGCTTCCCACGGATATTCATCGTCGCCAAGCGGGCTTAACCTTGGGCGCTTCCAGCGCTTGACCCCCTTGTGCCGTCATGCGCATTTCGTCCACCTGGGCGATGGCCGACCATCTGCGGTGGAGGGGGATAAGCGATGACACTGGGCAAGATAGCGCTCATAAGCAGTCTGTGTGTGGCTGCGGTACCTTGTTTTTCGATGGCGGCCGAGGCCAAGCCGGCGCGCTGCTTCACCACCGATGACGGCTATTATTCGTGCAATTACAAAGCCCTGGACGGCGAGGGCAGCTTCCGCATCTCGGCGCCGGGCTATCCCACCATCACGCTTGAAATCGACCAGCCGGGCTTTGCCTTCGGCTACGCCAGGTTCGGCAGCCGCAACCGATCGCTGCCGGGGCAGTTCGTGCGCAGCCGCGACGACGGCGCCTGCTGGAACAATCCGCAGACCAACACCAAAGTCTGTGCCTGGTGAACGCCCTCACGGATTTGTGGGGTCACGAGTTTAGGCTGGCATAAACCGGGCAAATGCGACAAGGGTTGCGCCGGGCCGGTTCCGCGCCCATCTCAAAGCCGCAAGGCCCGTGCCATTTGTTTCAACGCAATTCCGGACGGAAAACCGGTTCCCACTTTTCCTGGAATTACTCTAGACGGATTGGACATGCATCGCGTCATCATCAGCGGCATCGGCGCCGAAATCCCTGAACCCGTCATCACCAATGAAGAGCTGGTCGCAAGCTTCAACAGCTGGGTCGACACCGAGAATGCGCGGCGCGCCGACACCGGCGAACCGCTTTTGCAGAAATCGGACAGCGACTTCATCGTGCACGCCTCGGGCGTGAGGAGCCGCCATGTCGTCGAGCGCGAGGGTATCCTCGATCCGACCCGCATGTCGCCGCGCATTCCGGCACGGCCGGACGACGCGCTGTCATTGGAGGCGGAGTTCGGCATCGCCTCGGCCAGGAAGGCGCTTGCCCATGCCGGGGTCGATGGGTCGGACATCGATCTGGTGATCTGCTCGGCCTCGCACCATCAGCGGCCCTATCCGGCCATCGCCATCGAGATGCAGGAGGCGCTGGGAACCAAGGGCGCCGGCTTCGACATGGGGCTCGGCTGCTCTTCCGCCGCGGCCGCGCTGCATGTCGCCGTGAACCTGGTGAGGTCGGGGGCGCACAAGCGCATCCTGGTGTCGACGCCTGAGATCATCACCGGCCATCTCAACTTCCGTGACCGGCAGACGCATTTCATCTTCGGCGACGCTTCGGTCGCCATGATCGTCGAGGGACTGGCACAGGGCGAAAAGCGGCCGGGGCGCTTCGAGGTGCTCGACACCCGCACCTGGACGCAGATGTCAAACAACATCCGCACCAATCTCGGCTATCACACGCGCACGGCCCAGGACGATCCCTACATGATCAACCTGGAAGGCAATCTCATCAAGCAGGTCGGCAACAAGGTGTTCAAGGAAGTCACCGTCGCCGGCCAAAAATTCATCGTCGAATTCCTGGCCGAGCACGGGCTGACGCCGGAAGGCATCCGCCGCTTCTGGCTGCATCAGGCCAATGCGCGCATGAATGCGATGATCCTGAAATTGTCCTTCGGCCACGACGTCGACCATGACCGCGCGCCGATGGTGCTGGAGCGGCTCGGCAACACGGCCGGCGCCGGCGCGATCGTGGCGCTGTCGGAGAACCATGCCGACATGAAGGCCGGCGATTTCGGCCTCATCTGCGCCTTCGGCGCCGGCTATTCGATCGGCGGCGCGCTGCTGAGAATGCTGTAACCGGCGATCAGGCCGGCGCGAAGGGCACCAACATCGGCACGCGCCTGGCGTAATCGTCATAGGCCGGGCCGAGCTCGCCGCGCAGGAAGCTCTCTTCCAGCCTCGCCTTGACCACGACGCCGACGAGCAGCAGGGCGGCGCCAGCAATGCCCCAGACCGTGCCCTTGACCACCATGGTGGCAAGGATCGAGAGCAGCAGGCCAGTGTAGATCGGGTGGCGGACCAGGCCATAGGGGCCGGTATCGACCACGCGATGATCGGCCTTGGCGGTGACGTTGGCCGACCATAGCCGGCCAAGATGCAGGCGCGCCCACCAGGCGAAGGCGATGCCGACAGCGATCAGGGCGACGCAGATCCAGGCTTCGGTAAGCGTCGGCATCCAGAGCCGCAGCCGGCCGACATAGCCGTGCGCCGGCACGAACAGCAGGACGGTGCCGGCCGGCCAGAACACCCGGTATCGGGCCTCCGCCCTGAAGTCCGCGCGCTTCTGCGCCGGATCGGCCCAGGAGGCGGCGAGGATCCAGGATACCACCCAGAAGAGCCAGAGGGCGGCGATTGCGTGTCCAACCTGCATGTCCGAGCCTCAACGTCGCTCCACTATCAAGCGACGCGATGCAGCGAAGGACCAGTAAGAACCTCGTGATCGCAACAGACGCGGCCCCGGCCAAGGGCTGCGCCTCGTTGCTCGACGAGCCCGCGGTGCCCGCCCGGCAGTCTTAACGATCAGCTTACGATTGCGCCGAGGCCATCGCCGCCGCGACAAGCGCCTCCCCCGAATATTGCCGGCCGCCGATGCCCCAACCGCCGTCCGGCGCGTTGAGGATGTTGATCCAGGTGTTTTCGGGTTTGTGGCCTGGCACGCAGAGATCGGCGACGATCCTGGAGGCGGCGGTGATGAAGGCCTCGCGCGCCTCGTTGGTCGCCAGGCCTATGTTCGGCAGCTTCAATTCCACCATCACGACAGGCCGGTTGGCGCCACCGGCGTAGATGTGCTCGAGCGGCAGGACATGAACCGTTCCACCGACGATAGCGGTGAAGAATGAATTCCCCGTGGCGCCGGAGGCTTCGATGAGAGCGGCGCTGAGGCGAGGCAGGATTTCGCGCTCGCCCGCTGCGGTCAGCACGCCCTCGGGTGCGGTTACGGTGATCGGCATATTGCTCTCCTTCTGCTGCGGGTGGTTCCGCTTGTCAGGTTACGTATTGATTGTTACGTTACCTGAAAGAAGCGAGTCAATATGTTTCGTATCGATCGTTATGGAAAGTTTTGAAAAACCTCGTGGTGGCAGGCCGCGCGCGTTTGACCCGGAGGCCGCGCTCGACGCGGCCATGCTCCTATTCTGGGAGCATGGCTATGAGGCGACCTCGCTTGCCATGCTGCGCGAGGCGATGGGCCTGACGCCGCCGCAGATCTACAATGCCTTCACCGACAAGGAGACGCTGTTCCGCCGCGCCTTGGCGCGCTACCACGACAGCGAGATCGGGTTTGCCTTGGACGCGCTCAGCGCACCGGTGTCGGCTAAAGAGGCAGTGCGGCTGCTGCTGCTCGGGGCGGCGCAGTCCTATACAAGGCCCGGCAAGCCCGGCGGCTGCCTGTTCATAAGCGGTGCGTTGGCGACGTCGCCGCAAGCGCAAGGCATCGCGGATGAGCTCAAGACCTATCGCAAGGCCAGCGAGGCGGCGATTGCGGCCCGGTTGGCCAAGGGGCGAGAGGCCGGCGAACTGCCGGCCGGCCTGCCGGTGGAGCGGTTGGCCAAATATCTGACCGGCGTCATGCACGGAATGTCGATCCAGGCACGTGACGGCGCTTCGACCGACGACTTACGCGCCATGGCCGAGACCGCTCTTGCCGCATGGGCGATCGAGGTGCAAAAGGCTGCCGACACAACGGATTGACACCGATGCTGGAACTGTCGCCCGCGACTGAATCTGCCGCCGACATCGTGCCGGGCCGCAAGCTGACGGCGAAGGCAGCGGCGCTCTTTGCCGCTCCGTACGATCATTTCGAGACGAGGGCGGTCGAGCAACTGCGGCTCGGCTTCGACGGTATCGCGGGCGACTTCCATGGCGGAACAACGCGGCGCTCCGGCGGACGCGAGCCCTGGTATCCGCGCGGCACCGAGATGCGCAACGAGCGGCAATTGTCGCTCGTCGCGGCGGACGAGCTTGCCGTCGTCGCCCAGCGCATGGGGCTCGATGAGATCAAGCCGGAGTGGATCGGCGCCAATCTTGTGATCGAAGGCGTGCCGCAGCTTTCGATGCTGCCGGCCGGTTCGCTGATGTTCTTCAAGGATGGCGTGACGCTCAAGGTCGACGGGCAGAACAAGCCGTGCCGCATCGCTGGCCAGTCGATCGCCGAGCATGTCCGCGCGGCGGACCACGAGGCGACCGCGCTGCTCTTTCCAAAGATGGCGAAGCGGCTGCGTGGCCTTGTGGCCTGGGTCGAAAAGCCTGGCATCATCAGGGCCGGCGAAGAGATCTCGGTGCGGGTGCCGGAGCAGTGGATTTATCAGGCCTGAAGCCACACTGCCGAAGCAGGGGCGCCACTGGATTTATTTGGCGCGGGTCAGGGATAGCACACCACGCTCGACCAGGCCGGATCGTCATGCCTCCCAGCAGAAAGCCTATCAGACGTTCGGTGATCGGGCCGACCTCACTCGTCTTCGTCGTCTTCCTCGAGCAGGCGCGTCGCCCGCCAGCGGGTCAGCACCATATTGGTCTGCTCGATGACGAAGAAGCGCGCCGAATCCCGGTCATAGCCTTCGGCTAGAAGCTTTTCGTAGTCGGTGTGGGCGTGGCGGATATGAGCGATGGTGGCCAGCCACACCGCGATCGTCGGCGGCAGGGTCTTCATATGCACCGAACCGGCGTCGGCGCGGATCTTTTCCATGTCGGCGTAAGGAGCGAGCGGCAACAGCGCGGTCAGCGCCTTGGCGATGGCGCGGCGGCGGCCGGTGGGGGCGCTCATTTCTCGCCGCGCCCGGCGATGGTCGCTTCGGGGAAAGCGTCGGTCGAGGCATAGTAGGGCTTGATGTCGATGACCGGCGTGCCGTCGAGCACATCGATGGCGTCGATCCCGATCCGGCCGGCCTCGATGTCGAGGGCGACAAGCTTTGCCACATGCAGGCCGACAGGGTTCGGCCGGGCAGGGGAACGCAGCGAGAAAACGCCTTTCGGTTCAGCCGCATGGCGCGGTTTCTGCACAATCAGATTCCGCGGCGCATGATGGAGCCAAGACAGGATGACGATGTGGCTGGCGCGTTCCAGGTTTTGCAGCCCCGGGCGATAGGGCTCGTCGACCAGGACTGTCGCGGCCCGCCCGGTTTCGCGGGCGGCGCGCATGTTCTTTGGGCACTCCTCGCGGACCGTCCAGGGCGAGACGATGCGGCCGATGAAGACGACATGGCCGTCCGGCCGCAGTTCCGCCGGATCGGCTGCAAGAAGCGTTTCACCTTGGCGCGTTTCAAACATCCTGCTCATCCTGCGGAAAAACCGCCAGCCCGTCGCGGATCACGGCTGCGCCATTTTCTTGTCCGGAAGCGACATAGCGCTTGCCAGGGTTTCAAAATCGACATAAACATATCTTTATATCTTTCAACGAGAACCCGCTCATGCATGTCTCGCTCGACACAATGGTAGATACATTGAAGGCGGCGGCCGAATCCAGCCGGCTGCGCATCCTGGTGCTGCTTTCGCGCGGCGATCTTACCGTTTCGGACCTTACGGAGATCCTTGGACAGTCGCAGCCGCGCGTCTCGCGTCATCTGAAGCTTTTGCTCGATGCCGGGCTGATCGGCCGCTACCAGGAAGGGTCCTGGGCCTTCTTCAGGCTGACCGATACGGATAATTCGCGCGATTTCGTGCAGCGTCTGGTCTCGGCCATAAGCGAGGCCGATCCGCAGGCGGTGCGCGATCTCGAGCGGTTGGCGGCGGTGAAGCGCAAAAGGCAGGACCGAGCCGCCGAATATTTCTCCGAGAACGCCGCGAGCTGGGATCATATCCGCTCGCTGCATGTGCCGGACCGCGCGGTGGAAGCCGCGCTCATCAAGCTCGTCGGCAAGCGGCCGTTCCAGTCGATGCTCGACCTCGGCACCGGCACCGGTCGGCTGCTGGAAATCTTTTCGCCGCTCTACCGTCGCGGCGTCGGCATCGACATGTCGCGCGAGATGCTGACGGTTGCGCGCGCCAATCTCGACAAGGCAGGCGTCGCCAACGCGCAGGTGCGCCAGGGCGACATCTTCTCCCCGCCGGTCGAGCGCAACGCCTTCGACCTCGTCACCATCCACCAGGTGCTGCACTATCTCGACGATCCGGCGCGCGCCATCGCCGAAGCGGCGAGGCTGCTCAGGCCATCGGGCCGGCTGATCGTCGTCGACTTCGCGCCGCACGCGCTCGAATTCCTGCGCGACCAGCACGCCCATATGCGGCTGGGCTTCTCTGATCGGCAGATTTCCGAGTGGTTCGCGGAGGCCGGCCTCGACCTCGAGGAGAGCCAGGAATTCGAGCCGCGCGGCGGCAACGAGGCAAGGCTCACCGTCAAGCTCTGGCTCGGCCGCGACCGTCGCCTTTTGATCGCCGATCCGTCCAACGATTCCTTGCCTGTGAAGGAAACAGCCTGATGAACCAGTTCCGCTTTTCCCGCCGCCCCGACATCGGCGACAAGGTCCGGGTTTCGTTCGAATTCTTCCCACCGAAAAACGATGAGATGGAAGCGAGGCTCTGGGACACGGTCACAAGGCTGGAGCCGCTCAAGCCGAAATTCGTCTCGGTGACCTACGGCGCCGGTGGTTCGACCCGCGAGCGTACGGCGCGCACGGTCAAGCGCATCTTGAACGAGACGACGCTGACGCCGGCGGCGCATATGACCTGCGTCGATGCCGCGCGCGACCAGGTCGACACGGTCATCCGCGAATTCGCCGATATGGGCGTCAAACGCTTCGTCGCGCTGCGTGGCGATCCGGCGGCCGGGGTGGGCACGAGCTACCGCCCGCATCCCGATGGCTATGCCAATGGCGCCGAACTGGTCGGGGCGCTGAAAGGCGTCGGCGATTTCGATATCTCGGTCTCGGCCTATCCGGAAAAGCACCCGGAAAGCCCGGACTTCGCCACCGACATCGACATGCTGAAGCGCAAGGTCGACAATGGCGCGACGCGGGCGATCACCCAGTTCTTCTTCGACAACGATCTCTACGAGCGCTATGTCGAGCGGGCGCGCCGCGCCGGCATCTACATCCCGATCGTGCCGGGCATCCTGCCGGTGCATAATTTCACCCAGGTCGCCAATTTCTCGTCGCGCTGCGGGGCGCTGGTGCCGGCCTGGCTGGCCGAGCGTTTCGAGGGGCTGGAGAACGATCCGCAGACGCATGCCCTGGTGGCCTCGGCGGTCGCGGCCGAGCAGGTGCTCGACCTTGTCGAGCGCGGCGTTGGCGACTTCCATTTCTATACGATGAACCGTGCCGACCTCGTCTTTGCCGTCTGCCACATGATTGGCATCCGCTCGCATGAGGCGGAGGCGGCCGGTTCGGCCGCCGCATAAAGCGCGTCGCGCTGAAACGGATTCGGGCGACGCGCTTTAGGTCCTTTGTTGATGCATGTCGTTGTCCCAGAACCGCTGCGCACTTCTGGGCGACATGCATTAAGGCAGGCTGCAACGGAAAAGGCCGGGTAGAACCCGGCCTTTTCGAACTGTTGGACTATTCTCGGTGCTGGTCTTCCCGGCTTTGGCGGGTCAGGGAAGAACGCCTATGATAAGGGCACCGATGAATGCGAATGCGGCACAAATCATCAAAGCGTTGATCGGCCTCGTCAGTCCCATGTCATAGCCTCCTCTTCAGAGCTATGGCAGGAGTCTAGGGTCATTTGTGCCACAGGCAAGCGGAAAACGTGCTGCAATGCGACATGAATGTGGAATTTGCGACCTGCAATTCGACGTTAGCCGTTGAAACTCTTCGGCAAAAACCGGCTCCGCGGTTGTGAATAAATTGTGGCGACGGTGTGGCATGACACCGCTACCATTTGCCGAACAGCCGCCCGTCGATGGTGACTAGGCCGAGTCCGATCAGCGTCATGCCCCCGATCTCGAACATCGCCAGCCGCTCGCCGAGGAACAGGAAGCCGAGCAGCACCGCGCTGACCGGCACGACCAGGGTGACCAGCGAGGCATTGGTGGCGCCGGCCGAGACGACGAGGTTGAAATAGAGGATGTAGGCAAAGGCGGTGGAAAGCAGCGCCAGGCCCAGCACCGCGGCCCAGACGGGTGGCGAAACCGAGAAAAGCCCCGCAGGGCCATATGCAATCAGCACGACCGGGATCATGATGATGGTCGATGCGGTCAGCTGCCCGGTAGCGACGACCGGCGAAGGCACGCCCTTGAAGCGACGCGCGATCATCAGGGCGACGGCATAGGAGAGCGAAGCGCCGATCAGAGCGAACTTCGCCCACACCGGTCCGCCAAGCCCGGCAAGCAGGCCAGGGCCGATCATCACCGCCGTGCCGGCGACGCCAAGGGCGATGCCGGCCAGCTTGTTCCAGGACAGCTTCTCGTCCGTGGTGAGCGCATTGGCCAGGATCAGCGTCCAGAACGGCGTCGTCGCGTTGAGCACCGAGGCGACGCCGGCGCCAAGCTGTGTCTGGCCAGCGAAGATCAGCGAGAACGGCACGACATTGTTGGTGAGCGCCAGCAGGAAGAAGAGGCCGGCATGCGGCAAGGCGAGACGGAAGGATGGACCGCGGACCGCCAGATAGAGCTGGAGAGCTATCGCGGCGATCGCGACGCGAAACAGCACCAGTGCCAGCGGATGGATCTCGGAAACGGCAATGCGGGCAAAGAAGAACGAGCCGCCCCAGATCGCACCGAGCAGGAGAAGCTGCGCCCAATCTCTGAGCGTCATCGGTCCGCGCGTCGGCGCGGCGGCGGCCGTAATGGACATGTCCTGTTCCTCCCCGGAGCCGATCGCAACCTCAGCCCAGCAGACATCTCAACAACCGATATCGGGTTCGGCGGCAAGGGCCACCCGAAAGCTGACTGGTGGTTTAGCGTTGGCAAGAAAATGCGGCCGGCCGCGCGGGATGGCCAGACACAGAACTGTTTTCTTTGGCGGCTAGCTAGGATTAATTGTGCACGCTCCAGACCTGAGGATTCGTCCATGCAACGATTCGAAAATGCCCGTGAGGCGGCACTGGCGCTTCGTCCGGACGATCCGGTCTATTGTTTCCGGCCGCAGGTGCTGAAGGCCGATGCCTTGCAGTTCATGGGCATGTTTCCGGGCAAGACCGCTTATGCGGTGAAAACCAATGGCGAGCAGATCGTGCTGAAGACACTGGTGGAAGCTGGCGTCAGCACCTTCGACGTCGCGTCGCCCGGCGAGTTCGCGGCCGTGCGCGCTGTCTCGGCGGATGCCGAGATGCTCTACATGCACCCGGTCAAGGCGCAGTCGGACATCAAGCTGGCGCTGGAGAAATACGGCATCCGGGTGATCTCGCTCGACCATGAGGACGAGATCACCAAGCTGACGCGCGTCGTGCGGGCGCTCGATATCGACCCGGGCGCGATAACCGTCTTCGTGCGCATCCAGACCAAGGGCCACGCGGCTTACGAATTGTCGAAGAAATTCGGCGCCGGGCCCGCCAATGCCGTCGATCTCGCAGAGCGGTTGAACCGCACCGGCTACAAGGTAGGCCTCTGCTTCCATGTCGGCAGCCAGATCGAGGATCCCGACACCTATGAACGCGCGCTCGCCTCGGCCGACTGGGTGCGCAACCGCCTGACCTTCGATATTGCCGGGCTCGATGTCGGCGGCGGCTTCCCGGCCGAATACGGCCATGATCCCAACCGCAAGCACATCGAGATGCCGTCGCTTGGCCAGTTGATGTCGCGGCTTGCCGGCGACCTGAAAGAGTATCAGTTCGACCAGATGCCCCTAGTGGCCGAGCCCGGGCGCGTGATCGTGGCGCGCTGTCTTTCCCTGATTGTTCGCGTCCTGCTGCGCAAGGGCAAGCGGCTCTACATCAACGACGGCATCTGGGCGTCGCTGTCGGATTCATGGACGGGCAAGATCACCCTGCCGGCGCGCTTCATTCCCGATCCCGCGATCCGTACCCGCAACGGCGACGAGAACACCGTCGTGCCGTTCAAGGTCTGCGGCGCGACCTGCGATTCCGTCGACATCCTGTCCAGGCCGTTCTGGCTGCCGGAAACGGTCGACACTGGCGACTGGATCGAGATCGGCCATATCGGCGCTTACTCGCTGTCGCTGAGGACGCGCTTCAACGGCTTCTACCCCGACACTTTCGTCGAGGTGACGACGCCGTTCGACGAGGGTGACGCGCCGCAAGGGTTCGCGAGCCTAGAGACGATGGCGGATTAGGAGGTAGGAATTAGGCAGTAGGCAGTAGGATCGTCGATCGTCTTATCCCCGCGAATATCCCTTTGATATTTTTCTACTGCCTACTGCCTACTGCCTACTGCCTACCTTACGCCACTCCACCGCCGGCCTGGATATTCTCACCCGTCAGCCAGCGAGCTTCGTCGCTGGCCAGGAAGACTGCGACGTCCGCAACGTCGCGCGGCACGCCGATCCGTCCGAAGGGCGACATGCCGGCCGCGACGGCGCGATCCCGCTCCGGCAGCAGATCGGTATCGGTGAAACCTGGCGACAGGGCATTGACGGTGACGCCTCGCGGCCCGAGCTCGCGCGAAAGCACGCGGACGAACTGTTCCACGGCGCCTTTGCTGCCCAGGTATAGCGCCGTCTGGGTGAAGAACATCCTGGTGCCGCCGGTGGAGACGGCGATGATGCGGCCGCCGTCACGGACACGTTTGGCCGCTTCCTGAAGCGTGAAGAAGGTTCCCTTGGCGTTGGTGCCGAAGACGAGGTCGAAATCATCTTCCGTCGCCTCGGCGAGTGGCTTGATGACGGCAACGCCAACATTGGCCACGACGATGTCGATCGCGCCGAACTGGCTTTCGGTCTCGTCGAACAGGCGGCGGACATCGGCAGGGACGGAAATATCGGCTTGAATGGCAACTGCCTTGCCACCCTTGCCGGTGATGGCTGCCACAACTTCGTCCGCTGCATTCTTGTTGCCGACATAGTTGACGGCGACGGCAGCACCCTTTTCTGCGAGTCCTTCGGCAATGGCGCGGCCAATACCGCGCGAACTGCCGGTGACGATTGCGGTTTTGCCTTGCAGCGACTGAGACATGATCGTTTCCTCAACCATTCAGGCCGCGTCGATTTATGTGACGGGCGGATGATTGAGAAATAGCGGCATGCTATTGATCAGATAATAGCCTATTATCCGAGCGGCCTGTTAATTCAGAGATACATAATGCGCGGGTCCGAATTTACGGAGTTCAAGGCATTTTCGGCGATCGTGGAGGAGGGTAGCTTCGTTCGCGCTGCAGCACGGCTGCGGGTGTCGCCGCCGGCGCTCAGCCAGACGATCCGACAGTTGGAGGCGCGTGTCGGCGTGCGGCTGCTCAACCGCACGACACGCAGCGTTTCGCCGACGGCGGCCGGCGAAACGCTGTTTTCCCGTCTTGCGGTCGTGTTCGGTGAGCTGGAAGGCGCCGTCGCTGAACTCCAGGCTGGGCGAGACCGGCCGGCAGGCGCGCTGCGCATCAATGTCTCGCGCGTCGCCGCAATGCGGTTCGTAGCGCCGATACTCGGCGATTTCCAACGCGCCTATCCTGATATCGCCTTGACGGTCATCATCGACGATGTGCTGACCGACATTGTCGAAGGGCGGTTCGATGCCGGCATCCGGCTTGGCGAGCGGCTGGAACAGGACATGGTCGCCGTCAAGCTCAGCGATGAGTTGCAGATGGCAGCAGTGGCTGCTCCGGCCTATCTCAAGGATCGGGCGATCCCGCGCCAGCCACAGGACCTTCACCAGCACCGCTGCATCAATTTCCAGTGGCCAGGCGGTGGCGATATCTACCGGTGGGAGTTCTCCCGCGGCAAGCGTTCACTGGAAATCGCCGTCAAGGGAAGTCTTATCGTCAATGATACGGAGCTGTTGCTCAATGCCGCGCTAGACGGGGCGGGGGTGGCCTACATGATCGACTATCAGGTCCAGCCGTGGATCGAGCAGGGCCGACTGGTCCGGTTCCTGGAAGCGTGGTCGCCCCGCTTTCCCGGCTTCTACCTCTACCATCCAAGCCGAAGGCATGTGCCGCCGGCGCTGCGGGCGTTCATCGATTTCGTGCTGAAGAAGAGGGAGTAGGGAGTAGGGAGTAGGGAGTAGGGAGTAGGGAGTAGGCTTACACCTCTTCACTACTGACTACTGACTACTCACTACCGACTATCCACTACAGCTTGGCGAGCAATTCAGGCGTCGGCCAGCCATCGACCGGCAGGCCAAGCCGCATCTGCTCCTTGCGGACTGCCTCGCGCGTGTTGGTGCCCAGGATGCCGTCGACGGTGCCGACGTCGTAACCCTTGGCCTCGAGCTTGGTCTGCAGCGCCTTCATCTGGTCGCCGCTCAGGCCTTGCTCGGGCGTACGCGGATCGAATTGCGGCGCGCCGGCGAGGCGGGTGGCAAGCACGGCCGCGGTCAGCGCATAGGTGAAGGACTGGTTCCACTCGAGATAGACGTCGAAATTGTCGTAGGTCAGGAAGGCCGGGCCCTTGCGGCCCATCGGCAGCGCCAGGCCGGCTTTCAGGCCATTGTCGATGAGCGGGTTGCCATTGGGTTCGGTGACCCCCCATTGCGCCCACTGCGACAACGGCAGCTTGTTGGTGCGGCCGGTCTGGTCCCATGGCATCTCGTCGGGGACGCGCACTTCCTGGACCCAGGGCTGGTCGCGCTTCCAGCCGCGCGACATGATCTTGTTGGCGGTCGTCATGATGACGTCCGGCACGCTGTTCCTCAGATCGACCTTGCCGTCGCCATCGCCGTCGACGCCTTCGGCCAGATAGTCGGTCGGCAGGATCTGCGTCTGGCCGATCTCGCCGGCCCAGGCGCCCTTGACGTCGGCCGGCAGCACACCGCGGTCGATGAGGGTGAGCAACGGCACCAATTGCTGCCGGAACAACTGAGGCCTGCGGCAATCATGCGAGAGCGTCACCAGTGCATTCAGCGTATGGAAATCGCCCTGCACGGCGCCGAAGTCGGTCTCCAGCCCCCAGAAGGCGGCGATGATGGCCGGCTGTACGCCGAACTCCTTGTCGGCGCGGTCAAAGACGTCGGCATATTTCTTCAGATTGGCCGTGCCCTGCTTCAGGCGGTACGCCGAAATCATGCGGTCGGAGAATTCGGTGAAAGTCTGGGTGAATACGCCTTGGGCGCGGTCGCGCGCCAGCGCCCGCTCGTCGATGGTGGCGTCCTCCAGCGCGTCGAGGCCGACGGCGCCGACGCCGGCCGCCTTGGCTTCGGCTGCCACGCCCTGCTTCCAGGCCTCGAAATCGCCGCCGCATTCCTGCGCCGCGGCGGGCAGCGCAAGCACGCCGACAAAAAGCGCCGCGAGGATTTCAACGCGCAATCGCATCGCTTTCCTTTCGAGACCGGCGCATGGCCCCATCGTGACCCCGAAAGGATCGGAAAGGCGCATGCGAGGATTTCAAAGTTCAGGAGCCGCGCCAGGCACTCGCACGAGCGCGCCGCTCCAGATTACCAGCGGTTGCATGTTTCGCCGCCCGCCGTGTCGAAAAGCAGGCGGGGGATCGGATGTCAACGGGTGTTCTGCCGCAGCCACTTCTTCCAGGCGGCTTCCGAGCCGTTGAAGACATTGATGTCGGACTTGCCGGTCATGCCGGGCACGATGCCGGTGCCGGTGTACTGCCAGAAGGTGAAGGGGTGGCTGCCGTATTTCTCGCGCGGGTGGCCGGCGACCGAGCGCAGCCAGTAGGGATAGCCGCGGAACGTCGCCAGCTGGTTGTCGTCGAAGAAGTCGATCGAGGTGTAGATGATCGGCTTCTTGCCGTAGTAGCGCTCGACCATCTGGAGGAAAACGGTCATTTCGCTGCGCACGGTGGCCGGATCGGGGCGCAGCCTGCAGGTCGGCGATTTCGGGTTCCATTCCATGTCGAGCACCGGCGGCATCGCCGACGGGTCCCTCGGGACATTAGTGATGAACCAGCGCGCCTGGGCTTCGGCAGGCGTGCAGAAATAGAAGAAATGATAGGCGGCGCGCGGAACTCCGGCGGCCCTGGTGCGCGCCCAGTGCTCGTTGAAATACTCGTCGAAGCGATCGCCGCCTTCGGTCGCCTTGATGAAGGCGAAGGAGATGCCGCTGGCCCTGGCCGCCGGCCAATCGACCGAGGTCTGGTATTTGGAGACGTCCGTGCCGTGGATGGCGTAGGTCCACGGCGCGCCGCTGTCCCATTCATGCGGCTTGGAATCGTCGAACTTGGGCGCGCGCACGGCAACCGCCGGCGCGGACGGCGACAGCGGCGACAGATCGTCCACGGTCGAGCAGGCGCAGAGCAGCGTCAGCATCAGGATGGCCGCAAGACGGCGCATGGCGTTCCCCGGGGCCGGATCCAGCCGGCCGCTGATGGGTCCTTCCAGATGGCCATGCTTGCGCCGGCCCCCCTCGAACGATCGCCCCACAGGATCGTCCGATCGACTCAGTTGATCGCCGAACATGGTTGATAATCCATTGACGGCGCTCGACGACACCGGTGATTTTGCGGAAGCAAAGGCGGCAAATCGATGACATAAATCGAGCCGGCGAATCCAAAAGGGCGGTAAAGATGCGGGCTGTCGTGAAGTTCATCAAATGGCTGCTTGGCCTTGTGATCCTGGCGGTGGCAGCACTCTTCGCCTGGCTTTATTTCGCTCCGCCGGAGCTGATCCGCGTCGGCTCCGGTTATTCGGCCAAGATCGTCTGCTCGAATGTCTTCATCGCCGGCCGCGACGCCAAAGAGGTCCTGGCCGTCGACGTGCAGGCGCCCGGCCATCCGCTGCTCAGGCTGATGAAGGTCTCCGTCGACAAGGAAAGAGGACTGGTCTCGGCTGGCCTGCTCTGGGTTCTCGGCAAGAGCGTCGCGGTCGAGCGCAACGGCGTCGGCTGCGCCTCTGTTCCAGACGGCGATACCGGCAAGGCAAGGCAGACGTCGCTGCGCGCGGCGCAGCCGGCGGCGACGCAGCCCGACGCGCTGTGGCCCGATGGCGAGCGTGTGGACGCTTCGCAGAACCCCGAGGTCGCGAAGATCGTCGACGATGCCGCCATGGCCGGCATTGGCATGCGCGCCGTCGTGGTGGTGAAGAACGGCCGCGTCGTCGCGGAACGCTATGGCGAGGGCTTTTCGGCCAAGACGCCGCTGCTCGGCTGGTCGATGACCAAGACGGTGAATGCGGCGATCGTCGGCACTCTGGTCAAGGACGGCAAGATGGGGGTCGACAACAAAGGCCTGTTCAAGCCGTGGAAGGCAGACGGCCGCGCCGCTATCAGCCTTGCCGACATGATGGCGATGTCGAGCGGGCTGGAGTTCAACGAGGATTATGGCGACGTCGCCGACGTGACGCGCATGCTCTATCTGGAGCCCGACATGGCGGGTTTCGCCGAGGCCAAGCCGCTAAGTGGCGAGGTCGGCAAGGTTTTTTCCTATTCGAGCGGCACGGCGGTGATGCTGTCACGCCTGTGGCAGGACGCGATCGGCGACAAGACGAAGGCGCTGGCATGGCCGCGGACGGCGCTGTTCGAGCCGCTCGGCATGAGGAGCGCGGTGCTTGAGACCGACGAGCAGGGCACCTTTGTCGGCTCGTCCTATCTCTACGCCACCGCGCATGACTGGGCGCGCTTCGGCCTGTTCTTGCTGCAAGGCGGCGTCTGGAACGGAAACCAGATCCTGCCCGCCGGTTTCGTCGACTGGATGCGCGAGCCGGCGCCGGCCTCGAAGGTGTACGGCAAAGGCCAGCTCTGGATCGAGGGACCAGGAGACGAGGAAAGGCCGGGGGCGGGCGCTGCCGCCGGCCTGCCCAAGGACATCTACTGGATGGAAGGCCATGACGGCCAGACGGTGGCGATCATCCCGTCGGAGCAGTTGGTGGTGGTGCGGCTTGGGTTGACCCCGGCCAAGCTCGGCTATCGTCCACAAGCGATGGTGGGTGCGCTGGTCAAGGCGCTGCACTAACCGGCAGTTGCGTAAGCCTGCCTATGCGGCGGTCGGCAAAGGTTTGGCGCGATCGACGCGCGCCCGCTCGTCAGGCGAGTTCATGACCTGCCAAAGATCGTTGCGGCGTTGGACATTCAGCCAGAAATCCGGGCTGTTGCCAAATACCCGCGCCAGAATGAGCGCGGTCGCCGCCGTCACGTTGCGGCGGTCGTTGCACAATTCGTTCACATGCTTGCGCTGGACGCCCATTGCCTCGGCCAAAGCGGCTTGCGTCAGGCCGAGCGGCTGCATGAATTCTTCCGTGAGGATTTCGCCTACCGTTGCGGGCTTGCGTGCGGTCATCAACATGTCTCACCTCACTTATAGCTGTGGTCGTCCAGGTAGATGTCCGACGCCTCACCGCGGTCACCGTCCCAGCGGAAGATCAGCCGCCATTGCTTGTTGACGCGGATCGAATGGAGGCCTTCGAGATTGCCGCGCAACTTCTCGAAGTGATTACTGGGTGGCACACGCAAATCCTGATCGGTCGCAGCGTCGTCAATCATCTGGAGTTTGCGAAACAAACGGCTTTCGAGATCGGATTGCGATAGTGGATATCGTCCACAAAGAAAGCCCGCAGCCATTCATCTCTAAATCTGACGATCATCGCATGCTTCCAGGGTGGAGATAATGTACCACTCCTTGGGTCATGCCGCAATTGCGCGATTTGTTGATTGCGGTTTGCTTCCGTGCCGATGGCTTCAAACGGCGATCTTGATCACCGCCAGCCAGGCATAGCCGCGATAAAGCGTTCTGAAACGGAAGGTTGCGCCGGCGCTCTGCGATTCCGATTCAAGCACGTCGCGCAGCGATTCACGCGGCGTGACGTGGAATTTCCGCAGCCAGCCGCGCAGCAGGCCACGGAACCAGCGCGGCAGGCCTTCCTGCTGGCCGAAATCGACGACGTGCAGAGAGCCGCCGGGGGCGAGCGCGGCGAGGGCAGCCGATACGGTCTTTTCCCAGCCGGGGATCATCGACAGCGAATAGGAGACGAAGACCCGGTCGAAACGCTCGATGCCGAAGAGAGCCTTGGCGTCGAAATCGGTGGCGTCGCCGCGCGCCAGGCTGACCTTGTCGGCGAGGCCTTCGCGAGCGATGGCCGCCTTCGCCGTCTCCAGCATCTCGGCGGAGATATCCAAACCGAAGAAGCGGGCGTCCGGATAGCGGCGGGCGGCGAGCGCGATGTTGCGGCCGGTGCCGCAGCCAAGCTCCAGCACGGTGCCGTCTTGCGGGACGTCCAGCCCGTCGATCAGCCGGTCGCGGCCGAGCAGATAGTATTTGCGGGTCAGGTCGTAGATGTGGCGCTGCCAGCGGTAGACGCCGTCCATCAGTTCGGCATGGCTGGCCGGCAGCTCCGTCGTGCTCATGCGGCGCGCTTCACATAGAGGTGGAAGCCGCCATAGATGGCCGAGCGGTCCTTCGCCGAGAATTCGCGCGAGGCGTCGGCCTCGTACGTCCACTGGTCGAGCAGCGAGTTGGAGAGACGGCCGGGCAGGAGGCTGGGTTCGGCTGCGGTGCGGAAGATGACGCGCGCGCCGACTGAGGCTGTGCGGGTGATCTCGGTCCACAGTGCGTTGAGCAGGTCGTCGGTCATCCAGTCCTGCGCGTCGAGCAGGACGAAGCGGTCGACGGTGCCGGCGTCCTTGGCGGCCAGGAACTTGATCAGGTTGGCGTGGTGGATGGCGACGCGATCGATGTTGTCGCGGATCGTCTTGTAGTTGCTCTGTTCCAGATAGGCAGGCAGCGCCGCCTCGCCGGGTTGCGGATAGCGGCGGGCAAAGGCCTGCCAGGCAAAATAGTTGTTCTTGAGCGGGAAATCGCAGGCGAGCTTTTCCAGCCGCGCCTTGAGCACGCTCGCCATCGAGCCGTCGCCGGAGGTGATCAGCGAATCATACTGCGCAGGCGGGATGCCGAGGCCGAACAGCGAGGCTTTCCGCGAGGTCGCCCAACGCAGCAGCTTCTTGTCGAAGACCGGCGCCAGTTCCTCGTTGAAGAAGCGACGCTGCTCGCCGATGTTCTGCGCCTTCATGATGCCGGCCGGGTCGACGCCGAACAGCTTGCCGACGCGATGGCCCATGGCGATGAAGAGGCCGAGCAGGCCGGTCTGGTAGAAGTTGCGGTCGAAGACCGAGATGCGGCGGCGGCCGCGCCAGTTGCGGCGCTCCCAGTAATGGCGGCTGACCGCATCGAGATGCGGCGCGATGAAGCGGTCATAGGCATTGGAATTGTGGCTGGTGCCGGTGGCGCCGAAGAAGCGGAACAGATCGCCCTGCGACGGCAGGTGGCGCACCGCTTCCAGCTTCATGCGGTTCAGCGCGATGTGCGCGGCATTGAGATCGACGGCGTCGATCGTGGCCGGCGAGCGGGTCAGGTAGGCCAGGATGTTGCAGCCGCCCGATGCGATTGTGACGATGCGGTGGCCAGCGCCAAGCTGCATGGCCTCCATGTCGACATCCGGATCTTCCCAGATCTGCGGATAGACGAGGCCGGAGAAGAGGAAAGCGAACAACCGCTCGGAAATGCCGTCCTTCGACAATACGCGGTTCTGGTAGACGGCCTTTCCGACTTCCTTGCCTCGGCGATAAACGAGTTCTCCGGAAACATCCGACATGGAAAGGTGATTCCCCGTTTGCATTGGCGCAAGCGGGTAGCGCAGCGTCATGACAGGCAGGTGACAGCCTGTTGACGCAAATCTCACACTTTTCCGAACGCTCCCGGCGTCGGCGTGGTGACGATGACGGCTTCGCCTGCATCGAGCGTGGTCTGGTCGCAGGCCTTCAGAACGTCGAGCGAGCCGTCATTGCGCCGGACCCTGGTCGAGCCCGGCTCGCCATCGCCGCCACCGTCGAGGCCTTGGGGTGGGCGATTGCGGTGAGAGGAGAGGATCGCGCATTCCATCTTTTCGAGGAAGCGGATGGTGCGCCTGGTGCCGTCGCCGGCATTCCACTTACCCTTGCCGCCGGAACCCTCGCGGATGTGGAAATCCTCCAATACGACCGGGAAGCGCAGTTCCAGCACTTCGGGGTCGGTGAGGCGCGAATTGGTCATGTGGGTGTGAACGCCGGAGGTGCCGGCAAAGCCACGGCCCGAATTCATCCGGCCGGCCGGCGAGCCGGAGCAGATCGTCTCGTAATACTGGTATTTCTTGTTGCCGAAGGTGAGGTTGTTCATCGTGCCTTGCGCGTTGGCGATCGCACCCATCGCGCCGAACAGCGCATTGGTGACGTGCTGCGAGGTCTCGACATTGCCGGCGACGACCGCGGCAGGGTAGGCGGGCTTCAGCATCGAGCCGTCGGGGATGACGATGTTGATCGGTCTCAGGCACCCGGCGTTCATCGGGATCATGTCCTCGACCATGACGCGGAAGGCATAGAGCACGGCGGCCCGGGCGACGGGCTCCGGCGCGTTGAAATTGTTCTTCATGACGGGCGACGTGCCGGTGAAATCGACGGTCGCCTCGCGTTTTTGCCGGTCGACGGTGATCTTCACCTTGATTATCTGGCCGGTGTCGGTGGGGTATTCATATGCCGCGCTGTCGGGAAGCCGCTCGATCACGCGGCGCACGCTCTCGGCGGCGTTGTCCTGGACATGGCCCATATAGGCTTCGACGACCTCGAGCCCGAAATGCGTGACCATCTTGCGCAATTCGGCCACGCCCTTTTCGTTGGCGGCGATCTGTGCCTTCAGGTCGGCGATGTTCTGGGTTGGATTGCGCGCCGGGTAGGGGTGGTCGGTCAGCAGCGTCTCCAGCTCCTTCTCGCGGAAGCGGCCGCGATCGACGATGCGGAAATTGTCGAACAGCACGCCTTCCTCGTCGACCGTTGTGGCCAAAGGCGTCATCGAGCCGGGCGCGGTGCCGCCGACATCGGCGTGGTGGCCACGCGAGGCCGCCCAGAACAGGATCTCGTTGCGCGCATCGTCGAACACCGGCGTCACCACGGTGATGTCGGGCAGATGCGTTCCGCCATTATAGGGCGCGTTGAGCGCGAAGACGTCGCCGGGGTGGATGTCGCCCGAATTCAGGCGGATGACGGTTTCGACCGATCGGTCCATGGAGCCCAGATGCACCGGCATATGCGGCGCATTGGCGACCAGCGCGCCATGGCGATCGAATACGGCGCAGGAGAAGTCGAGCCGTTCCTTGATGTTGACCGAATAGGCGGTGTTCTGCAGCGTCACACCCATCTGCTCGGCGATCGACATGAAGAGGTTGTTGAAGACCTCAAGCATCACCGGATCGGCTTCGGTGCCGAGTGCTGCCTGCCGTCGTTTCTTGCTCGTTCGGCGCAGGAGAACATGGTCCTTTGCGGTGATCTCGGCCTGCCAGCCCGGTTCAACAACAATGGTCTGGTTGGGCTCGATGATAAGGGCTGGGCCGGCAACCTTGTTGCCCCGCCTGAGGGCTTCGCGGCGGAAGACACCGGCCTCGCGCCATTCGCCTTCGGCGAATATTTTCCGCTTCTCGGAAGCAACAACGGCAAGATCTTGCATCTCCGCTTCGGTTTCCTCGCGGCCCGCGCCGCCGGCATCGCTGCCCTCCACCCCTACAGCTTCGATAATCATCGGCTTGTTTTCATAGACGAACCCGAACTGCGCCTTGTGCGCGGCCTCGAAATCGTCCTTCGCCCGCAGGATCGAGCCATGCTCGAAATTCACCGGCAGAGCCGTGTCGGTGCCGTCGTAGCGGATCTGGAGGATCGGCCTGGCGGTAATCCCGCTCTCGGCGATGCCCTGAGACACAAGTTCGGCGGTCACAACCCCACGCAGGGCGGCTATGAGATTTTCGATCGCCGGCCTGGATGCGTCCGCGAGCGGCTCCAGCAGCGCCTGCTGGCGCGAGGCGAAGACCGACGAGAGGCCTATGCCATAAGCCGAAAGCAGCCCCGAGAAGGGGTGGATGAGCACGGCTTCCATGCCGAGCGCATCGGCGACCAGGCAGGCATGCTGGCCGCCGGCGCCGCCAAAGCAGTTCAAGAGATATTCCGTGACGTCGTAGCCGCGCTGCACCGAGATCTTCTTGATGGCATTGGCCATGTTCTCGACGGCGATGGTGACGAAACCTTCGGCGACCGCCTCAGGCGTCCTGCCGTCGCCGATTTCGGCGGCAAGTGCGGCGAATTTTTCGCCAACCGTGCCGACATCGAGCGGCTTGTCCTGGCCCGCGCCGAAGATCGCCGGGAAGAAATCGGGCTGCAATTTGCCGAGCATGACATTGGCATCGGTCACGGCAAGCGGGCCGCCGCGCCGATAGGCGGCGGGGCCGGGATTGGCGCCGGCGGAATCGGGGCCGACGCGGAAGCGGCCCGCTTCATAGTGCAGGATCGAGCCGCCTCCGGCAGCGACGGTGTGGATGCGCATCATCGGCGCGCGGATGCGGACGCCTGCGACCTCGGTGTCGAAGGCGCGCTCATATTCGCCGTCGTAATGGGCGACGTCGGTCGAGGTGCCGCCCATGTCGAAGCCGATGACCTTTTCGAAGCCGGCGAGCTTCGCCGTCTCGACCATGCCGACGACCCCGCCCGCAGGGCCGGACAGCAGCGCGTCCTTGCCCTGGAACAGGTCGGCGGCGGTGAGGCCGCCGGACGACATCATGAACATCAGGCGCGGTCCAGCGCCCAGTTCGCCGGCCACCCGCTGCACATAGCGAGACAGGATCGGCGAAAGATAGGCGTCGACCACGGTGGTGTCGCCGCGGCCGACCAGCTTGATCAGCGGCGAGACCTCGTGAGAGACCGAGATCTGGCTGAAGCCGATCTTGCGGCAGACTTTCGCAACGGCCTTTTCGTGATCCGGGTATTTCCAGGCGTGCATGAAGACGATGGCGACGGCGTCGATGCCGTCGGCCTTGGCCTGTTCGATCGCCGAACGGCAGGCCGCGATGTCGAGCAGGCGTTCGACGCAGCCGTCGGCGCGGACGCGCTCGTCGATCTCGATCACGCGCTCGTAAAGCTGCTCCGGCAGGATGATCTCCTTGGCGAAGATGTCCGGCCTCGCCTGGTAGGCGATGCGCAAGGCGTCGCGAAAGCCCTTGGTGATAAGCAGCAGCACGCGGTCGCCCTTGCGCTCGAGCAGCGCATTGGTGGCAACGGTCGTGCCCATTTTGACGTCGCCGATCGCATTGGCGGAAATGGCGGCGCCGGCTTTCAAACCCAACAGGTCGCGGATGCCTTGGATGGCGGCATCCGCGTAAGCCTCGGGATTTTCGGACAGCAGTTTTCGGGGATGCAACTGGCCTTGCGGATCACGGCCGATGACGTCGGTGAAGGTGCCGCCGCGGTCGATCCAAAAATCCCATTTCTTTGTTCCCGCGGCTGCCGGCATTCTGTTTATCCACCATGTCTTCGAGCGTATGTTCTGTTAGTTCGGGATTTCAGCGCCAGCAATCGCAAGTTGATATTACACGTCGAAATGCAACGTTACGAAACCGGCGGGCCTGCTGATGCATTTCCCCTGCGACCGCTCACCGAAATGTGAGCGTCTGCTGAAGGAGAGATACCATGAAGAAGCTCATTCTGGCGTCTGTTTCGGCGCTCGCCCTGTTGGGGGTCGCGGCTTGCAGCGACAGTGGCACCGGTACTGACAAAACCACCACGCAAAGTACAAATCCGCCGGCCAACGAGCAGCCCATGAAGCCAGCTTCGCCTGACGCTTCGAAGCCCGCTGAACCGGCTCCGGCAACAAATCCGGCTCCTGCCGCGCCCGCGCAGTAAGAGCCCTGGCAGACCATATCGAGGAAGGCCGGCTTTTGCCGGCCTTCTTTTTTCGCCCTCGATCCCGCGCAGCGGGTGGCCTGCGGCATCGTCCCGGCTTGATAGAACCGCCCGGTTCGCTCTATGAAGCCGGCATGTCGATTTGGGACCGCCTTGGCGACTTCATCGCCCGTGTTTCGTCGTCCGCGTCCTCGGGCGTCGCGGATGTCGTCGAAGCCGTGCGCACCGTGTTTTCGGGCGATCCGGACCTGCGCCGGCGCGTCGCCTTCTCCGTGGCCATGATCGCGCTCTCGGCCAAGATGGCCAAGGCCGACGGCATCGTCACGCAGGATGAGGTGCGCGCCTTCCAGGAAATCTTCGAAGTGCCGCCGAGCGAGACGCGCAACGTGGCGCGGCTTTACGACATCGCCAAGCAGGACGTCGCCGGCTTCGAGATCTATGCCCAGCGCATGGCGCAGCTCTGCGGGTCCGGCCATGCCAACTGCATGATGCTGGAAGATATCCTCGACGGTCTGTTCCATATCGCCAAGGCGGATGGCCTGATTCATGAGCATGAAGGCCAATTCCTGCATCGCATTGCCGAGATTTTTCGGATCGACGAGGCGCATTACGAAGCGATCCTGTCGCGGCACGTCAATCTCGGCGCCGCCGATCCCTATGTCGTTCTGGGCATCGAGCGCGGCAAGCCGTTCGAGGAGGTCAGGAAACGCTACCGCAAGCTGATCTCCGACAATCACCCCGACAGGCTGATCGCGCGCGGCTTGCCGCAGGAATTCATCAAGATCGCCACGACCAGGGTCGCGGCGATCAACGCCGCCTATGAGATGATCGAGCGAGGCCTCAGGCGCGTATGAGCGGTTTCCTGCCCGACCAGCCAGGCGCCGAGGTCCGGGTTTCGCCGAATTTCGGTCCGCGCCGCGAGACGCTACGACCCGACATGATCGTCCTGCATTATACCGGCATGGCAAGCGGGGCCGGTGCCGAGGCGTGGCTGTGTGATCCGGCGAGCGAGGTGTCCTCGCATTATCTCGTTCATGAGGACGGCCGCATCGTCCAGATGGTGCGCGAGAGCGACCGCGCCTGGCATGCAGGCAAGAGTTCCTGGCTCGGGCGCACCGACATCAACTCCTGTTCGGTCGGCATCGAGATCGTCAACCCCGGGCATTCACTGGGCTACAAGGCCTTCCCGAAGCGGCAGATCAGTGCCGTGATCGATTTGTGCGCGGGTATCGTGGGCCGTCATTCCATCCCCGCGGCAAGGGTGCTCGCGCATTCGGACGTGGCGCCGGGCCGTAAGGTCGACCCTGGCGAAAAATTTCCGTGGAAGGCGCTGTTCGTGGCCGGTGTCGGCCACCTGGTACCGGCCGCGCCGCGAAGGCCGGGCGCCGCGTTGAAGGCCGGCGACACCGGCGCCGATGTCGAGACGCTGCAGTCGATGCTGGCGCTCTATGGCTATGGCGTCGAGATATCGGGTGTCTACGACAAGCAGACGGAAATCGTGGTGGCGGCCTTCCAGCGGCATTTCCGGCGGCGGCTGGTGGATGGTGCAGCGGACAATTCGACATTCCGCACGCTGGAAAGGCTCGTCGCTTCCGTAAAGGCAGCGCCCCTCAAATAGTCGCGACAAGGTCCTTAAATTACAACCTGTCACTGAAAGTGAATTGCGCCGCCTTCATTGCCGCCAATTCCGCCTCCAAATGCCTCTCCCGCAAGTCGTCGGGCATCTATCCCCCCGGATGATCCGATGTTGAATTGGCACAGCTGCACGAATTTCTTCGCGCGGTTCTAACAGAACAGGACTACATGCAAAAATTGACCGTTGTAGCGGCAGCTGTTGCTGCCGGAGTGATAAGTTTTGCCTTCAATCCGGCAAACGGCGCCCCTTTAAGCCTTCGGGCAGACAATGGCTTTGCTGCCGCCCCCACTACGACCAAGGCTGGCAGCAAAACGCCAAAGATCAAGAGAGCCCCGGCAAAGGTGCAGAAAGCCGCCGCGACCAGGGCGGCGAAATCGACGGTCAAGCGCGCCAAACGCGGCAGAAAGGCGATCGATCTCACCACGACTGCTTCTATCGACACCGGCAAGATCGCCCTGGCGGCGCCCGCCGCGGCCGGCGGCGGCCAATATTCGGCGATCATCGCCCGCTATGCCGCAAGCTACGGCGTGCCGGTGTCGCTGGCCAAAGCCGTCATCAAGATCGAAAGCAACTACAGGCCGAACATGGTCGGCGGCGCGGGCGAGATCGGCCTCATGCAGATCAAGCCGGCCACGGCGCGCATGATGGGTTATACAGGTTCGGCCAAGGGGTTGTTCGATCCCGACACCAACATCAAATTCGGCATGAAGTATCTTGCGATGGCGCAGGGTCTCGGCGGTGGCACCACCTGCGGCACGATCCTGAAATACAATGCCGGTCACGGCGCCACGCGGATGAATCCGGTCTCGGCCGCCTATTGCAGCAAGGTGAAGGTGCAGATGGCGGCGCTGGGTTCGCCGGTCTAAGCCTGTCCGCCGAAGCGGATTTGGGCGACGCGTGTCTGTTTCATGCACGTCGTTGTCCCAAACCGCTGTGCATCCGGGCGCTTTTTCGTTTGCGTTTTCAGGCGGGAATCCCTTTATACGCGCTTGCCAGCTGGCCGGGCGGCCGCACCCGCGAGAACCGAAAGGTTGCGGGTGAGGAAAGTCCGGGCTCCATGGAGACACGGTGCCGGCTAACGGCCGGCGGGGGCGACCCCAGGGAAAGTGCCACAGAAAGCAAACCGCCACGGCATTGCCGGGGCAAGGGTGAAAGGGTGGGGTAAGAGCCCACCGCGCGACTGGCAACAGGAGCGGCAGGGCAAACCCCACCGGGAGCAAAACCGAATAGGGGCGGTGCGAAGGGAAACCTTCGAGGGCTGTTTCCGGCCCACCGTCCGGGTAGGTTGCGTGAGGCGCGTGGCAACATGCGCCCAAGATGAATGGCCGCCACGTTCTCGCCGCGAGGCGAGGGCCATACAGAACCCGGCTTACAGGCCAGCTGGCATTTCTCTCGTAGCGGTAGCTGAACGGGATCAGGAGGTTACGCCGAAAGGCGTGCCTTTTGATTCAACGTCTGGGCGTAATCGCACTGAACACGATGACCTGTTTCTTGAAGCCGGTACGATTAAATCGTACCTTTGGAGAGAGCAGGAGCGCATCATGGGTCAGGTTGATAAACGCAGCATCACGCTTTCGCCGGAGTTGGCAGCCGCAGTCGACGATGTCGTGGCTGCCGGTGAATATGCTTCCGCCAGCGAAGTGATCCGCGATGCGCTCAGGCAATGGAAAGATCGCCGCGACCTGCTCGGCTATACCGTCGAGGAGTTGCGGGTGCTGGTTCAGGAGGGGATCGACAGCGGGCCTGCGCTGGACGGTCCGTCGATCATCGAACGGGCGCGTACCAAATATCTCAAGATGGCCGAAGCTAAAGGCTTCGAAGAGTGAGATATCAGCTGCTTCCTCAAGCGGCAGTCGATCTCGAAGATATCGGCGACTACATCGCCAGCCATAGTCCCAATGCCGCGGTCCGGTTCGTAGACTCCATGGAGAGGAGGTGGGACTTGCTCACCCTGCATCCCTTTTCAGGTGCTCCGCGCGACGATATAGCGCCCGGTATTCGCCATCTGGTCGTTGGCGAATACCTTACCTTGTACCGGGTAGGTCGCGATGCCATCGAAATCGTCCGCGTATTACATGGTCGGCGCAAGATCGATGCGGATGATATGAACCCGTGACAAGTCCGCTCAGCTGGCTATCTTAGCCAGCGATGCCTCGATTGCCTGCCAGAGGTCCTCAACCGGTTCGCAGCCGATGGCCAGGCGAACGAAGCCCGGCGGCACGGCATCGCCGCGTTTGGAGCGCCGCTCGGCCGACGTATGAACGCCGCCGAAGGATGTTGCCGCTTCAATGAGCGCGCAATTGTTGATGAAATCCTCGGCCTTTTCTTCGGAGGCCAGTTCGAACGAAATCAGGAAGCCGAAGCGCTCCATCTGGGCACGCGCCAGATTGTGCGACGCATCGCCCTCGAGGCCTGGAAAGCGCAGGCCGCTAACGGCGCGGTGATCCTTCAGCCGCCGCGCGATCGTTTCGGCCGACGAGCACATGCGGTCGAAGCGCACTTCCAGCGTTTCGAGGCCGCGATGCACGAGCCAGGCCTCGAACGGTCCGGGAATGCCGCCGGCCGTCTCGCGCCAATCCCTAACCCTGGCGACAACATCGGGATCGCGGCTGGCGACATGGCCGAAGAGAACGTCGGAATGGCCATTGATCGCCTTGGTGTCGGCCGAGACCACGATGTCCGCGCCAAGGTCGAGCGGGCGCTGGCCGAAGGGCGTCATCGTCGTGTTGTCGACGATCAGGATACCCGCTTGCGCATGGACGGCCTTGGCGACCGCGATTATGTCGCAGATGTCCAGCCGCGGATTCGACGGACTCTCGACGAAGACCGCCCGGTAGCCGGCGAAACCGCCATCGAGCATGCTTGCCGTCGGCCGCACGTCATAGGCGACGCCGAGCGGCTTCAGGAAACGTTCGGCGAGCGCGCGCGTCGTGTGATAGCCGTCCGACGGCAAGAGGATGCGGTCGCCCGATTTGAGGAGGGCGAAGAAAGCCGCGGAAATCGCGGCCATTCCCGACGGAAAGATAACGCATTGCGCATCTTCCAGATGGCCGAGCGCATGCTCGACGGCATGCCAGGTCGGGTTGCTGAAGCGGCCATATTGATCGAAGCCCGTCGCGTCGCCCGGCGCGTGGAAGATCGAGGCCATGGTCAGCGGCAACGGGATGGGATCGCCCTTGGCGAAATCGGCGCTGCGCAGATGGGTAAGCGTCGCGGCGCGTGACTTCGCAGTGTCGGACATGAACTCGATCCTTGGTCAGGCAGAAAACTTCAACCGACGCTATGCGCGCCGGCTGTGCGCAGCAAGCCGCGTCTTTTTGGGCCAGAGGGCTCTAAACGGTTCGTTAGGCTTAATAGACGATAAAGACGAGACGTGCATTCAGCCTGCGCTTTCTGGTTGTGACGCGTGTGTTTGTGATGCCTGCTCCCGTTGACGCCCATAGTGCCCCATGATATCCCATTTAAATCAAGCTTTCGTTCCGCGTCAGGGTGAAGCGTACGCCAATCGGGCAGCCGCGGCGGCTGCGCGTTTGCCGGTTTTCGCCCCGGTGAATGAAGCGATTTGCCGCGAATGCGGCGGGGGCGCGGAGAACAACATGAGGGGTGCAGCGGCAACAGCGGCTGTAGCGTTTATTGGACCGGTTTCTGTCAAACACGGTGAGCAGGATCGATGCGAAGGGGCGGGTTTCCGTTCCGGCGCATTTCCGCTCAGTGGTCCAGAAACGCGGCTATTCGGAACTTTACGCGCTGCGCTGCCTGGATCTGCCGGCCATGGATGTGGGCGGGCTCGACCTGCTCGACCGCTACGAGCAGCGGATCGCGCTGGAAGACCCGTTCCTGCAGACGGCGGACGACATGTCGTTCTTCTGCCATGGCGACGGGACATTTCTGAAGCTCGACCAGGACGGCCGCATCACCATGACCGATTTCATCCGCGAGCATACGGGGATCTCGAACGAAGTGGCCTTTGTCGGCCGCGGCAATTTTTTTCAGATCTGGGAGCCGGGACGGCTTGCCGCCTATGGGGCGCAGGCGCGGGCCAGGCTTTTGCAGCTTCGGCAGGGGACGAAGCCCGGGGAGCGATCGGAATGATGGCGGGCCACGGCGATGATCCTCACGCCGTTGGCGGACCGGCCCGTCACATTCCGGTCCTCCTTGCCGAGGTGCTCGACGCGCTTGCGCCGAAGGCCGGCGAGACGATCGTCGACGCGACATTCGGCGCCGGCGGCTACACCAGCGCCATCCTCGATCGCGGCGCCTCTGTCGTTGCCATCGACCGCGACCCGGACGCAATCGCGGCGGGCAGGGCGCTCGAGCAACAGGCCGGCGGGCGGCTGAGGCTTGTCCAGGCGCCATTCTCGACGCTGGACGAGCATGTCGAGAGCGCCGATGGCGTCGTGCTCGACATCGGCGTTTCCTCCATGCAGCTCGACCAGGCCGAGCGCGGCTTTTCCTTTCGCGCCGACGGGCCGCTCGACATGCGCATGGCGCAGGCGGGTCTCTCCGCCGTCGACGTCGTCAACACCTTCAAGGCGGGCGACCTTGCCCGCATCTTCGGCTTTCTCGGCGAGGAGCGTCATGCCGGCCGCATCGCGCGCATGATCGAGAGCCGGCGCGAGAAGAAGCCTTTCGAGCGCACGCTCGATCTCGCCGACGCCATCGAAACGCATATCGGGCGAGGGCCGAAGGACAAGATCCATCCGGCCACGCGCGTCTTCCAGGCGCTGCGCATCTTCGTCAATGACGAGCTTGGCGAGCTGGCAAGGGCGCTGCTGGCCGCCGAGCGCGTGCTGAAACCCGGCGGACGGCTTGCCGTGGTGACGTTCCATTCGCTGGAAGACCGCATCGTCAAGCGCTTCATCGCCGACCGTTCCGAAGCCGCCAGCGGCTCGCGCCACATGCCCGACGCGCCCCAGCGCATCGCGACCTTCCGCAAGGCCGGCGGCGGTGTGACGCCGGGAGACGCCGAGACGGCAGCCAATCCGCGGGCGCGCTCGGCCAGGCTGCGCGCCGCGATCCGCACCGAGGCCCCGGCGCGGGCCGGTGATTTTTCGATTTTCGGCCTTCCAAAGCTTCCCGCCGTCGAACGGCCGGGGGAGAGGTGAGCACGTGTTTCGTACCAGCGACATAGTCCTGATCGCCGTCATGGTCTCGGCCGCGGCCCTGACCTACAAGACGAAGCGGGAGGCCGAAGAGCAACTGGCTGCGGTGCAGAAGATCCAGGCGCAGATCCACTACGAGGAAGAGACGATCGATCTCCTCAAGGCAGACTGGAGCCTGCTCACGCAGCCGTCGCGGCTGCAGAAGCTTACCGATGTCTATAAGAGCCAGCTCGGACTCGAGCCGGTCAACGCGCACCAGATCGGCAGCCTTGACGACATTCCCGTGAAACCCCTGACCATCGAGGACCTGTCCTCGCAGCGGCTTGGCGGCATGGCCGACAATTCGGGGAAGGAGCCTTCGGACGGCAAGGATCCAGTGGTCACCGGGAGCACCGTTCAATGATCGGCAGGTTTCCAAGGATCGGTGACCTGCTGAAGCGCCGCAAGAAGCAGGCCGAGGACGGCTCGATTGTCGTCGATGCCGCCCGCAAGGCGACAGGCGGCAAGGCAAAGACCCGCATCGTCATGACGATGGCGGTGTTCTTCACTATCTATTCGACGATTGCCGGCAGGCTCGTGTATCTCGGCATGCAGAACCCGGATCTCTCGGGCGGCCCGGAAAGCCGGGTCACGGCGTCGCGTCCGGATATCGTCGACCGCAACGGCGAGGTGCTGGCGACCGACATCAAGACGGCGTCGCTGTTTGCCGAGCCGCGCCGCATCGTCGACGCCGACGAAGCGATCGAGAGATTGTCGACCGTGTTGCCGGAGATCGATTACGAGCAGACCTATCGCAAGCTCAAGAGCGGCGCCGGTTTCGTCTGGCTGCAGCGCCAGCTGACGCCGAAGCAGCAGGCCGACATCATGGCGCTGGGCGTCCCCGGCCTCGGCTTTCGCACCGAAAAGCGCCGCTTCTATCCGAGCGGCGAGACGTCGTCCTACATCGTCGGCCTCACCAACATCGACAACCAGGGCATCTCCGGCATGGAGAAATATATCGACGAGCAGGGGCTGAGCGACCTGCAGGCGTCGGGGCTCGCGGTGGCCAGGGATCTCAAGCCGGTCAAGCTGTCGATCGATCTGCGCGTCCAGCATGTGGTGCGCGACGAGATCGCCGCCGGCCTGGAGCGCTATCGCGCGCTGGGCGCCGGCGCCGTCGTGCTGAACATCAAGACGGGCGAAGTGATGGCGATGGCCTCGGTGCCGGACTTCGATCCCAACAATCCGTACAACGCGCAGGAAAAGGACCGGCTGAACCGTATGTCCGCCGGTCTCTACGAGATGGGCTCGACCTTCAAGAGCTTCACCTCGGCCATGGCGCTCGATTCCGGCAAGGCGACGATGAACAGCCGCTTCGACGCGTCGCATCCGATCCGGGTCGGCCATCAGGCGATCCACGATTTCCATGGCAAGAACCGCGTGCTGTCGCTGCCGGAAGTGTTTCTCTATTCGTCCAACATCGGGTCGGCCAGGGAGGCCGAGCTGGTCGGCATAGAGGGGCATCGCGAATTCCTGCATCGCCTTGGCATCCTGGACAGGATGCAGACCGAGCTGCCGGAAATCGCGCGCCCGACCGAACCCAAGGTCTGGAAACAGGTCAATTCGTTCACCATCGCCTTCGGCCATGGCGTGTCGACGACGCCGCTGCAAGCCGCCGTCGGCTGCGCGGCGCTGATGCAGGGCTATCTGATCCAACCGACATTCCTGGTCCGCAGTGAGCAGGAAGCCATGGCGGTGGCCAAGAAAGTGGTCAGCGACAAGACGGTCGAAGGCATGCGTTATCTCTATACGCTCAATGCCGAGAAGGGCTCGGCCAGGAATGCCAGGGCTCCCGGCTACCGCGTCGGCGGCAAGACCGGAACGGCCGAGAAGGTCATCAACGGCCGCTACTCCAAGGAGTTGAATTTCAACACCTTCGTCGCCGCCTTCCCGATGGACGATCCGCAATTTCTGGTGTTCACGATCGCCGACGCGCCGCATCCGGAAAAGCCCGGCATGACGGATGTCGCCGCCAACAATGCGGGGGTCATGGCCGGCAACATCATCAGACGCGCAGCGGCCATGCTTGGCGTGAAGCCAGATTTCAGCCATGAAAATGGTGCAACGCTGGTTTCCTATCAGTGATTCTTGGGGCGCGCCGGCAACTGCGCGCTATTTTGTTGCGGTGAACGGGACTCAATGCATCTAAAAGATCTAGCCGGCGTCCTGCCTGTCGAGGGAACAGCTTCCCCCGATCTGGAGGTGACCGGACTTTCCTCCGATTCCCGCTCGGTCAAGACCGGCGTTGTCTTCTTCGCGCTTGCCGGCAGCAAGGCCGACGGCTCGACCTATGCGGCCGATGCCGCGGCCCGCGGCGCCGCGGCGATCGTCACCGGCAAGGGTGCCGCCGTCTCCGGCCTTTCGATCCCGGTTCTCGCGGTCGATGATCCGCGCCAGGCGCTGGCGCTCAGCGCGGCGCGCTTCTTCGGACGCCAGCCCGGGACCATGGTCGCCGTCACCGGCACAGCCGGTAAGACATCCGTCGCCGCTTTCACCCGGCAGATCTGGGAGCGGGCGGGCTTTGCCGCCGCCTCGATCGGCACGACCGGCGTCGTGGCGCCCGGCCGCAACGAATATGGCTCGCTGACGACGCCCGATCCGGTGGCGTTGCACCGGTTGCTCAAGGAGCTTGCGGATGCCGGCGTCACCCACGCCTCGATGGAAGCCTCCAGCCACGGTCTCGACCAGCGCCGCCTCGATGGCGTGAAGCTCGCGGCCGGTGCTTTCACCAATCTCGGCCGCGACCACATGGATTACCATCCGACAGTCGAGGATTATCATCGCGCCAAGCTGCGCCTGTTCGACACGCTGCTGCCGAAGGGCGCGCCCGCGATCGTCTTTGCCGACGACCCGTGGTCGGAGCCCACGATCAAGGCCGCGAAGGCGGCGGGCTTGAAGGTGCTGACCGTCGGCCGCCATGGCGATTTCCTGGCGCTGAAGCGAGTCGAGCATGAGCGCCATCGCCAGCGCGCCGAGGTCGTGGCGGACGGCGTGCTCTACGAGGTCGACCTGCCTTTGGCCGGCGATTTCCAGATCGCCAACGCGCTCGTCTCGGCCGGCCTTGCCATTTCGACTGGAACGCCCGCGAGCAAGGCCTTGGCGGCGTTGGAAAAATTGCAGGGCGCGCCGGGCCGGCTCGACCTCGTCGGCACCACCGCCGCCGGCGCCCCCGTTTACGTCGACTACGCGCACAAGCCCGATGCGCTGGAGAACGTGCTGACCTCGGTCCGGCCTTTCACCACGGGCCGCGTTGTCGTTGTCTTCGGCTGCGGCGGCGATCGCGATCGGGGTAAAAGGCCGATCATGGGCGAGATCGCGACGCGGCTCGCCGATGTCGTCATCGTCACCGACGACAACCCGCGCACGGAAGTGCCCGAAACCATTCGCGCGGCGATACTCGCCGCCGCGCCCGGCGCCATCGAGATCGGCGATCGCCGCAAGGCAATCCACGAGGCGGTGGCGATGCTTCGCGCCGGCGATACGCTTATCGTCGCCGGCAAGGGGCATGAGGAAGGTCAGACCGTCGGCACCGAAACTTTCCACTTCTCCGACCACGAGGAAGTGCGCGAGGCGCTGAAGGAGCGCGCCGCATGAGCTTGCTGTGGACGTCGGAAGCGCTGGTCGAAGCCATGGGCGGCAGGCCGATCGGCTCGCTGCCGGAGGGCATCACCGGCATTTCGATCGACAGCCGCAGCCTGGAGCCGGGAAACGCCTTCTTCGCCATCAAGGGCGAGGCGATGGACGGCCATGATTTCGCGACAGCCGCGGTCAAGGCCGGAGCGGCCGTGCTGGTCGTCGCCGAAGGCAAGCTGCCCTCGCTAGGCCGGCTGACGGCGCCGATGATCGTCGTGCAGGACGTGCTCACGGCCCTGGAGAAGCTGGGTGTGGCGGCCCGCGCGCGCTCGAAGGCCAGGATCATCGCGGTCACGGGCTCAGCCGGCAAGACGACCACCAAGGAAGCGCTGCGCCATGTGCTGTCAGCGGTCGGCAAGGTGCACGCCTCGGCGCAGTCGTTCAACAACCACTGGGGCGTGCCGCTGACGCTGGCGCGCATGCCGCAGGACTGCGACTACGCGGTCTTCGAGGTCGGCATGAACCATCCGGGCGAGATCAGGCCGCTGGTCAAGATGGTCAGGCCGCATGTCGCCATCGTGACGATCATCGCCGCTGCCCATCTCGGTTTCTTCAAGAACCTCGACGAGATCGCCATGGCAAAGGCCGAGATTTTCGAGGGGATAGAGCCCGGCGGCGCCGCGCTGCTCAACCGCGACGATACACGCTGGAAGCTGCTCGGGAAAATGGCGAAAGAGGCAGGCGTCGAGCATGTCTTCGGCTTCGGCGAAAATCCCCGCTCGGCCTTCCGCCTTGTCAGCTGCGAGCTTCATGCCGACCATTCCGACATCGCCGTCAAGATTGGCAAGAAGGATCTGACCGCCCGTGTCGGGGCACCCGGCCGCCATATCGTGCAGAACGTGCTGGCCGTGCTCGGCGCCGCGCAACTGGTCGGTGCCGACCTCGGCAAGGTCGCGGCTGCGCTCGCCGATCTTTCGGCCGAGCGCGGGCGGGGCCGGCGCCATGTCCTGCATCATCCCAACGGGCCGATCACGTTGATCGACGAGAGCTACAACGCCAATCCGGCGTCGATGGCGGCGGCGATGGCGCTGCTCAATGCCACGCCGGTCTCGGGCGAGGGCCGGCGCATCGCGGTGCTCGGCGACATGCTGGAGCTCGGCAGCCATTCGGCCAAGCTTCACGCGGCACTCGCCGAGCTGATCGTCGGCACGGGCACGCACAACGTCTTTCTCGGCGGGCCGGAAATGCAGGCGTTGGCCAAGGTTCTGCCGGCCGAGGTCCAGACGGAGTATCGGGCAGGCGCCGAGGAGCTGAAGCCGATCGTGATCTCCGCGCTCAGGCCCGGCGACGTGGTGATGGTCAAGTCGTCGAAAGGCATTGGGTTTTCAAAGCTGGTCGAGGCATTGCTCGGCAAATTTCCGGCGGAAGCCGCAAACGTTAAGCCGACCTAGGTCGGGCTCCGGGGGACGGAAGGACCATGTTCACACTGCTCGTCGATTTCGCGGACAAGATCTCGTTCTTCAACGTTTTCCGCTACATCACTTTTCGCACCGGCGGCGCACTGATCACGTCCGCGCTGATCGTCTTCATCTTCGGGCCGACGATCATCAATTCGCTGCGGCTTCGTCAGGGCAAAGGCCAGCCGATCCGCGCCGACGGCCCGCAGACCCATTTCAAGAAGGCCGGAACGCCGACCATGGGCGGGCTGATGATCCTGTCCGGCATCATCGGCTCGTCGCTCTTATGGGCCAACCTTTCCAGCATCTATGTCTGGGTGGTTCTGCTGGTCACCGTCGGCTTCGGCTCGATCGGCTTTTACGACGACTATCTCAAGGTCACCAAGCAGTCGCATCTTGGCTTCTCCGGCAAGGCGCGTCTGGCGATCGAATTCGTCATCGCGGGCATCGCCGCGTGGGTGATCATGCATAACGGCCAGGCGCCGTTCTCGTCGTCGCTGACCTTTCCCTTCGCCAAGGAATTCCTGATCAATCTCGGCTGGTTCTTCGTGCCGTTCTCCTGCTTCGTCATCGTCGGCGCCGGCAATGCGGTGAACCTGACCGACGGCCTCGACGGCCTGGCGATCGTGCCGATCATGATCGCGGCGGCGTCCTTCGGCGTCATCGCCTACCTTTCCGGTAACGCGGTCTTCGCCGAATACCTGCAGATCCATTTCGTTCCCGGCACCGGCGAGCTTGCCGTCGTGCTCGGCGCGGTGATCGGCGCGGGTCTCGGCTTCCTCTGGTTCAACGCGCCGCCGGCCGCGATCTTCATGGGCGACACCGGCTCGCTGGCGATGGGCGGCCTGATCGGCACCATCGCGGTCGCCACCAAGCACGAGATTGTGCTGGTCATCGTCGGCGGCCTGTTCGTGGTCGAGATCCTGTCGGTCATCATCCAGGTCGGCTATTTCAAGATGACCGGCAAGCGCGTCTTCCTGATGGCGCCGATCCATCACCATTTCGAAAAGCTCGGCTGGACCGAAAGCCAGGTGGTGATCCGCTTCTGGATCATTGCGGTCATCCTGGCGCTGGTCGGCCTATCCACCCTCAAGCTCAGATAGGATGCGCGCTTGATCCCCGCCTTTTCCTTTTCAGGCAAACGCGTTTCGCTTTTCGGGCTTGGCGGCTCGGGGATCGCCACCGCGCATGCGCTGATCGCGGGCGGCGCCGAGGTGCTGGCGTGGGACGACAATCCTGACAGCGTCGCCAAGGCAGCGGCCGCTGGCATTGCGACTGGCGACCTGCGCGCCGCCGACTGGCAGCGCTTCGCCGCCTTCGTGCTGTCGCCGGGCGTGCCGCTGACGCATCCGAAGCCGCATTGGACGGTTGAGCTGGCGCGCGGCGCCGGCGTCGAGGTGATCGGCGATATCGAGCTGTTCTGCCGCGAGCGCATCAGCCGCGCGCCGGCAGCACCCTTCATCGCGATCACCGGCACCAATGGCAAGTCCACGACGACGGCGCTGACGGCGCATATCCTGAAAGCGGCGGGCCGCGACACGCAGATGGGTGGCAATATCGGCCGCGCCATCATGACGCTCGATCCGCCCGAACCGACGCGGCACTATGTGGTCGAGTGCTCGTCCTACCAGATCGACCTTGCGCCCTCGATCAATCCGACCGCCGGCATCCTGCTCAACCTGACGCCAGACCATCTCGACCGGCACGGCACGATGGCGCATTACGCCTCGATCAAGGAGCGGCTGGTCGCCGGCAGCGACACCGCGATCGTCGGCGTCGACGATTCCTGGGGCGCCCAGATCGCCGACCGGCTGGAACGGGCCGGCCGGCAGGTCGTCCGCATCTCCAAGCGCCTGCCGCTGACCGACGGCTATTTCGCCGACGGCACCAATCTGATGGAAGCCGTGCACGGCCGCTACAGCCGCGTCGCCTTCCTCGAAGGTATCGGCTCGCTGCGCGGCCAGCACAATGCACAGAACGCGCTGGCCGCCGTCGTCGCCTGCCTGAAAGTCGGGCTCGAGCTCGGCGAGATCCAGTCCGGGCTCGAGAGCTTCCCCGGGCTGGCGCATCGCATGGAGCAGGTCGGCCGCAAGGACCATGTGCTGTTCGTCAACGATTCCAAGGCGACCAATGCCGATGCGGCCGCACCCGCACTGTCGAGCTTTGCCAACCGTATCTACTGGATCGCCGGCGGCCTGCCCAAGGAAGGCGGCATCGAGCCGCTGCGCGGCTTTTTCCCGCGCATCGCCAAGGCCTATCTGATCGGCGAGGCGGCGCCTGCCTTCTCTGCGACGCTCGGCGAGGCGGTGCCCTACGAGATATCCGGAACGCTGGCGGCGGCGGTGGAACATGCCGCAAACGACGCGGCACGCGACACCGGCGGTGAGGCCGTGGTGCTGCTTTCGCCGGCCTGCGCCAGTTTCGACCAGTTCAAGAATTTCGAAGTTCGCGGCGAAGCCTTCAGGCAAGCTGCGACTGCTATTGATGGTGTGAAACCCATCGGAGGGCCACGTTGATGCAAAGCCGTCTCGACAAAAGTCCTGTTGCAACCTGGTGGTGGACCATCGATCGATGGTTCCTGGCCGCGTTCCTGTCGCTGATGGGGCTGGGCATCATCTTGTCCTTCGCGGCGAGCCCCGCGGTGGCCGAGCGTATCGGCCTCGACAGCTTCCACTTCGCCACCAGACAGGTCATCTTCACCATCCCGGCGCTGATCGTCATGCTTGCGGTCTCCTTCCTGGAGGCGCGGCAGATAAGGCGCATGTCGCTGGTGATGCTCTGCATCATGCTGGTGCTGATGGTGGCGGTGCTCTACGTCGGCGTCGAGGTGAAGGGCGCGCGCCGCTGGGTGTCGCTCGCCGGGCTCTCCATCCAGCCGTCCGAATTCCTGAAGCCGGCATTCGTCGTCATCTGCGCCTGGCTGTTTGCCGAGCACAGGCGCCAGCCCGATATTCCCGGCAACCTGTTCGCGCTGCTTTTGCTTGTGCTGGTGGTCTCTCTCCTGGTCGCTCAGCCTGACCTCGGTCAGACCATGCTGGTGACCGGCACATGGGGCGTCATGTTCTTCATGGCCGGCCTGCCGTGGCTGTGGATCATGGCTCTCGGCGTGATCGGGGCAAGCGGTCTGTTCGCGGCCTATTCGGTGTTCCCGCACGTTGCCCTGCGCATCGACAAGTTTCTGACCGGCGAAGGCGATACCTTCCAGGTCGACATGGGCCGCGAGGCGTTGATCAACGGCAGTTGGTTCGGCGTCGGGCCGGGCGAGGGAACCGTCAAGCGCATCGTTCCGGATGCCCATACCGATTTCGTCTTCTCGGTCGCGGGCGAGGAGTTCGGGCTGATCATGTGCTTCTTCATCATGTCGATCTTCGCCTTCATCGTGCTGCGGGGATTGAACATCGCGCTCAAGGAGCACGACGATTTCACCCGCTATGCGGTCGGTGGCCTCGTCACCGTCTTCGGCCTGCAATCGGCCATCAACATGTGCGTGAACCTGCAACTGATGCCGGCCAAGGGCATGACGCTGCCCTTCATCTCCTATGGCGGCTCCTCGCAGATCGCCATCGCCGTCTCGATGGGCATGGTGCTCGCATTGACGCGCAAGCGTCCGGAAAAGCGCAAGCAGATGGGCTTCGTCCTTTCGCAGCGCGCAATCCCGGCGGAATGAGGCAGGATGGCGAAGGGTGTCATCCTGCTTGCAGCCGGCGGAACGGGCGGACATCTGTTTCCGGCCGAGGCGCTGGCGCATGAGCTGATCGAACGCGGCTGGAAGGTGCATCTCGCCACCGACCGTCGCGCCGAGCGTTATTCCGGCCAGTTTCCCGCCGCCGACATCCACGCGATCGCCTCGGCGACGCTGGGATCGAAGAATCCGGTGGCCGTGATCTCGGCCTTCTGGAAAATCTGGCAGGGCGTGCGCGAAGCGGGAAGGATCATCGCCAGAATCAAGCCGGAGGCGGTCGTCGGTTTCGGCGGCTATCCGACGCTGCCGCCGCTCTACGCGGCGACACGGCGAAGAGTGCCGACGCTGATCCATGAGCAGAACGCCGTCATGGGCCGCGCCAACAAGGCGCTTGCCAGCCGCGTGGACGCGATCGCCGGCGGCTTCCTGCCGGAGGGCGCCAGCGCTGACGGCGCAAAGACGGTGACCACCGGCAATCCGGTCAGGCCGCATGTCCTCGAGGCAGCGAAAACGCCTTACGTGGTATCGAACGAGGGCGAGCCGTTCCGCTTCCTGGTGTTCGGCGGCAGCCAGGGCGCGCAGTTCTTTTCCGATGCGGTGCCGGCGGCGATCGCACTGCTGCCGCGAGACCTGCGCAAGCGGCTGCTGATCACCCAGCAGGCGCGGGCCGAGGATGTGGCGCGGGTGAAGGCCGCCTATGCCGAACTCGGCGTCGACGTCCAGGTTTCGCCCTTCTTCACCGACATGGCGGCGCGCATGGGAGCGGCGCATCTGGTGATGTCTCGCTCCGGCGCCTCGACGGTTTCGGAAATCGCCGTCATCGGCCGGCCGGCGCTGCTGGTGCCTTATCCGCACGCGCTCGACCACGACCAGGCGGCGAATGCCGCGGCGCTTGCCGCCGCCGGCGGGGCCGAGCTCCATCCGCAGTCGACGCTGTCGGCGGAGAGGATCGCCGAGCTGGTCGGCGGGCTGATCAAGGATCCGAGCCGGCTGGCGACCATGGCCGCCGCCGCCCGTTCGGCCGGCAAACCGAACGCGGCGCGGTTGCTCGCCGATCTGACAGAGGCTATTGCGTCCGGCAAGACGGTTTCGGACTACAGGAGGACGCGCGCATGAAGATGCCGCAGACGATCGGCCTTGTGCATTTCATCGGCATCGGCGGCATCGGCATGAGCGGCATCGCCGAGGTGCTGCACAATCTCGGCTACAAGGTGCAGGGGTCGGACCAGGCCGACGGCGCCAATGTGCAGCGGCTGCGCGACAAGGGCATCGAATGCTTCGTCGGCCACAGGGCCGAGAATCTCGGCGACGCCGAAGTCGTGGTCGTTTCGACCGCGATCAAGAAGTCCAACCCGGAACTGAAGGCCGCGCGCGAAAAGCTGCTGCCGATCGTGCGCCGCGCCGAGATGCTGGCCGAACTGATGCGCTTCCGCCAGGCGGTCGCCATCGGCGGCACACATGGCAAGACGACGACCACATCGATGGTGGCGACGCTGCTCGAAGCCGGCGGGCTCGATCCGACCGTCATCAATGGCGGCATCATCAACGCCTACGGCACCAATGCGCGCATGGGTGATGGCGAGTGGATGGTGGTCGAAGCCGACGAGAGCGACGGCACCTTCCTGAAGCTGCCGGCCGACATCGCCGTCGTCACCAACATCGATCCCGAGCATCTCGACCATTATGGCAGCTTCGACAAGGTGCGCGAGGCCTTCCGCCAGTTCGTCGAGAACGTGCCGTTCTACGGCTTTGGCGTGATGTGCACCGACCACCCGGAAGTGCAGGCGCTGGTCGGCCGCATCGAGGACCGGCGCGTCATCACCTATGGCGAGAACGCGCAGGCCGACGTGCGCTTCACCAACCATCGCATGCAGGGTGCGATCTCGGAGTTCGATGTCGTGATCCGCGACCGCAAGGGGCGCGGCACGACCTCGATAGAGGGCCTGCGCCTGCCGATGCCCGGCCGGCATAACGTATCCAACGCGACGGCGGCGATCGCGGTCGCGCATGAGCTTGGCCTTTCGGCCGAGGCGATCAAGAAGGGCCTGTCGTCCTTCGCCGGCGTCAAGCGGCGCTTCACCCATACCGGTTCGTGGAACGGCGTCGAGGTGTTCGACGACTACGGCCATCATCCGGTCGAGATCGCGGCGGTGCTGAAGGCCGCGCGCAGCGCGACCAAGGGGCGTGTCATCGCCATCGCGCAGCCGCATCGCTTCACCCGCCTGCACGATCTCTTCGACGAATTCTCCGTCTGCTTCAACGATGCCGACACCGTCATGGTGGCGCCGGTCTATGCGGCCGGCGAGGAACCCATCGAAGGCGCGACCTCCGACGCGCTGGTGTCGCGCATCCGCTCCGGCGGCCATCGCGACGCGCGTTATATCGATGGCGCGGCGGCGATCGCGCCGGCCATTCGCGAGCTTGCCAAGCCCGGCGATTTCGTCGTCTTCCTCGGCGCCGGCAACATCACCCAATGGGCTTACGCGCTGCCTAAGGAACTCGGTGGAACGCCCTCATGATGCGCGGCCAGGATCTCATCGACAAGCTCGGCGGCAAGCTTTCCGGCCTGCGTGGCCGTATCATGCCCAATGCCGAGATGGACAAGATCACCTGGTTCCGGGCCGGCGGCCTGGCGGAGGCGCTGTTCCAGCCGGCCGATGAGGAAGACCTGGCGGCCTTCCTGCGCGCGGTGCCGGAAGAGGTGCCGATCATGGTGGTCGGCGTAGGTTCCAATCTTCTGGTGCGCGACGGCGGCGTTCCCGGTTTCGTCGTCAGGCTTTCGGCCAAGGGTTTCGGCGAGGCCGAGGCCACCGGGCCGACCACGATCAAGGCAGGTGCAGCAACGCCGGACAAGCGTGTCGCCGCGGTGGCCTATGAAGCCGGCATCGGCGGCTTCCATTTTTACCATGGCATTCCCGGCGCCATCGGCGGCGCGCTGCGCATGAACGCCGGCGCCAACGGCGTCGAGACGCGCGAGCGAGTCGTCGAGGTGCGGGCGCTGGACCGCAAGGGCAATCTCCATACGCTCGGCAATGCCGATATGGGCTATGCCTATCGCCATTCCTCCGCGCCCGCCGGCCTGATCTTCACCTCGGCCACCTTCGAAGGCGTTGCCGAGGACAAGGCCGCGATCAAGGCGGCGATGGATGCCGTGCAGAACCATCGCGAGACGGTGCAGCCGATCCGCGAAAAAACCGGCGGCTCGACCTTCAAGAATCCGGAAGGCACCTCGGCCTGGAAGGAGATCGACAAGGCCGGCTGTCGCGGGCTGATGATCGGCGGCGCGCAGATGTCGCCGATGCATTGCAACTTCATGATCAACACCGGCACCGCCACCGGCTACGACCTCGAATATCTCGGCGAGACGGTGCGGGCGCGGGTGCTGGAGAACTCCGGCATCCGGCTGCATTGGGAGATCAAGCGCCTGGGCAATTTCCGCCCCGGCCATGCGGTGCAAGAGTTCCTCGGCCAGCTCCTTTGAGATGTGCCGATATTCAGGTGAGGCTGGCCTGCGAACGGCGGCTTACTGCGCTTCCGGTGCTCACGTACTTTAGTACGCTCCGCTCCGGCCTTCGCCGGCCGAAGCCCTTATGGGTTGTCTCAGCTCTACGAAGGCTACGGCCGGCGTAGGCCGGTTCTCGAAAGCCACCCCTCTCGGCTCGGCCTGACCTGAATCTCAACACATCTTGGCTCCCTGTGATGTTCAAGTAGTACTTGAACTTCGGCGCCTCTCAGCGGCGTCAACCGTTGCCACAAAGACTCAACAACACACTTTTTGCGGCTGTTTTCGCGGAAAGTGAATCTCTCGGAATCATAGGCACTTGCCAGGGAATCAACTCTCTGATTCTCTGCCCTAAAGCGTTTCCTGATTTGAGTCGTTCGACGCGTTCAGCCGCGTTTTCCGTCTGGGGGGCAACCTGCCGGAAGACTCGGACTCAATGCTTGGAAATGCGGTGCGGGAATATCGGTTGCAGGCCCGGCGTGAGAGGGGATGACGGGAATGAAGAACAAGCATGTGGCTGTCCTTCTGGGTGGATTCTCCTCGGAGCGGCCCGTGTCTCTGTCTTCGGGGAAAGCGTGTGCGGATGCGCTCGAGAATGAAGGCTATCAGGTCACCCGTGTCGATGTTTCGCGCGATGTCGGGTCTGTGCTTGCCGAACTCAAGCCCGACGTCGCCTTCAATGCGCTGCATGGTCCGTTCGGCGAGGACGGTACCATCCAGGGAATTCTCGAATATCTCGGAATTCCCTACACCCATTCGGGCGTGCTCGCTTCGGCGTTGGCCATGAACAAGGAGCAGGCCAAGAAGGTTGCCAAGGCGTCGGGCATTCCGGTCGCGGAATCCAAGGTGGTCAACCGCTTCGCTATCCAGAACAAGCATCCGATGAAGCCGCCTTATGTGGTCAAGCCGGTCAATGAGGGCTCGAGCTTCGGCGTCGTCATCGTGCATGAGGGGCAGTCGCATCCGCCGCAGGTGATCGGTTCGACCGAATGGCAATATGGCGAGATCGTCATGGTCGAGCGCTACATCCATGGGCGCGAATTGACCTGCGCGGTGATGGGCGATGTGGCGCTCGGCGTCTGCGAGATCATCCCGACTGGGCATTCCTTCTACGATTACGATTCAAAATACGTTCCCGGCGGATCAAAACACGAAATCCCTGCTAAAATTTCACCGAATATTTACCAAAAAATACAGACACTGGCCCTCAAGGCTCATCTTGCCATTGGTTGCCGGGGCGTTTCCCGATCGGACTTCCGTTACGACGACCGTCACTCCGAAAACGGCGAGGTTGTCTGGCTCGAGGTCAACACTCAGCCGGGCATGACGCCGACGTCTCTGGTGCCTGAAATCGCCGCGCAAGCGGGGCACTCGTTCGGCGATTTGTTGAGTTGGATGGTGGAGGACGCTTCGTGTCTGCGTTGAGGTGGGGACAGGGTAATGGCGGTGGCGCGGCTCGGTCCGCGCCGTTCGGCATGTCGCTGTCATTCGACCGTTTCGTGTTGCCGCGTCAGCTTCGCCGGCCGATGCGCGTGCTGGCGCGCCTGTGCGGCGGCGAGTATGAGGCGCCGCGCTTTTCGGCGGCGATCCTTTCCGCCGCGCTGATCGCATCCAGCAGCGCCTATGGCGCTTTTCTCGGCGGCTACACCGACAGCATCGTGCAGGGCGTGACGGCGCGCACCGGCTTTGCCGTCGACCAGATCAAGGTGGTCGGCAACCGCCAGACATCCGAGATCGACGTGCTCGACCGGCTCGGCCTCGACGGCTGGACCTCGCTGATCGGCTTCGATGCAGAGGCCGCGCGGGAGCGTATTGTCACTCTGCCCTGGGTCGAGGGTGCGGCGGTGCGCAAGATCTACCCGCATACGCTGGAAGTGCGCATTGAGGAGCGCCAGCCCTTCGCGCTCTGGCAGCAGGGAACTTCTGTTTCGGTCATCGAGCGGTCTGGCGAGGTGATCGCGCCATTCTCGGGCGGCAAGCAGGCGCTGCTTCCCCTGATCATCGGCGCGGGCGCCCCGGTGATGGCGCCGGCTTTCCTCGCCAAGATCGAGCGCTACCCCGAGCTTGCGGCGCGGGTCAAAGGTTACATCCGTGTCGGCGAACGGCGCTGGGATCTGCGGCTTGAAAACGGCATCACGGTCAAGCTGCCAGAAGATGACGAGGACCAGGCGATCGCGGAACTCGTCAAGATCGATCATGGCAACGGGTTGCTGACGCGCGACATCGCCGCCGTCGACATGCGGCTCTCCGACCGGCTGGTCGTGGAGCTGTCGCCGGAAGCGGCGACGCAGCGCGAAGCCGCGCTCAGCGACAAGCCGAAGAACCTGGCCAAGCGCAAGGCGGAGACGAAGATATGAGCTGGCTTGGCGGCAGCGGTGATGCTTCTTCGCGCCGGTCGGGCACGCTCACGGTGCTCGATGTCGGCTCCAGCAAGGTTTGCTGCGTCGTGGCGAAGCTCAAGCCGAACGAGGACGGCAAGCTGCTGCGCGGGCGCTCGCACCGCATCCAGGTGATCGGCATCGGCCACCAGAAGTCGCAAGGCGTGAAGTCCGGCGTCGTGGTCGATCTCGATCGCGCCGAGCATGCCATCCGGCTTGCCGTCGATGCGGCCGAGCGCATGGCCGGGCTGACGGTCGATTCCCTCATCGTCAACATGACGGCCGGCCGGCTGAAGAGCGAAGCCTTCTCGGCGACCATCAATCTCGGCGGCCATCAGGTCGAGGAGATCGACATCAAGCGCGTGCTCGCCGCCGGCGCCAAGCAGGCGCTCAGGGCCGAGCGCGAGGTGATCCATTCGCTGCCCGTCGGTTTCTCGCTCGATGGCGAGCGCGGCATGCGCGACCCGCGCGGCATGGTGGGCGATGCGCTTGGCGTCGACATGCATGTCTTGACCGGCGATGCGGCGCCGATGCGCAATCTCGAGCTTTGCATCAATCGCTCGCATCTGTCGGTCGAACGCATGGTCGCGACGCCCTATGCCAGCGGGCTTGCCTCGCTGGTCGACGACGAGCTCGAAATGGGCGCGGCCTGCATCGACATGGGCGGCGGCACGACGACTATCTCGGTGTTCTCGGAAGGCAAGTTCGTCCATGGCGACGCCATCGCGATCGGCGGCAACCATGTGACGCTCGACATGGCCAAGGGCCTGTCGACCTCGCTCGATGCCGCGGAGCGGCTGAAGGTGATGCATGGTTCGGCGCTGCCCGGCAGCGCCGACGACCGCGATCTCGTCTCGATCCAGCCGATCGGCGAGGAAGGCGATGTGCCGCTGCAGATCCCGCGCTCGGTGATGACGCGCATCATCCGCGCCCGCATCGACGAGACACTGGAGCTTCTGCGCGACCGGCTGAACAAGTCCGGCTACGGCAATGCCGTGGGCAAGCGCGTCGTGCTCACCGGCGGCGCCAGTCAGCTTTCCGGCCTGCCGGAAGCGGCGCGCCGCATCCTCGGGCGCAATGTGCGCATCGGCCGGCCGCTCGGCGTCGCCGGCCTGCCGGAAGCGGCCAAGGGACCGGCGTTCTCGACCCCGGTCGGACTGATGATCTATCCGCAGATGGCGAGCTTCGAGAGCCATTCGGCGAAAGGACTTTCCGGTTTCAGGATGACCGGAACGGGCGGAAAACTGCATCGCATGAGTCAGTGGTTGAGAGACAGTTTTTAATTTGACGGGGACAGCCCCATAGGCGGCCGCAGCGGCGAGGCGGCGGGAAAGGCAAAGGACGGAGACAATGACTATCAATCTGCAGAAGCCGGACATCACCGAGCTTAAGCCCCGCATCACCGTGTTCGGTGTCGGCGGCGGCGGCGGCAATGCCGTGAACAACATGATCACAGCCGGCCTGCGCGGCGTTGAGTTCGTGGTGGCCAACACCGACGCGCAGGCGCTGACCATGTCGAAGGCCGAGCGGTTGATCCAGCTCGGCGCGCATGTCACCGAAGGCCTCGGCGCCGGTTCGCAGCCGGAAGTCGGCCGCGCGGCGGCGGAAGAGTGCATCGACGAGATCATCGATCACCTCTCCAACACCCATATGTGCTTCGTCACCGCCGGCATGGGCGGCGGCACCGGCACGGGCGCAGCTCCGGTCGTTGCCCGCGCTGCGCGCGAGAAGGGCATCCTCACGGTCGGCGTCGTCACCAAGCCGTTCCACTTCGAAGGCCAGCGCCGCATGAAGACGGCCGACCTGGGCATCGAGGAGCTGCAGAAATGCGTCGATACGCTCATCGTCATCCCCAACCAGAACCTGTTCCGGCTGGCCAATGACAAGACCACCTTCGCCGATGCCTTCGCCATGGCCGACCAGGTGCTCTATTCGGGCGTTGCCTGCATCACCGACCTGATGGTCAAGGAAGGCCTGATCAATCTCGACTTCGCCGACGTCCGTTCGGTGATGCGCGAGATGGGCAAGGCGATGATGGGCACCGGCGAAGCCTCTGGCGAGGGCCGCGCGATGGCCGCCGCCGAAGCTGCTATCGCCAACCCGCTGCTCGACGAAACCTCGATGAAGGGCGCCAAGGGCCTGCTGATCTCGATCACCGGCGGCCGCGACCTCACCCTGTTCGAGGTGGACGAGGCTGCGACCCGTATCCGCGAGGAGGTCGACCAGGACGCCAACATCATCCTGGGCGCCACCTTCGACGAGGAACTGGAAGGCGTGATCCGCGTGTCGGTCGTCGCCACCGGCATCGACAAGTCGGCGGCCGAAATCGCGGCCGCGCCGATCTCGATCCGCGCGCCGCAGAAGCCTGCCGCCCGTCCGGCCGCGGCTCCGATTGCCGAAATCCGTCCCGCCCCGGTTCAGCCGCAGGCCTACGAGCCGCGCGCGGCCGACCCGGTCGCCGAGGCGATCCAGCTTGCCGAGGCAAACGCTGCGGCCATGGCCCAGCCGCGCCCGATGCCGGTCGACGACTTCCGGCCGCAGAGCAAGATTTTCCAGGCTCCGCCGGCCCAGCCGCAGCCACAGCCAGTGGTGCCGCAGCAGGTCATGCAGCAGCCCGCACCGCAGCGCGAGATGCCGCAGCCGATGGCCGCGGCTCCGCAGCGCATGCCGCGCGTGGAAGACTTTCCGCCGGTGGTAAGGGCTGAAGTCGAAGCCAAGACCCGTCCGGCGGACCATGAGAACAGCGGTCCGATGGGGCTGATCAAGCGGCTGACCAACGGCCTTACCCGCCGCGAGGAAGAGCCGGCCCGGCTCCAGCCGGCGCAGCCGCGCGAGCCGAAGCTGCGCCAGGCCGCGCCCGAGATGCGCCGTCTCGCCAGCCAGGATCCGCAGCTCTACGCGCCCCGCCGCGGCCAGCTCGACGACCAGGGCCGGCTGACGCCGCAGGCCCGCACGGTCCAGGAAGACGACCAGCTGGAGATACCGGCTTTCCTGCGCCGCCAGGCCAACTGACCGATATGGCGGATCGCCGATCGTCGATACGGCGGACCGCCGATCGTTAACGATATATAACGGTTGTTAACAGGCAGACGAGAGATCGTCTGCCTGCTGCTTTTATAAAATGCATTAAAAACAGTGCCTTATTGGCTGTTTCTGACACGGCCCCGCGGTTACATGGGGTAAGAAACCGTGATTTGGAGTCTCCAAAGCGGGCCATTATCTTCGCCACGGACTAAAGTCGGTTTGCCGGGATTCGGGGAGTAGCCCTGCCTGCCGATCATACCAGAGCCGCATGCTCTTGCTTATTTTGCCGCCTTTGTGCGAGCGCCAGACCATCCAACTGGCTGCAAGATACCCAGGGCCCACGGAGCGGACGCAGGCATTTTGGGCGATGGGGTTACTCTTGCACGACTATCAGACGACAGTGAAATCGCGTGCGACGCTGGCTGGCATCGGCGTCCATAGCGGCAAAACCGTCACCGTTCATTTCCTGCCGGCCGATGCCGACACCGGCATCGTCTTCCATCTTTCGAATGGCGACGAAGCGCGGGAGTTCCGCGCCTTGGTCGCGGAAGTCGGCGCCACCGATCTGTGCACCATGCTTGGCGATCCGGCCGGCGAGCACATCGGCACCGTCGAGCATCTGATGGCCACGGTGTTCGGTCTTGGCATCGACAACCTCATCATCGAGATCGACGGTCCGGAAGTCCCCATTCTCGACGGCAGCGCCATGGCTTTCGTCGAAACCTTCGAGCAGGCCGGCATCGAGACGCTGGCGGTGAGGCGTCGCTATATCCGTGTCGTCAAGCCGGTGCGCGTGGAAGCCGGCGCGTCCTGGGCGGAGTTCCGTCCCTATGACGGTACGCGGTTCGAGGTCGAGATCGATTTCGAAAGTCCGGCGATCGGCCGTCAGCAATTCGCCTCCGACATCAATCCCGACATCTTCCGCCGCGACATCGCGCGGGCGCGGACCTTCGGCTTCATGAAGGATGTCGAGAGGCTTTGGGCGGCCGGCTACGCGCTCGGCTCGTCGCTCGAGAACTCACTGGTCATCGGCCACGACAACCGTGTCATCAATGTCGGCGGGCTGCGCTATCCCAATGAATTCGCGCGCCACAAGACGCTCGATGCGATGGGCGATCTGGCGCTGGCCGGCGCGCGCTTCATCGGCTGCTTCCGTTCCTACCGCGGCGGGCACAGGATGAATGCCTCGGCCTTGCGCCGGCTGCTTTCCGACCATACGGCCTTCGAGATCGTCGAGACGAGGCGCCGCGAGCGCGGCCGCGTCGCCGAGATGATCGCCGTCAGCCGGCCGGTCTACGCACCCTGGGTGATCTGATTTTTAACCGTTTTCTGGCTTTGTAGGGCGGGCTGTGTTGCACGATTGCATCACGAATCGCTGAAATTGCACAACCTCGCGCCCGGCGCCGGCCTGCCACAAAAATGTGCGATTGGCCGGACATAGCGTTGCCGGGCAAGGGGATAATGGTTTATGGCTGCGGCCCGGACCGAAACGACGCCGAAGGGGCGGAATCCAAACATGTTTTTTTCGCGAGTTGGTCAATCGGTAACGCCGCGTCGGGGTGTTTTGCTGGCGCTGTCGGTGGTTGCTCCCGCGCTCGTGCTGTCGGCCTGCATGTCCTCCGAGAAGGACGTCAACCTGGCGACCTATGTCGACCAGACCGAACCGGCCGACGTTCTCTACAACCAGGGCCTGGCCAACATGAATGCCGGCCGCCTCGATGAGGCGAGCAAGAAGTTCGACGCTGTCGACCGCCAGCATCCCTATTCCGAATTTGCCCGCAAATCGATGGTGATGGGCGCTTTCGCCGACTACCGCGCCGGCAAATACGACGAGGCCATCGGCAGCGCGAAGCGCTATCTGACGCTTTATCCCTCGACCGACGATGCCGCTTACGCGCAGTACATCATCGGCTTGAGCTACTACCGGCAGATCAAGGACGTCACCCAGGACCAGAAGGAAGCGCGCCAGACCATCCAGACCATGCAGGAACTGGTGACGCGCTGGCCGAATTCCGAATATGTCGGCGACGCCAAGGACAAGATCCGCTTCGCCAACGACCAACTCGCCGGCAAGGAGATGCAGGTCGGCCGCTACTATCTCGAGCGTCGCGAATACATCGCCGCCGTGAAGCGCTTCCGCACCGTCGTCGAAAACTATTCCAACACCCGCCATGTCGAAGAGGCGCTGGCGCGCCTGACCGAGTCTTACTATGCGATGGGCCTGACCTCGGAAGCGCAGACGGCGGCGGCGGTGCTCGGCAACAACTATCCGGACAGCTCGTGGTACAAGGATTCCTACAAGCTCCTGCAGAGCAACGGGCTTGCGCCGCGCGAAAATGCCGGATCGTGGATATCCAAGGCCGGGAAGCTGATCACCGGCGCCTGAAGCTTGCGATGCTGTCCAGACTGTCGATCCGCGATATCGTCCTGATCGAGAAGCTGGACATCGACTTCCTGCCTGGGCTTTCGGTGTTGACCGGCGAAACCGGCGCCGGCAAATCCATCCTGCTCGACGCTTTGTCGCTAGCGCTTGGCGCGCGCGGCGACACCTCGCTCGTGCGCCACGGCGCCGCGCAAGGCCAGGTCATCGCGGTGTTTGACGTGCCGCGCAACCATCCGGCGCGCGCGCTGCTCGCCGAAAACGACATCGAGGACGATGGCGACATCATCCTGCGCCGCGTGCAGACGGCCGACGGCCGCACCCGTGTCTTCGTCAACGACCAGCCCTCCAGCGTCACCCTGATGCGCGATGTCGGCCGCGCGCTGGTCGAGATTCACGGCCAGCATGATGAACGCGCCCTGGTCGATCCCGGCGCGCATCGCCAATTGCTGGACAGTTTCGGTGGCCATCTGGGCGCCGTGCGCGGCACGGGCGAAGCCTGGCGCTACTGGCGAAACTGCGAGCAGGAGCTTTCCCGGCATCGCGCCAAGGTCGAGGCGGCGGCGCGCGAGGCCGATTATCTGCGCGCTTCCGTGGCCGAACTCGCAAAACTCGATCCGCAGCCGGGCGAGGAGACGGAGCTTGCGGAATTGCGCGCGCAGATGATGCGCGTCGAAAAGATCGCCGCCGAGATCCATGACGCGCAGGATGTTCTGTCGGGGCCGTCCTCGCCCTTGCCGCAGCTCGCCAGCCTGTTGCGCCGGCTGCAGCGCAAGTTGGGCGAAGCGCCCGGCCTGCTCGACGACGTGGTGACGTCGCTGGACGAGGCGATGATCTCGCTCGACGCGGCGCAGTCCGGCGTGGAAGCCGCGCTTCGCGCCACCGAATATGATCCGCAGCGTCTGGAGAAGGCCGAAGAGCGTCTGTTTGCGCTGCGCGCCGCCTCGCGCAAGCACAATGTCGCGGTCGACGACCTGGCGCAACTGCGCGACACGATGGTGGCCGATCTTGCCGATCTCGATGCCGGCGAGGAGCGGCTGCATGCGCTGCAGAAGCAGGCCGCCGCCGGGCGCGAGGCCTACGACATTTCCGCGGCGCAGCTGTCGTCGCTGCGCCATGCGGCGGCGTCGGGGCTGAGCAAGGCGGTGATGGCGGAACTGCCGGCGCTGAAGCTCGAACGGGCCGAGTTCATCGTCGAGATGGGAAGCGATGCCGAAAGCCGCATGGAAGAAGGCATCGACCAGGTCGAATTCTGGGTGCGGACCAATCCGGGCACAAGGCCGGGGCCGATGATGAAGGTCGCGTCGGGCGGCGAGCTCTCGCGCTTCCTGCTGGCGCTGAAGGTGGCGCTCGCCGATCGCGGCTCGGCGCCGACCTTGGTCTTCGACGAGATCGACACCGGCGTCGGCGGCGCGGTGGCCGACGCCATCGGCCAGCGGTTGGCGCGGCTGTCGAAAAGGGTGCAGGTTCTCTCCGTCACCCACGCGCCTCAGGTCGCGGCGCGCGCCGCCACGCATTTCCTGATCTCCAAATCCGGTGGCAAGGACCGTGTCGCCACCGGTATTGCCGAAATGGACCGCGCCGCGCGCCAGGAAGAAATCGCGCGCATGCTGGCCGGCGCCACCATTACCGATGAGGCGCGCGCCGCGGCCGAGCGGTTGTTGCGTGAGAACACGGCCGCAGCTTAGGATGTGTCGATATTCAGGTGAGGCCGGTCTGCGAACGGCGGTTTCCTCCGCTTCCGGTGCTCACGTACTTCAAGTACGCTCCGCTCCGGTTCTCGGACACCACCCTTCTCGACTCGGCCTGACCTGAATCTCAGCACATCCTTGGTGCTTGATTCTCCGGCTTTGAAAGCAGAGTCAGCAGATGGCTGCATGTTGCTGTTCAGGAATGATTTTTGCGCAAGCCGACTCCCTGCCTGCGAATCCTGATTTATAGTGGCCCGCCACAATTTGAGGACCGCGCCGCATGTCGGAGAAACCAGTCGAATCGCTGAGCGAAAGCGAGGCCGCGGAGGAGCTGGAGCGGCTCGCGGCGGAGATTGCCGAACATGATCGTCGCTACCATGCCGAGGACGCGCCGACGATCACCGATGCGGAGTACGATGCGCTGCGCCGGCGCAACCTCGCCATAGAGGAGCTTTTCCCGGATCTCGTGCGCGAGGATTCGCCGTCGCGCCGGGTCGGCGCGCCGCCCGCGGAAGGCTTTGCCAAGGTACGGCACGCGGTGCCGATGCTCAGCCTCGCCAAAGCCTATACGGACCAGGACGTCGCCGATTTCATCGAACGCGGACGGCGTTTCTTCGACCGCGACAAGGACCTCGACATCGCCTTTACCGCCGAGCCGAAGATCGACGGGCTGTCGGCTTCGCTGCGCTACGAGAACGGCGTGTTCGTGCAGGGCGCGACGCGCGGCGACGGCGCGGTCGGCGAGGACATCACGGCCAATCTGAAGACGATTGCCGACATTCCGAAAAAGCTGAAGGGGTCGGGCTGGCCGGAGACGATCGAAATCCGTGGCGAGGTCTACATGACCTATGCCGAGTTCGAGGCGCTGAAGCAGCGTTCGGCGGCGGTCGGCGGCCAGGACTATGTCAATCCGCGCAACACGGCAGCAGGCTCGCTGCGCCAGAAGGACCCGTCGGTCACCGCCAGCCGCAACCTCAAATTCTTCGCCTATGCTTGGGGCTACACGACCGCAGACCCCGCGCCGACGCAGTTCGAAGCGGTGCAGAAATTCGGCGAGTGGGGTTTTAAGGTCAGCCCGCTGATGGTGCGGGCGAAGTCGATCGAGGACCTGATCGCGCAGTATCATCGGATCGAGGAGCAGCGCTCCTCGCTCGGCTACGACATCGACGGCGTCGTCTACAAGGTCGACCAACTCGAGTTGCAGCGCCGCTGGGGTTTCGTCACCGGCGAGCCGCGCTGGGCGGTCGCCCACAAATTCCCGGCCGAGCAGGCGATGACGACGGTCGAGAAGATCGACATCCAGGTCGGCCGTACCGGCACGCTGGCGCCGGTGGCACGGCTTGCCCCGGTCACGGTCGGCGGCGTGGTGGTCGAGAACGTCACGCTGCACAATGAAGACTACATCAAGGGCTTCGACAGCAACGGCCAGCCGATCCGCGACGGCATCGACGTGCGCATTGGCGACACTGTGGTGATCCAGCGGGCAGGGGACGTCATCCCGCAGATCGTCAGCGTCGTCATCGACAAGCGGCCGGTCAATGCCGTGCCTTACGAATTCCCGCATACCTGCCCGGTCTGCGGCTCGCCGGCGACGCGCGAGATCAACGAGAAGACGGGCAAGGAAGATTCGCGGCGGCGCTGCACCGGCGAGCTGATCTGCGCCGCCCAGGCCGTGGAAAGGCTGCGCCATTTCGTGTCGCGCGGCGCGCTGGATATCGAGGGCCTCGGCGCGGAAAACATCGACCTCTTCTTCAATGCGGGGCTGGTCAAGACGGCTGCCGACATCTTCACGCTGAAGGATCGAAGGCCAGCCGTCACCAAGGCGCTGGCCGAGCGGCGCGAGGAGCAGGCGAGGTTGCGCGAGGAAGCCTCGGGCAAGGCGCGCAAGAATGTGCGCAGCGTCGAGGAGCGCAACTATGAAGGTCTCGACAAATTGTTCGCGGCCATCGACGCGCGGCGCGAGCCGGAGCTCGACCGCTTCATCTTCGCGCTCGGCATCCGCCATATCGGCGAGACGACGGCGGCCGTGCTTGCCCGCCAGTTCTCGACCATCGAGGAGCTGATTCGAATCGGCAAGGAGACTGCGAAGGCGGAGGATCCGCACAGCGTCTTTCCGTCGATCAACGGCATCGGCGACACAGTGATCAACGCGCTGCGCGACTTCTTCGGCAATGAGCGCAATGACGACGTGCTGGATGCCTTGCTCGCGCAGGTCCACCCCAAGCCCTATGTCATGGAGATCTCGGCCGGCAGCGAAGTTTCCGGCAAGACGGTCGTGTTCACCGGCTCGCTGGAAAAGATGACCCGATCGGAAGCCAAGGCGATGGCCGAGCGGCTCGGCGCCAAGGTCGCGGGCTCGGTTTCGGCCAAGACCGATCTGGTGGTGGCCGGCCCCGGCGCCGGCTCGAAGCTGAAAGTTGCAAGCGAGCTCGGCATCGAGGTGATCGACGAGGATACCTGGCTGCAGCGCATCGGCAGGGCTGGCTGATGGCGGGCGCGTTCAAGGGTTTTGGGCAGAAGGCCATTCCTTTCTTCAAGGCGCTCGACTTCCACCAGAGCCGCGAATGGTTCCAGGAGAACCGCGACCTCTTCGACAGCGAACTGCACGGGCCGTTTTGCGATCTCGTCGAGACGCTGAGCGAGCGCTTCGAAACGGCCAAGCTCGGGCTGCGAGGCGACCGCAAGAGGTCGCTGTTCCGCATCAACCGCGACGTGCGCTTTGCCAAGGACAAGCGGCCCTACAACCGGCATCTCTCGGCCATTCTGTCGCCGGACGGCAGCAAGATGTCGCAAGGCGTCTTCTATGTGCATATCGGGCTCGAGCGCTGCTTTGCCGGCGTCGCCTGGTGGCAGCCCGCGCCTGAACTGCTGCAGGCGATGCGCAAGGCGATCGTGGAGAAGCCCGCCGCGTTTCGCACCATGGTCTCGTCGCTCAAGAAGGCCGGCCTGGAGCTCGATGCGGAAGACCGGCTGAAGCGCGCGCCGCGCGGTTTCGAGGATGTCGGCGACGAGGACCTCGCCCAGGCCGTTCGCAACCGCCATTTCGTGGTCCGGCACGATATCGATCCAACGACGATCCATTCGCCGGCACTGGTCGACGACCTTGTCGATTTCACCCTGCGTGCCAAGCCGCTGCTCGACTGGGGCAGGGCGATCCAGGGCACGGTCGTGGCGGCCTAAAGCGCATCGCGATCTTTCAGATTCGCACCATGCGCTTTAGGTTTTTTGATTTTACGCATGTCTTTATCCCGAAACCGGTTCCCACTTTCGGGAGACATGCGTTAACGCCGCCGTCCGCTGCCGCCAGAGGCTTACATCCGCATCAGCAGGCCGCCGTCGACGGCGAGTTCGATGCCGGTGATGTAGCTTGCGGCATCCGAGAGCAGGAAGAGCGCGGCATTGGCCATATCCTGCGGCGTGCCGATGCGGCCGAGCGGCGTGTAGTTCGCCACGGCGGCGCGCTTCTCCTCGGTGTCCCAGCGCGCCTGCAGCGGCGTCAGCGCCATGCCGGGGCAGATGGCGTTGGAGCGGATGCCGTCGCCGGCAAGCTGCATGGCCAGCGACTTGGACAGCGCGCAGACGCCTGCCTTCGAGGCCTGATAGGCATCCTGCGGTTTCGGATCGCCGCGATACCACTGGATGGTCGAGAAATGCACCATGGCGCCGCCGCGGCCGCCGGAACGCATGTAAGGAACGACGGCGCGTGCGGTGTGCACGAAGGATTTCAAATTGATGTTGAAGACCTGGTCCCAGACATCGAGGTCCATATCGAGCGCAGACTTGTCGCGGCCGAACCACAGAACGCCGGCAACATTGGCGAGAAAGTCGATGCCGCCGCGCTCGCGGCCGGCGGCGCCGATGGTTTGCTCGACGAAAGCGGCGTTGGTCAAATCGCCCTGCGCAAAGGTCAGCCTGTCGTCATAGGCGGCAAGCGAGGCCGGGCGCGGCTTGATGTCGATGGCGGTGACGGAGGCGCCGGCATCGAGCAGCGCCAGCGCGATCGCTTCGCCCATGCCGCCGCCCGCTCCGGTGACGACCGCATGCCTGCCGGTGAAATCAAAGACGACCATCTGTCCCTCTCTTGTTGGCGCCAGAGACGCGTTTTGCGCCAGGACGCGATGGCCGGACAATAGGGGCGGGCAAAAAATCCATCAAGCCGTATTCGAAAAAATTTGCCAAAATGGAAAATCTCGATATCGTGCCGTGATTGACGGCTCTCCTTTTGGGTGGATTCCAAGACCATGAACCTGCATTCCGGCGCGCGCACCTTCGCGGTTACCTCTCCTGTCGACGGCTCGATCTATGCGACACGCAGCTACGTGGACGGCGCGGCGATCGAGGCGGCCGTCGCCCGGGCCCGCGCGGCGTTGCCGGGCTGGCGGCGAACGCCGCTGGCCGAGCGGCTGGCCATCCTTTTGCGCTTCGGCGAGGAGATGAAGGCGCGCGCAGCCCCGCTGGCCGACGCGGTGGCATGGCAGATCGGCAGGCCACTATGGCAGGCCGACGAGACGCCGCGCCTGGCGCTGATCGGCGAATTGCTTGCAGGTGCCGCGCCCGAGACGCTGGCCGACATGCCGTTCCCGTCGGATGAAAACATCCGCCGCTACGCCAGGCCGGTGGCCGGCGGCCTGCATCTGTCGATCTGCGCCTGGAATTATCCGACCGCCATGCTCGGCTATCTGGTCACGTCGCCGCTGGCGGCCGGCAATGTGGTGATCTTCAAGCACTCGCCGCAGACGCCGTTGATCGCGGAGCTTGCCGAAGAAGCTTTTCGCGCCGCCGGCGGTCCCGAGGGCGTCTTCCAGAGCCTGCATCTCGACCATCCGGATGCCGAGCGGCTGATTGCCTCCGGCGTCTTCAACGCCGTCAATTTCATCGGTTCGGTCAATGGCGGCAGACGCGTGCATGCGGCCGCCGCAGGTACCTTCACCCAGGTGCATCTCGAGCTCGGCGGGAAGGATCCGACCTATGTGCGCTCCGACGCGGATCTCGAAGCGGCGGTGCCGTTGATTGCCGAGGGCAGCTATTCCAATGCCGGCCAGTCCTGCTGCTCGGTCGAGCGCATCTATGTCGATCGCTCGATCCATGATCGTTTCGTCGAGGCGCTGGTCGCCGAGACGGCGAAGTGGAGCATCGGCCATCCGATCGGCGAAAAGCCTATGGTCGGTCCGGTGGTGCGCGCGGTTGCGGCCGACACCATTCGCGGCCTTACCGAAGGCGCGGTGCGGGCAGGGGCGAAGCGCCTGATGCCGCAGGACGGCGCGCTCAAGGCGGCAAAGCTTGGGGCAGCCTATGTCGCGCCCGAGGTGCTGACCGGCGTCGATCACAGCATGCAGATCATGCGCGACGAGCTGTTCGGTCCGGTGGCCTGCGTCCAGGCTGTCAGCGGCGACGACGAAGCGATCCGATTGGTGAACGACAGCGACTACGGCTTGAGCGCCTCGATCTGGACGCGCGATGTCGAGCGCGGCGTGGCCTTGCTCGACGAGGTCGAGGCCGGCACGGTCTATCTCAACCGCTGCGACCACGCCGACCTCTATCTGCCCTGGGGCGGCATCAAGAATTCCGGTCTCGGGCGCACCAACGGACGCGCCGGCCTGATCGAGGCGACGGCGGCGAAAGCCTATCATGTCCGCTCCGTCATCGCTTGACCGCCAGCGGCATCCGACCGTGCGGGACCTTGAAAAGCTTGGCGATGCGGCGGTCTCGGCGCTTGCCGCGGCCGGCGTGGAACGGCTGCTGCCGGATGCGGCCAGCCCGTATCTTTTGATCGCCGAGCATGCCGGCAATGTCGTACCGGCGCCCTGGCGCGACCTTGGCCTGGCGGAGCCCTATCTCGGTACGCATTTCGCGGTCGACATCGGCGTCGATGCGCTGACGCGGCGGCTTTCGCGAACACTGCGGGCGCCGGCCGTGATCGCGCGCTATTCGCGGCTGTTCCTCGACTACAACCGCCCCGCGGATGAGTGGGATTTCATGCGGCCGGACCTCGGCGGCATCCCGGTGCCGGACAATGTGGCGGTCGATGCCGTGGATGCGAGGCTGCGCAAGCTTGTCGCCTGGGCGCCGGTCGAACGGGCGATCATCGAAGCCGCCGCTGGCCGGCGGGCGCTGATCTCGGTGCATTCCTTCACGCCGGTGATGGGCGGCGTGAAACGCAATGTCGATATCGGCGTGCTGTGGCGGGAACAGTCGCCCTTCGTCACCTCGGTGCTGAAAACCCTCGGCGTACAGGGCGTGGAAGCAGGCTTCAGGATCGGCGACAACGAACCCTACGACTGGCGCCAGGCCGTCGGCTACACGCTGAACCGGCATGGGCTGCAGCAGGCCCGGCCCTGCCTTTACCTCGAGGTGCGCAACGATCTACTTGCTGATCCGGAAACTTTCGAACGCATCAGCCGCCTTCTCGAAAATGCCTTTGCCACCGTCGCGATGTCCCTATGGCCGCAATCAGCCGTAGCCGTCTAAAGGCTGGACGCTCAAATAGCGGAACGCTAGAGCTTGTCGAATTGGAAACACGACAGCCAAGGGCGTGGACGATGCAAGGCAATGTGGGCAGCAAGATCCGCGACGCGCGCAAGCAGCAGAACATCACCTTGCGCGATCTCAGCGAGCGCTCCGGCCTTTCCGTTTCGCAGCTGTCGAAGCTGGAGAACGGCAAGGCCAGGCTGACCGTCGACATCGCGCTGATGATCGCCGGCGTGCTGCACGTGCCGGTGGCCTCGTTCCTGTTCAGCCCGAAGCCCGGGCCGCAGGCGCGCCGCTCGATCACGCGCGCCGGCAGTGGCATCCTGCATGAAGGCAACGCCATGGAATTCGAGGTCTTGTGCAGCGATTTCCGCGACAAGACCAATATTTTCTGGCGCGTCACGCTGCGCGCCAGGACCTTCGAGGAAAACGGCGGCTGGCGCAACCATTCGGGTGAAGAGTTCATCCATGTGCTGAGCGGCAGCCTGCAACTGCACACGCTTCATTACGACCCGACCGTGCTGCAGCCCGGCGACAGCATCCTGTTCGACGGCGAGATGCAGCACGCCTATGTCGCGCTCGGCGACGAACCCGTCATCATGCTGATGTCGAACACCGTGCCGCGCGACGGGCTGCCGCCGGGAACAGGCGCCTGACCGACGGTCCGAAGGCTTCCGTTGAAGAATTTTTCTAAAATGGAAAAAAATACTTGTTCTGGAAAAGTCGGGGGACTAGCATCCCTTTCGACGGCCGACAGGAGAACAGCCAGCGGCCGGCAATGGGAGAGATGACCGATGCTGTCGGTTGAGGCAGTCAGCAAGACATTCGGCGGCGTGCAGGCCCTGCGCAACGCTTCGCTGACTTGCGAGGCCGGCGAGATCCTCGGCCTTATCGGCCCGAACGGCGCCGGCAAGTCGACGCTCGTCAACGCCATTTCGGGCGTGCTCAAGCCGGACAGCGGCAGCGTTCGCCTGGCTGGCGAAGAGATCACCGGGCGCGGTCCGGAGCATTGCGCACGGGCTGGGGTCGGCCGCACCTTCCAGACCATCAGGCTGTTCAAGGATTTGACCGTGCGCCAGAACGTCGAGGTCGCGCACATCACCTGCCGCGCCGTGCGCCCCGCCGCCGCCGCTCGGATCGGCGTCGACCAGCTGTTGCAGCAATATGAGCTGGCGGGATTCGCCGACAGCCCGGCCGGCACGCTGCCCTATGGCAGCCAGCGCCGGCTCGAGATCGCCCGCGCGCTGGCGCTGGGGCCGTCGCTCTTGTTGCTCGACGAACCGGCGGCCGGCCTCAACGAGGCCGAGTCGGAGACGCTGGCGATCGCGATCGAAGGTATCCGCCGCGACGTCGGCTGCGCGACCATCGTCATCGATCACGACCTGCGCTTCATCAACCGGCTCTGCGACCGGCTTTGCGTGATGGACCAGGGGCAGGTGATCGCTTCGGGCGAGACGGAAGAAGTGTGGCGTGATCCGCGCGTCATCGAGGTCTATGTCGGGCAGTCGGAGACTGCTTGAGGGCCCGGAAGAACAACCGCAATGAGAGGAAGGAGGGGTAGAATGGAAAAGATTTTACTGGGAGCCGCGGTGCTGACCGCCGGCCTGCTGCAGGCAGGGCATGCGGGTGCGGCTGACCTGAAGATCGGGCTTGCCGTCGCCATGACCGGCGCCTACGCGCCCTACAGCGAAGCCGAGGGCGCGCGCTGCATGGCCGACAGGCTGAACAAGGCGGCGGGCGCGAACGATCCCAAGGTCGAGCTGATGATCGAGGACAACCGCTCTGACCCGCAGCTTTCGGTCTCGCTCGGCCAGAAATTCCTCGATGCCGGCGCGCAGATCATCACCGGCGTGCCGTTCCCGGACGCGCTGATCCCGATGGCACAGACCGCGCAGCCTTACGGCGCCACGGTGTTCTCGGCGCCGAACACGCAGCTCGAAATGCAGCAGGCAGGTCTCGACAACTTCATCGCCGGCGCCGTGCCCGATCCGATCAATGCCTCGGCCACCGCCAACGCGCTCTACGGCAAGGGCGCGCGCACCGTGGCGCTGATGGTGTCGCCCGATGCCGGTTCCTATTCGGAAAAGCTGCCTGAGTGGTTCGGCGAGGTGTTCGAGCATCTCGGCGGCAAGGTGGTCGGCAAGTTCAACTATTCCTACGGCACCACCGACTGGTCGCCGCAGATCGCCTCGATCAAGGCGTTGCCGCAGAAGCCGGATGCGATCCATATCTGCGCCGTGCTGCCCGATGTCGGCATCCTGATCCGCCAGCTGCGCGCCAACGGCTATGACGGCTGGGTGGCCGGCTGCGACGCCTTCGACGACAAGTCGCTGGAAGGCACGGTCGGCGATCCGAAGTCGCTGGAAAAGGTGATGTTCGCGACGCACGGCGCGACCGGCGTCGACGGCCCGATCGACAAGTTCCTCGCCCAGTGCAAGGCCGACGGCTACAAGATCAACGGCATCTTCGACGCGCTCGGCGCCGACATGGTGCAGATAAGCTACGAAGCGGCCGAGAAAGCCGGCACCGTCGACCCCGCAGCCTTGCGCGAGGCGATCCGCGCGCCGGGCGGCTATCCGGGCACCACGGCGCCGACGATCTCCTTTGCCGAGAAGAAGGGCTATCCGGTGAAGGCCGTGCCGGTGATGGGCTTTGCCGACGGCAAGCGGGTGCTGATTACCGACACGCCGCCGACCTTCGTTCCGGCGCTGAACTAGGGCGGGCCGGAGCACGTGTTGAAGGTCGAGAAGCTTGTCGTGCGCTATGGCGCCGTCACGGCGGTGCGCGAGCTGTCGCTCGAGGTCGGGCAGGGCGAGCTTGTCGCCCTGCTCGGGCCCAACGGCGCCGGCAAGAGCTCGACCATCAATGCGCTGACCGGCCTGGTAACGCCCGCTTCGGGGCGCATAGTCCTTGACGGCAAGGACATCTCGCATGTCCGCACCGAGGATCGCATCCGAGCCGGGCTGACCTCGACGCCTGAAGGCCGGCACATCTTCTCCAACCTGAGCGTCGGCGAGAACCTGCGGCTGGGGGCCGCGACAAGGCGCGACCCCGCCGGTGTGCGCCAGGACATCGAGCGGTTCCTGGCGCTGTTTCCGGTTCTGTCCGAACGCTACGGCCAGGCGGCCGGCACGCTTTCGGGTGGCGAGCAGCAGATGCTGGCGATCGCCCGCTCATTGATGTCGCGGCCGAAGCTGTTGCTGCTCGACGAGCCGTCGCTTGGACTGGCCCCGAAGATCGTGGCGCGCATCTTCGATTTCATCGGCGAGCTCAAGGCGCAAGGGCTGACGCTGCTGGTGGTCGAGCAGAACGCCAAGCAGGCGCTGCGCTTCGCCGACCGCGTCTATGTCGTGAGCTCGGGAACGCTGCGCTATGACGGACCGCCGGCCAAGCTCGCCGACGAGCACGGCCTGTTCAACCTCTATCTCGGCGGGTAGGCGGCGATGGACTACGCTCTGCAGCAGCTTCTCAACGCGCTCGCCTTCGGCGCGGAATATTCGCTGGTGGCGCTCGGGCTCGCCGTCGTCTTCTCGATCATGGGGCTGGTCAATTTCGCCCATGGCGAGATCATCGGCGTCTCGGCCTACAGCGTGTTCCTGGCAGCCGCACTCGGGCTGACTTCGCCCTTCGTCGCGGTGCTGCTTGCCGTCGTCATGGCGGCGCTGGCGGCGGTCGTGTTCGAGCGCGTCGCCTTCCGGCCGGTGCGCTACGCGCCGACCACGACCGGGCTGCTCACCGCCTTCGGCGTGTCGATCGTGGTGCAGAACCTTTTCATGCTTCTGATCTCGCCCAAGCCGCAGTCGGTTTCGATCCTCAACGGGTTGAACCAGATGTGGTTCTTCGGCCCCTTCGCCGTCTCCTCGCTGCAGGTGATGGAACTGATCGTCTCGGGCCTGACCATCCTTGCGCTGGTGCTCTTCCTCAACCGCTCGACGCTCGGCCTCGCCATCCGCGCCGCCTCGCGCGACTTCGCAACGGTGCGGCTGATGGGGATCAAGGCGAACCGCGTCATTGCCACGGCCTTCGCGATTTCAGGCGCGCTGGCGGGCATTGCCGCCGTCTTCATCCTGGCGCGGCGCGGCAGCGTCTCGCCGGACCTTGGCTTCGGCCTGGTGCTGAAGGCTTTCGTCGCCTGCGTCATCGGCGGCTTCGGCTCGCTGCCTGGCGCGGCTGTCGGCGGCATGCTGCTCGGCTTCATCGAAGTCGGCCTGCTCGTCGCGCTGCCGCAGGAATATGCGGGCTTCAGGGACGCGCTTACTTACGCGATCATCGTCGCTTTGCTCGTCTACCGCCCGGAAGGCCTGCTCGGTCAGCGCATCGAACTCGGCGACAAGGAAATCTGAAGTGGGGAGATCTGACGTGGCAGGCTCCGAACTCTCGCAAGCGGTCGACCAGATGGCGGCTCCGACTGGCGCAACGCGATCCGGCAACGCGCTGGTCCGCTCGCTGATCGGCGGGCTGGTGACGGCGCTGCCGGTGCTGGTGATCGGGCTCCTGGTGCTGAACTTCGCGCCGACCTACTACACCTTCCTGGCGCTCGGCGCCTTCGTGAACCTGATCGTCGTGGTCGGGCTGCAAGTGTTCATGGGCAATTCCAACATCGCCAATCTCGGCCACAGCGCCTTTGTCGGGCTCGGCGCCTATGGCGTCGCCATCCTGTCGACGCCGCTCGCCATGAAGAAGCTGTCGATCCCCAACGCGCCCTTCGGCTTTGCGACGCTGGAGCTCGATCCGGTTTCGTCGGCGTTCATCGCACTCTTCGTCGTCGGCGTCGTGGCGCTGGTCAGCGGCAAGGTGATCAGCCGGCTGTCGGGAGTCGCGGCGACCATCGTCAGCCTGGCGCTGCTGATCATCGTCCACTCGGTGTTCCTCAACTGGACCGATCTGTTCAAGGGCAACCAGGCTTTCTTCGGTATTCCCAAAGTGGTCGGCCTGCCGTGGATGCTGGTCTTCGCGGTGGTGGCGATCGTGGCGGCGCGTCTGTTCAAGGACAGCCGCTGGGGTTTGCAGTTGCGCGCCAGCGCGCAGAGTCCGCAGGCGGCGGCAGCGCTTGGGATAGACGCCAAGAAGCTGCGGCTGATGTCGTGGGTCCTGTCGGCGCTGATCTGCGGCCTCGCCGGCGTGCTCTACGCCTATTTCGCCGGCACGATCAGCCCCAAGCTTTTCTATTTCCAGATGATCTTCAACACACTGGCGATGCTGATCCTCGGCGGCATGGCGACGGTGACGGGAGCCGTGACCGGCGTCATCGTGCTTTCGATCGGGCTGGAATTCATCCGCAGCATCGAGTCCGGCGTGACGATCGCCGGCATCCAACTGCCGCAGCTGCTCGGCCTGTCGGGCGTGGCGCTCGGCGTGGTCATCGTGCTTTGCATGGCGTTCCGGCCTAGCGGCATCAGCGGCCGGCATGAGCTCGATGAGCTCCTGTCGCTTCTGTTGCGGCGCAACGCCAAATAGCTCAGTCATTTCCTGGTGGAGGGTTGAACGTGGAATTTGAGGAGAGGGTGGCGGCGTATGCGCCGAAGCTCGAAGCGCTGCAGGCCGAGCTTGCATCGCGCGGCGTCGAGTTCGTCGAGGTGCATACGGTCGACACGTCGGGCGTGGTGCGCTCCAAGATCGCGCCGCTGAAGCTTTCCACCCATGGCGAATCGATCAACGCCATCCTCTATTGCGTCACGCATGGCGACGGCCAGCCGATGGGCGACGTCGCCTTCGCCTCGCCGAGCGCCAATGAGGAGAACGGCTTTCCCAACATCAAGGGCATCATCGATCCCGACACTGTGGTGCAGCATGGCTGGAAGCCTAAATTCGCTTCCGCCATCACGCGCTCCTACATGCTCGACGGCGCGGTCTGCCCGTACGATCCGCGCAACGTCCTCGCCCGAGTTGAGGAGCGTGCCAGGGCGCTCGGCTACGAGCCGAAATTCGCGCTCGAATACGAGTTCGGTATTTTCCACGCCGACCATGATCTGATGCGCGCCGGCCGCTATCGCGAGCTCAAACCCTGGGGGCATTCGCTGATCAACTACGACCTGGTGCGCAGTGGCGAATACCAGGACTTCGCTGCCGAGTTCATCACGCGCATGAAGAGCATCGATATCGGCGTCGCCTCGCTCGTCACCGAATATGGCTACGGCATGTATGAGTACGCGCTGACGCCGAAGAGCGCGCTGGCCGCCGCGGACGCGGCGATGCGGGCCAAGCTGCATCTGCGCGAGCTGTGCGCCGAGCGCGGGCTGGTCGCCACCTTCATGACGCGCTTCCAGCCGCCGGGCAAGGAAAGCGCCTGTGGTGCGCATCACCATGTCAGCCTGTGGCGGGACGGCAAGCCTGCCTTCGCGGCCGGACCGAACCGCCTGACGCCGGTTGCCGAAAAATTCCTCGCCGGCGTGCTCAACCGCATGCAGGAGACGCACATCTTCTTCCGGCCGACGGTCAATTCATACCGCCGCTTCGACCGCGGCGCGTGGTCGCCGGAAGACGTCGCCTGGGGGTTCGAGAACCGCACGGCGCCGATCCGCGCCATCACCACGCCGAACGACGCCGCCTGCCGGTTCGAGCACCGAGCGCCCGGCGCCGACGTCAATCCCTATCTGTCGATCGCCGCGATCCTAGCGGCGGGCTGCGAAGGCATCGAGAAGGACCTGCCGCTCGAGCCGCCGGTGACGACCAACCTTGCCAATCTCGACAAGCCGAAGCTGCCGCGCACGCTGAACGCATCCATCGAAGCTTTCGCCGCGTCCGATTTCTGCGCCGAGGCTTTCGGCGAAGCCTTCCGCGACAATTACGCCGAGAGCCGCCGCGCCGAGCAGGCGGCCTTCGACGCCTGGCAGGCCTCGCACATCACCGACTTCGAGTGGCAGCGCTATTTCGTCAGTTGAGCCGACAAAGCTTCGGCGCTTCACAACCCGGCGATCAGTTCCGCTGATCGCTGGGTCAAGCGAATTGGTGTGACATTGAAGGCGACGCTCCCTAAATGAGGCCGCACTTAAAGCGCGTCGCGTTGAACGGATTCAGGCGACGCGCTTTAAGTCTTTGTTTTGATGCATGTCGTTGTCCCAGAACCGCTGCCCAGTTCTGGGCGACATGCATTAGGAGCGGCTTGATGACAGCGGAAGCAATCTCTGAGAGCACGGCAGGCGGCGATTTCTGGGACGGCGTGCGATTGTCGATGCCGGTGGTCGTCGCCTCGGCGCCATTCGCGATCCTGTTCGGCGCGATCGCCGTCGACAATGGTTTCTCGGTGCTCGAAGCTTTCCTGATGAGCGCCACGATCTATGGCGGCGCCAGCCAGATGGTCGGCATCGAGCTGTTCGGCCAGCACGTCGCGCCATGGCTGATCGTTCTCCATCTTCGCGGTGAATTTCCGCCATGTGCTTTATTCGGCCGGCATCGGCCGACGCATCGCGCATTGGCCCGTTTTGCAGCAGGCGCTCGGCTATTTCATCCTGACCGACCCGCAATTCGCCATCGCCGAGGCGAGGGCCGAGTCCGGCCGTCCGGTCGGTTTCGTCTGGTATCTGGGGCTCGGCCTGCCGGTCTATGTGTTCTGGACGATCGAAAGCGGCCTGGGCGCCGTGTTCGGCAAAATGATCCCGGACACCCATGCGCTGGGCATCGATTTCCTGCTGCCGATCTATTTCCTCGGCCTAGTGCTCGGCTTCCGCAAGCGGCCGCTCTGGGCGCCTGTCGTTGCCGCCAGCGCCGTCGCCTCGATCATCGCCTACAGAACCGTCGGCTCGCCCTGGCATGTCTCGATCGGCGCGATCGCCGGCGTGCTGCTGGCGGTGATCCTGCCGCCGCATCACAGCGGAATAGGTGAGCGGCCGTGAGCACGACGTTCTGGATCATCCTCGCCGGCGCCGTCGCCACCTATCTGACCCGGGTCGGCGGCCACCTCGTCATTTCGCGCTTCGACACCATCCATCCACGCGTCGAGGCGGGCTTGAACGCCGTGCCGGCCGCCGTGCTGACGACACTTGTCGCGCCGGAGCTCTTGCATGCCGGACCGGCGGAATGGGCAGCGCTGATCGCCACTGTGCTGGTATCGCTGCGCGGCGGCCTGATGGCGATGTTTTTGGCTGGCGCAGCGGTGCTGATCCTGGCGCGCCAGTTCGTCGGGTAGGAACTCTGCCGGCGCGATCGTTCGGATCGTAGGCGCTGCCCCTCATTGCCCTGCCGGGCGTTTCTCCCCGTAGAACGGGGAGAAAGTAGCTCATCTCAAATCTTCGCGTCGTGGGGCAGCGGCGCGGTGGCTTTTTCCAGCCAGGCCAGCGTTTCGCCGTCGACCATCGGGCCGATCTCGGCCAGCACCCAGGCGTGATAGCGGTCGAGCCATTGCAGCTCGTCGCGGTGCAGCAGGTCGCTGCGGATCAGCCGCTTGTCGATCGGCGCCAGCGTCAGCGTCTCGAAGCCGTGCATGGCGATGTCGCCGCCGTCGATCTGCTCGGCGGGCGTGACCAGGATCAGGTTCTCGATGCGGATGCCGTAGGCGCCTTCCTTGTAGTAGCCGGGCTCGTTGGACAGCATCATGCCGGCAAGCAGTTTTTCCGTGCCGGTGCGGGCGATGCGCTGTGGCCCTTCATGCACGGCAAGGTAGGAGCCGACACCGTGGCCGGTGCCATGAGCGAAGTCGCAGCCATGCTTCCACAGCGCCATGCGGGCGACGGCGTCGATCTCGGAGCCGCGCGTGCCGGCGGGGAAGCGCAGCGTCGAGATGCCGATCATGCCTTTCAGCACCAAAGTAAAACGCTCGCGCATCTCCTCGCTCGGCTGGCCGATAGGCACGGTGCGGGTGATGTCGGTGGTGCCGTCCTGATACTGACCGCCGGAATCGAGCAGGAACAGCTCGCCGCTCTCAAGCTTGCGGCTGGTGGCGCGCGAGACGCGGTAATGCATGATGGCGCCATTCGGGCCGGCGCCGGAGATCGTGTCGAAGGAGACGTCGCGCAGCGGCATCTGCGTTTCCTCGCCAGTCTGGCGGCGCACTTCCTCCAGCTTGGTGACGACGGCGATTTCGTCCAGCGAGCCAGGCTTCTGGCGATCCAGCCAGCAAAGCAGTTTCGCGACCGCGGCGCCGTCGCGGCGATGCGCGGCGCGGCTGCCGGCGATCTCGGCCTGGTTCTTGGTCGCGCGGGGAATACGCGCCGGATCGGCGGCCAGCACGACGGCGCCGCCATTGTCCTCGACCAGCATCCTCAGCTTGTCCGCCGCCAGCACCGGATCGAGCGCGATTTTCGCTCCATCCTTGGCGAGCTCGATGACCGCGGCTTCGAATTCGCCTGGGTCGTGCAGATCGGCAAGCTGGGTGAGATAGGCCGCGACCTGGCGCGGGAATTTGCGCTGGTCCATGAAGATCTGATGCTTGCCGTCGGCGGCGAGGATGGCGAAGCCCAGCGCCAGCGGCGTGTGCGGAACGTCGCCGCCACGGATGTTAAAGGCCCAGGCAATCGAGGAGGGATCGGTGAGCACCGCATGAGTGGCGCCGTCCTTCTCGATCGCGCCCGCCAGCCGCGCAAGCTTGTCCTTGGCAAGCTCGCCGGCAAGGTTTTGCGGGTGGATCTCGACGGGCGCGCGCGGCGGTTCCGGCTGGTCCTTCCAGATGATGTCGATGGGATTCCTGTCGAGCGGCGCCAGAGTCGCGCCGCATTGCTCGGCCGATGCCTTCAGCGCCTTGATCTCGCCGATCGTGTGCAGCCAGGGGTCGAAGCCCAGCCTCGCGCCCTTGCCGAGATTGTCCTTGACCCAGGCGGCCGGAGGATTGTCGATCAGGCTTTCGACGGTGAAGATCGAAAGGTCGACCTCATTGCGCACCTGCAGCGTATAGCGTCCGTCGACGAAGATGAAGGCGCGGTCGCGCAGGATGATGGCGACGCCGGCCGAACCGGAAAAGCCGGTCAGCCATTTCAGCCGCGCCGAGCGGTCGGCGACATATTCGCCCTGATGCTCGTCCGCGCGGGGGACGAGGAAGCCATCCAGGCCGTTCTCGGCCAGCCATTGCCGCAGCAGCGCCACGCGCGGTTTGCCGACGGCCGGATCACCAGCGGAATCAAAGGTCTGGAACATTTTTGGCACCTCCCTCGAGTGGCTTGCGGCGACCGTAGCGCATGATCTCGAAAACCGGAATCGATTTCGGCAGGGCCAGATCGGCTGGATAAAGTTCGCCTCAGCGCTTGAGATGAATGGTCACCCAGCCTTCGCGATGCAAGGTGCGGACGTGACGAAAACTCTGGCCGACATAGGCTGAGATCACCGCGTCGCGCTGCCGGTCGAGGATACCGGAGAGCACCAGCGAACCGCCGAGCCTGATATGGTTGGCCATCTGGGGCGCCAGCCGCATCAGCGGCCGGGCCAGGATGTTGGCGACGATGAGGTCGAAAGGCGCGCGCCTGGCGAAGATCGGGTGATGGAAGCCCGGCGCGGTCACCGTCTCGACCAGCGCCTTGACATGGTTGAGGCGGGCGTTGGCGGCGGCGACGCGGACGGCGACCGGATCGATGTCGGTCGCCAGCACCGGGATATGCGCGAGCTTGGCAAGCGCGATCGCAAGCACCGCGCTTCCCGTTCCGAGGTCGAGCGCGTTGCGCGGCCGCTCGCGCAGCACCACCTGCTCCAGCACTTCGAGGCAGCCGGCGGTGGTGCCGTGATGGCCGGTGCCGAAGGCAAGGCCCGCCTCGATCTCGATGGCGAGGTCGCCGCTGTGGCGTTTGGCCCGGTCATGCGAGCCGTGGACGAAAAAGCGGCCGGCGCGCACCGGCTTCAAGCCTTCCAGCGAGCGCGACACCCAGTCGACGTCGGGAAGGACCTCGCGCTCGACGGGCTTCGGCAGGCCGAGACCGGCGAGGATATCCCTGACCCGCGCTTCGACGGGATCGATGTCGCCATCTGCATAGAGCGACACTTCGTGGATGTCTTTTTCCTCGTCGACCTCCAGCACGGCGATCGGCAGGCCGTCATCCTCGAAAGCGGCGTCGAGGGCCGCGAAGATGCGGTCGGCGTCAATCTTGCCTGCGGTGAGATGGAGCCTGGTCTGGCCCATCAGAATGACTCTTGTTTGAACATGATCTTTTCCGAAAACCGGTTCCCACTTTTTGCGTTCGCTGACCTTCGGTTCGGGATCATGTTTGGCCACCGCCAGCCAGCCGTTTCAGCTTGGCGATGGCGGTGTCGGCGCTTTCGCCATAGGCGATGGTGCCGGCGAAATCGCCCTTGGCATTGAGCAGCAGCACCGAAGCCGTATGGTCCATCGTGTAGTCGCCGTCGCCGGTATCGACCTTCTTCCAGTAGATGCCGAAGGCCTTGGCCATGGCATGCACCTTGTCCGGATCGCCGGTGATGCCGGTGATGCGGTCGGAGAAGTTGCTGACATAGGTGTTCATCGTCTCCGGCGTGTCGCGCTCCGGATCGACGGTGACGAAATAGGCGTTGAGGTTCTTGCCGCTGTCGCCCATCGTCTTCAGCCAGCCGGCCAGCTCGAACAGGGTCGTCGGGCAGACTTCCGGGCAATGGGTGAAGCCGAAGAACACGACGCTCGGGTGGCCCCTGAAGGCCGCCTCGGTGATCGGCGCGCCTTTCTGGTCGACCAGGGTGAAGGGCGCACCGAAGGGTTCGCCGCCATAATGGCCCCGGTACCAGTCGAATGTAAGCCAGCCGATGCCCGCCGCCATCAGGACGAGAATGCCGACCAGGATTGAACGCATCATCAGTGAATGCCCATTGCGTTGGCTAGAAGCCAAGTTTCGGCGACAGTCTTAGCGGGTCGGCGCCGGGCACGCAAAGATGTCGCGTTGCCGCAATCGGACGGACAGGCCGATCCCGTGCCTGACCATTACCGATCCTTAATTTGACCGGTCTCGGCTCACAACTATCTTCCGTGAGACTTTCGTGGTGGAGCTCCCCGATGGCCGGCGCGCCAGTATCGTCCTATTCGAAGACCCAGGTCTGGCTGCATTGGAGCATCGCGGCGCTCATCCTGGTCCAGTTCGTCGCCCATGACGGCATGCAGCATGTGTGGCGCGCGCTGCGCCGCGGGCAGGAGGCCGCCGCCGGCGATTGGCCGCTGGCCTATATGCATGTCGTGCTCGGCCTCGCGGTGCTGGTGCTCGCCGCCTGGCGGCTGTGGCTGCGCTCGACACGCGGCGTCCCGCCGGTGTCGGGCATGGAACATCCGGCGCTGCAATTGCTCGCCAGGCTGACGCATCTGGCGTTCTACGCACTCATCTTCATCGTGCCGCTTTCCGGCGCGGCGGCATGGTTCCTGCGGGTGCCCGGCGCGGGCCTGGTGCATGGCATTGGCAAGAACATCCTGCTCTATGTGGTGCTGCTCCACATCGTCGGCGCACTCGTCCAGCACTTTGTGCTGAAGTCGAATGTGTTGCGGCAGATGCTGGCCTTCCGGCAGGCATAGCCTCTTCAGCGACGCCGGGCGGCTTGCAAAAGTCATTGTGCTGTCCCACCTGACACCGGCAAACGTGAACCGAGGAGGCTTCCTTGCGAAAACTGATCGGCTTGTTCGCCGCCTGTCTTGCCCTGAGCGCCGGCGCGGCCATGGCTGACGAAGTGGGTAAGGTCGGTGTCGACTGGGTCGGCAATGACATCATGATCGACGCCATCAAGGACCCGAAGGTCGACGGCGTCACCTGCCATGTCGCCTATTTCGACCGCAGCATCATCGACCGGCTGCACAAGGGCAACTGGTTCGAGGATCCTTCCGATTCCTCGATCTCCTGCCGCCAGACCGGGCCGATCACCATCGGCGACATCGACATGGGCGAGGGCGGCGAGGAGGTGTTCAAGCAGGGCCTCAGCCTGATCTGGAAGAAGCAGGTGGTGAACCGCATCTACGACAAGAAGAACGAGACGTTGATCTATCTGTCGCATTCGCGCCAGGTGCAGAACGGCTCGGCGAAGATGTCGGTCACGACCGTGCCGCTTTACGGCCAGAACGTGGTGTGGACCAAGGGCAAGCCGCAATAGCTTCCCGACAGGCCAGGCCGCCGCGCTTGCGGGACTGTCCCGGCCGGCGTAAAGCCGCTTCATGGACCGCCCTGAAAACCTCGTTCTCAAGGACCCCGAGCCGCGCATCCATCCGACCGCGGAGCTCAAAGGCTGCAAGCTCGGCCGCTATGCTTCCATCGGCGAGCGGGTGATCCTGCGCGAAGTGAGCGTCGGCGACTTTTCCTATTTCGAACGCCATTGCGAGGCGATCTACACAACGATCGGCAAGTTCTGCTCGATTGCCGCCAACAGCCGCATCAACGCGCTCGAGCATCCGATCGAGCGGCTGACGCAGCACAAGGTCAGCTACCGGCCAAACGAGTATTTCCGCTGGCTGGGCGTGGACACCGAATTCCGCGCACGGCGGCAGGCAAAATCGGTCAGCATCGGCCATGATGTCTGGATCGGCCACGGCGCGGTCATCATGCCGGGCGTCGCGATCGGCAACGGCGCCGTCATCGGCGCCAATGCCGTGGTGACGCATGACGTTGCGCCTTACATGATCGTCGCCGGCGTTCCGGCCAAGCCACTACGCCGGCGGTTCTCCGCCACCGTCGCGGCGCGCATCGAGGCGCTCGCCTGGTGGGACTGGACGCCCGAGAAACTGGCAAGCGCAATCCCCGACATGCAGGCCATGCCGATCGAGGCCTTCCTCGATCGTTGGGAAGAAAACAGCTTTTGAGGCGAACCACCGGCAGAACGCCGTCCAAATGCATGACGGCGCTGTCGAGATGTTGCCTTGCTCTCGGGGAATTGCCCCTTCCGCCATGCGGGGGTGGCGCAGCGGAAGGGGCTGGAGGTAAACCGCCGTGAAGCGGAAGGAACAGGCTTTCGGCCTGCAACCGCACTATGGCAAGCAACGGATAAGGTGTTTCTTCACACGCCTGCGCTTTCTGCGTGTATCCGATTGTGAGACGCGTGCATGCACGAAAATTCAATCCTTGGAACCGGACGCGGCGGCAGTTTGTTTCATAGCGAATCCTGCGCTTGCGCGGCTTGCCGAGGGAATTGCATGATCGAAAGACTCTTCACCAGCATAGCCAACCGGGTCGCGCATATGGCGGGCCTGCCGCCGACCTTTGCCGCCTGCGTGCTGATCGTGATCGCATGGGGGGCAAGCGGCCCGGTCTTCGGGTTCTCGGACACCTGGCAACTGGTCATCAATACCGGCACCACCATCATCACCTTCCTGATGGTGTTCCTGATCCAGAACACGCAGAATCGCGATGGCGCGGCGATCCAGGCCAAGCTGGACGAGCTGATCAGGGTCAGCCGCGCCCACAATCATTTCATCGGCATCGAGCACTTGACTGAATCGGAGGTCGAGGAAATCCGCGACAAATGCGAGCGCGCCGCAAAGCGGCATGATCGCAAGATCGCCGAGATGGCGGCCAAGAAGGCCGTGGCGGGCAAGACCGGCTCCAGGAAGAAGGCGGCCGCCTGAGGCGATGTAAGTATTTGCTTTTGCGCAATTTTGGACGGGAGGCTACGGCGAAGTCGCCGAGCCTAAACGCTATGCACTTTTCCTGGAATTGCTTAGCGGTTCATGAAGGCCGCGAACGCGTCCTTGTGATCGGGATGCCAGCGCGACAAGGCAGGGCGGTTCTCGATGATGTCGCCGATCGCCCAGGCCATGCGCTTTTCATCCGTCGGCCGCGCCACCTCGTTGTCGGGGCAGAGGATATAGAAGTCACCGTCCTTCAGCGATGCCAGCATGAAGTCGATCACCTGTTCGCCGGTCCATGCGCCGGTTGGCTTTTCCGTCGCGCCTTCGGTGAGGCCGGTATAGGTGAAGCCGGGGATCAGCAGATGCGCCGACACCTTGGCTCCCGGCTCGTTGCGCAGCGCGTGCGCCAGCCCCTCGGTAAAAGTCTTCACGCCGGCCTTGGATACGTTGTAGGCGAGGTTGCCGGGCGGCGTGGTGATGCCCTGCTTGGACCCGGTGTTGATGATCAGGCCCGGCTTGTCCGCCGCGAGCATGCGCGGCGCGAAGGCCTCGACGCCATGCACGACGCCCCAGAAATTAATATCCAGCAACCGCTTCCAGGCGTCGCGGTTCTCCCAGGGCTTGCCCGGATTGTTGCCGACGCCGGCATTGTTCATCAGCACCGACACCGCACCGAAAGCGCCGTTGGCGAGTTCGGCCAGCTGGTCGACTTCGTCGGCCTTGGACACGTCTGTCGGGATAGGCAGGACGGCATCGTCTCCGGCAATCGCCGCGACAGCTTCCTTCGCCTGGTCGAGGCGCACGCCGCCGATATCGGCCAGCACCACCTTCATGCCCATCGCCGCGAAGCGTTTTGCGGCGGCAAGGCCGATGCCGCTGGCGCTGCCGGTGATGACGGCGACATTGCCGGAAGCGAAAGCGGGCAGGGCGGTCTGGATCTGGGTGTCGCTGGTCATGATTTCCATCCTTGTTCGGGTCGGGCCGAACTTAACGCCGGGCGCCGCCGAGGCAAGGCCAACCAATCCCGACACTGACGGCGATAACCGCAACGGGTTGACGGCGATGGCCGCAACGGGTTGACGGCAATAACCGCAATGGGTTGACGGCGATGGCCGCAACGGGTTGACCATCGCTGCGCCTGCCGCGCATGCTGTTCAGAAAAAGGAGCTCGGCATTTGACCGATTGGATCGGAATCCTGAAGGAGCAGACCGTCAACGGCGACCAGATGGGCCGCGAGGTGCCGAAGATGCTCGCCAATCCCGACATCAGCGAGACGCAGGTGAAGACGCTGTTTGCGGCGCTGGAGAAGCAGGCGGATTTCGCCGAGAAGCTACGACTGGCGCTGGAGAAGTTCGGCCATGACTTTCCGATCATCAAGGCGGCCGAACGGCTGGAGGAGCGCTATGCCGACCTTGCCGCCTCGGCGGCGGAAAAGCTGAAAACAATGCGGAAGTAGGGTTCTATTTTTCGATCAGCCTCTCGAAGCGCTTGTCGGGCGCAAACCAGATGGCCGCTACAAGCACGTAGATCGCGACGCTGATCCACTGGTTGAAGAAGCTGAGCAGGACGGCGGTGGTGTAGAGTCCCAGGGAAATCTTGCCTTTGTTGTCGCGGCCCACCGCCTTGGCAAAGGTCGTGTCGGCGCCGTGCAGATGGCGCAGCTTGACGACCAGAATGGTATAGGCAACGGCACAAAGCACCAGGTCGATGCCGTAGACAGCGACCGGCACGGGCGCGAAGTGGTTCTCTCCCATGAACGCCGTGGTCACCGGCATCAGCGACAGCCAGAACAGAAGGTTGAGATTGGCCCATAGGACGCGCCCGTCGACGCGCTGCACCGCATGGAACATGTTGTGCAGATTGTTCCAGTAGATGCCGACATTGATGAAGGAGAGCACATAGCAGAAGAAGACCGGCCACAGCGGCAAAAGTGCTGAAAAATCCTCGCCATGCGGCACTTTCAGCTCCAGCACCATGATGGTGATGATGATGGCGACGACGCCATCGGTGAATGCCTCGACCCGTCCCTTGCCCATGATTCCTCCCCTCAGTGGCCGGCAGACGTTACGGGAGGATTCTGCGCAAGACCATACTGTCAGGATTGTCAGGAGGGCGTTCGCGGGGTGGAACAGCGCCATTATATGGGCGTTGGGCTTGCAACCTCCGGAGGTCGCGATGACCAGCTACGCTCAAACCATGACGCGTGACAATGAGCTTGGCGGCGGCGCCGCGAAAGCCGCCGTCGCCGCCATGATCGCCGCGCTCTTTGCCGGCAGCACCGCGCTGACGCCGCTTTACGTGATCTACAAGCAGGCCTTCGGCTTCTCGCAGATCATGCTGACGCTGGTCTATGCCGTCTACGTGGTCGGCAACCTGGCGGCGCTGCTGTTTTTCGGCCGCCTGTCGGATGCCGTCGGCCGCCGCCCCGCCGCGCTCGCCGCGATGGCGGTTGCGGTGGTCAGCGCGCTGTCTTTCCTGTTTGCTGAAAATCTCGCCTGGCTCGACGTCGCCCGCATCCTCAGCGGATTAGGCATCGGTGTCGGCGCAGGCGCCGGCACTGCCTGGTTGGCCGAACTGATCGAAGGCAAGGACAAGTCACGCGCCGCGGTCATCGCCACCAGCACCAACTTTGTCGGTCTCGGGGTCGGCGCGCTCGTGGCGGGGCTGCTCGCCCAATATGCGCCCTGGCCGCTCAGGTTGACATTCGCCGTTTATCTCGTCCTGCTCGTGCTGGTCACCTTGCTGATCTGGCGTACGCAGGAGACGGTCTCCGAGCCCGGGCGATTCTCCGACGTCTCGTTGCGGCCGCGGCTTTCGGTGCCCGACGATATCCGCGCGCAATTCGTGGCGCCGGCGGTGACCGGGTTCGGTGCCATGGCGCTGGTCGGCTTCTATGCGGCGCTGGCGCCGAGCATATTGGCGCAGCAGCTGCATGTGACCAGTCATGCCGAAGCCGGCGGGCTTTTCTTCGAGTTGTCGATCGTGGCGGCCGTCACCATCCTCGCCACCGCCAGGCTCTCCAGCCGCGCCACCATGCTCGCGGCGCTGGCGCTGATGATCCCCGCCGTGGCGCTGGTCGTGGCGGCGCAGGTCTACGCTTCGATGGCGCCGATGATCGCCGGGACGGCGCTCTGTGGCGTGGCGGCGGCTCTCGGCTATCGCGGGGGCTTGCAAGTGGTCAATCAGATCGCGCCCGCCGACCGTCGCGCCGAGGTGGTGTCGGCCTTCTTCATCTGCTGCTTCTGCGGCAACGCGCTGCCGGTGATCGGCATCGGCATTCTGTCCAGCATGGCGAGCGCCACCGCGGCAAGCCTGGCCTTTGCCGGCATGATCATCGTGTTCTCGCTGGTGGCGCTCGGCTTCGGCGCCAGATACGCGCGGTAGGTTTAACTATTCGGTCTCCGGCAAGAGTTGCGCACGCTGGCGGGGCACGCCGAGGCCGGTGTCGGGCGGCTCGCCGGCGGCCGGGCGGTCCTCGATCATGTGCATCGTGCGCCAGCGCCCGAAGCGATAATAGGCAGCGGCGAGCACGAGCGAGGCGATCGAGCCGGCCGGAAAGCTCCACCACAGCGCTTCCTGGCCGATGACGCTGCGCATGGAATAGGCAAAGCCGGTGCGGATGATCAACACCGAGATGATCAGGATGATCAGCGGCGGCATGACGGCGCCGGTGGCGCGCACCGTGGCGAAGAGCACGATGGTGACGCCGAACAGGATGAACGACCAGGATGCCACCTTGTTGATGTGGGCGGCGATGTCGATCGCCGCGCCGTCATTGCTGAGGAAGAGGCTGAGGACTGCGCGGTCGAAGGCGAAAAGCAGCGCAACCAGCGCGCCGGTCAGCACCAGGTTGAAGCCGACGCCGGATGCCGCGACCTTGCCGATGCGGTCCCAGCGCCCGGCGCCGACATTCTGTGCCGCCATCGAGGAGACGGCGGCGCCGATCGCCAGGGCCGGCATCTGGATATAGGTCCAGAGTTGGGCTGCGATGCCGTAAGCGGCGGCGACCTGGGATCCATAGGAATTGACGATGCCCATCACGGTCAGCGCCGCGGCCGAGATGACGATCATCTGCAGGCCCATCGGAATGCCCTTGGAGACGACGATGCGCAGCAGCGCCGGGTCCGGCCGAAGCAAGGCCAGATCGCTGCCCGCCAGCCTGAGCGGATGTTTGCGCACATAGAGCACGATGAGGATGGCGATGACGCTCACCGTCTGTCCTACAAGCGTCGACGTTGCCGAGCCGGCGATGCCGAGCTCGGGGAAGGGGCCGATGCCGCGGATCAGCAGCGGGTTGAGCACGACGTCAAGCACGACCGCCAGCGCCATGAAGACGAACGGCGTGCGCGAATCGCCGGCGCCGCGCAGCACGGTCATGACGAAGGACAAAAGGTTCATCATCGGCACGGCGACGAAGATGATGCGTAAGTAGGCGCGCGCCAGCGGCAAGGCATCCGCCGGCGTGCCGAGCCCGGTGAGGATTGCGTCGACCCAGACCCAGCCGCAGACGGCGAACACCACGGAAACCAGGAAGAAGAAGGTGGCGCTGGTGCCGACGATGCGCCTGGCCTCGGGCAGGTCGCGGGCGCCGACCGATTGCGCCACCAGGATGGTCGCCGCCATGCCGATGCCGAACACCGTGCCGAGGATCAGGAACAGCACCAGATTGGCGTTGGAGGTCGCCGTCAGCGCCGCCTCGCCGAGGAAACGGCCAACCCAGACCGCGTTAATCGAGCCGTTGAGCGACTGCAGCACGTTGGAGCCCAGCACCGGCAGCGCGAACAAAAGCAGCGTGCGCGGTATGGGGCCGCTGGTCAGGTCGGCGGTCCGCCGGCGGGTGGGCTTTTCGTCATCCATGGCAGCACCGAAAATGAATCAGGCCCGCGATGCTATCGCAGGCCTGATGCTGATGCATCCCTTCCGCGCTCGGTCATATGCCGCTCGGCATACGATCCGAAGCAGAACTAGTTCGCGGCGAGGCTGTTCCCAGACAGTCCAGGCAGCGTGACCTGATAGACGAGGAAGGTGGTGTCGACATCGGCGCCATCCTCGGCCTTGTACGAAGCGCCGACCTGGAAGCCGCCCTGGGTGAGGAAGTCGTTGTCGTTGGCGACGAACAGGAAATAGTCGTCGGGCAGCTTCGGATCGAGCACGGAGACCAGCGACATCGCCTCCCACTTCTCCGAGAGGTTGTTCTTGTCGTTCGGCGCGCCATTGTGCAGGCCGAAGCGGCCGAGCTCGCCCTTGTCGTTGATGTCGATGAACGAGGTGAGCTTGGCCGGCGTCACCGACGGGTCGAGCACGCCCTTGGACGCGACCGGCTTGTCGGCGGCGTCGAACGGGCCGTTGGCGATATCGGTCGCGGGGGAGAGGTCGACGATCTGGATCTTGCGATAGAGCGACTCGTCGCCCTTGAGGCCCTGGCCGTTGCCCGAGTCGCGCGTCAGCATCAGGAAGCTCTTGTCGGAGAGCGCGACGATCTCGCTCTGGGCGGCGATCTTGGTCTTGCCCTTGGCGTCCTTGAACATCGGCAGCGGAACGACATATTCGTGCGCCAGCTTGAGGTGGGCGAGGTCGGAAGCGTCATAGACCAGCGCGCGGGTGTTCTGGCGCGTCGAGCCGGAATCGCCGCCGTCCTGGCGGGCCGCCGACTGCAGCACGGCGATCAGGAACTTGCCGTCAGGCGTCATCGACATGCCTTCGAGACCCTGGTTGTTCTGGCGGCCGGTCTCGGGATCCTTCGGACTGGGCTCGGCTGCGCCCGGGCCGGGGTTGTCGGAGGCGAAGTTCGGCTTGCCGTGGCGCATCGGCACCAGGGCCGCGGGCGGCTGCGTCGCCGACATCAGGCGGCCTTCGGCCGAGAAGCGATAGATGTTGGGGCCATATTCGTCGGAGATGAACATCGTGCCGTCGGGCAGCCGCACGATCGCTTCGTCGTCCAGCGCCAGCTTGCCGTTTTCGGCCTGCGGCAGGATCGGCATGCCGCCGGCCGCTGCGCGCACGCCGTCGAGCGGATCAAGGCCGGTGGAATCAGTGCCCTTGTCGTCGGCCAAGAGCATCGTGTCGGCGAGCGTCGCCCTGACGCCGGTCTGTTCCTGTCCGGCGGCCGGCGCCGCGCCAGGAGCGGTCGGCGTCAGCTCGATCGCGATGGTGTTGACGCGAGCGCGATAATCGGTGGTGCCGACGACATTGTAGCCGCGATCCGGCAGCAGCCAGAGGGAACCCTTGTAGCCCGCGCCGTCGCGTGTCCAGCCCTTGGTGTCGATCGCCATGCCGGAACCCGAACCGAACGTCTCGCCGAACTTGTCCTTCTGGCTGGCCGGAATGCGACCGATGCCGACGAGCCCTTTGTTGACATAGGCGACGCCGTCGGCGAGCGCCGGGGTCAGCGTGGTAAACAGGGCGAGTGCCGCGCCAAGCGCGACGGTTCGGTTGAGACGTTTCATGGATATCCCCTTCGTGACGAGCAGATTGGAGCAGGCGTCGCATCAAAAGCCGCCAGCAGCTTCCGCCAAGCGGTCTAGGACGCCAACGTGATGGTTGCGTGACAGGAGGGCAGTTCTACCTTCTCCCCTTGTGGGAGAAGGTGGATCGGCGCGCAGCGCCGAGACGGATGAGGGGTGGTCCAGCGGAGTGAGACGCCGGCTTTCCCTGGAACACCCCTCATCCGACCGAGCTTCGCTCGGCCACCTTCTCCCACAAGGGGAGAAGGAAAGGCGCTTCAATCGCTCTCGCGCGCGATCAGCTCCAGCGGCCAGACTTCGCGTATGATGCGCGTGCCTTCGGGTCCGGCGAAGGCGGGAAGGGAGGCGAGCAGCATCTCGGCCAGCCGCCGGCCCATGGCCTCCAGTGCCGGACGGAAGGCGGTCAGCGTCGGCGAGAAGTAGCGGCAGAGCGGCGTGTCGACGATGACGATCACGGCCATGTCATGGCCCGGCCTGATGCCCATCTCGGCCAGCGCCTTGCAGCCGCCAAGCGCCATGGCGTCGTTGTTGAAGATGATGGCCGTCGGTGGGTCCTTGGAGCGCATGACTTGCGGCGTCACCTGGTAGCCGCCGGTCTCGTTGATGAAGCCGTCGGCGATCAGGTCGGGGTCGACCTCGATGCCGTGCCGCTTCAGCGCCTTGCGGTAGCCGTCGAGGAACAGGTAGCCGAAGTTGAGATCAAGCGAAGGGCGGATGGCGGCAATGCGGCGGTGGCCGCGCGCGACCAGCCGCTCGACGGCTTCATCACCCGCCCTCTCGAAATCGATATCGAGCGAAGGATAGGTGTCGCCGCCGGACCGACTTCGGCCAAGCGTGGCGAAGGGAAAGCCGGCCTTGCTGAGATAGTCGATCCGGTCGTCTTCCCTTCGCGTATTGGCCAACACGACCGCGTCGGCCCGGCGCGTCTCGACCACGCGGCGCAACCGCTCCTGCTGATATTGGCCGGGCTCTCCCATGACGACCATCAGATCGAGGTCATGCTCGGCGAGCTTCGCCTGCAGCCCGATCAGGAACGGGATGAAGAACGGCTCGCCATATTGTTGGTCGCCCGGATGCGGCTGCAGCATGAAGGCGATCGAGCGGGTGGCGCCTTGCCTGAGACTGCGGCCGGACTGGTTGGGTGAATAGTTCAGCTCTTTGGCCGCATCGAGCACGCGCCGGCGCGTATCGGCATTGACGTCGGCACGGCCGTTCAGCGCGCGCGACACGGTGCCGATCGAAATGTTCAGATGACGCGCAAGGTCGTGAATGCTGGACGCCAAGGCCGATTCTCCCCTGTCTTCGCTAGCACCGGCCGCCCTTCAGGCCAAGCAGTGGATGTCGATTTTCGCGAGCGGGTGATTGACATTCTGCGCCATCGGGTGTGTTCTCGTAAACGTTTACGGAAAAACGTTTACGGTCTCGCCGTGAATGCCGTGACGACCGGTCTGGAGGGACCGGGCGGAGGAGGAGCGCTGGATGATGAAGGTCGTCCTGGTCGGGTGCGGAGCCATGAGCAGGCAATGGCTCGATGCCGCGAGGCAGATCGACGGGCTTGCCATTGTCGGCCTTGTCGACCTCGATGCCGACCGGGCACAGGCAAGGGCGCGCGAATACGAGCTTTCCGGCGCGGTCATCGGCACCAGCATCGATGCCGTCCTCGATCAAACCAAACCTGACGCTGTGTTCGACGTCGTGGTTCCGGCAGCGCGCCGCGGGGTCGCGCTTTCTGCCTTTGCCCATCATTGCCATTTGCTCACGGAAAAGCCGCTGGCCGACAGCCCGGACAATGCGCGCGCCATCATCGCCGCGGCGCGGGCTGCCGGGCGCATCCATGCCGTGGTCCAGAACCGCCGCTACGTCGCCAATGTCCGGCGCATCCGGCGGTTCCTCGATTCCGGCGCGATCGGCGCGCCGACAAGCATCCACGCCGACTTCTTCGTCGCCCCGCATTTCGGCGGTTTTCGCGAGGAGATGGCGCATGTGCTGCTGCTCGACATGGCGATCCACACCTTCGATGCCGCCCGCTACATGGTGGCCGGCGAGCCTGCCGGCGTCTATTGCCAGGAATGGGAGCCGGTCAGTTCGTGGTACCGGCAGGGATCGTCGGCAAGTGCGGTCTTCGACTTCGGCGGCGGCAAGGTTTTTACCTATGCCGGCTCCTGGTGCGCAGACGGTTTCAGGACCAGTTGGGAAGGCAGCTGGCGCATCGTCGCCCAGCACGGCTCCCTGTTGTGGGATGGCCATGACGGGCTGAAGGCGGAAGTGGTTGCGTCCGGCCGCGACGGTATCATCGACAAGACCCGGCCGATCGAGGTGCCGCCGCTCGATCCCGCCGATCGCGTCGACGGCCATCTCGGCATCATCAAGGATTTCATGCACGCGATCGAGACCGGCACGGAACCGGAAACGCGCGGCACCGACAATATCCGCAGTCTGGCCATGGTGTTCGGCGCCATCGAGAGCGCCGAGACCGGGCGCCGCATCGCTATCGCACAGGAGCCACAATGATGCCGAACCCGCTTCTCGATATCAGGATCGGCACCATGGTGCGGGCCAATCTCGACGACCCGGCGGCCTATATCAGGCAGATCCTGCCGCTCGGTTTCGAGAGCATCCAGCCCTTCTTCTGGCAGACGCTGGGCGGTAAGGATTTGCCGCGGCTCGCCGGCCAAATAAGGGAGGCGATCGGCGACGCCGACGTCACCGTGTCCTCGATCGGCGTGTTCGGCAATCCGTTGGAGAGCGGCGAAGTCGATCGCGGCGTGCTCGCGGCCTGGGAGACCGTCATCGACCATGCGCATCTGTTCGGCGCTTCGATAGTCAGCGGCTTCACCGGCCGCCTGCGCGGCAAGAAGCTGACCGATAGCCTGCCCCGCTTCCGCGAGGTCTGGGGGCCGCTGGCCAAACGCGCCGCCGACAAGGGCGTGCGCATTGCCTTCGAGAACTGCGCCATGGACGGCAACTGGGCGAGCGGCGACTGGAACATCGCGCACAACCCGGACGCCTGGGAACTGATGTTCAACGAATTGCCCAACGACAATCTCGGGCTCGAATGGGAGCCCTGCCACCAGCTCGTCTACCTGATCGACCCGATGCCGCAGATCCGCAAATGGGCGCCGCGCATCTTCCACGTCCACGGCAAGGACGCGACGGTGCGCTGGGACGTGATCCGCCAGCATGGCGTGTTCGGGCGCCTGCCTTTCGTGCAGATGCGCACGCCGGGCTTCGGCGACAGCGACTGGACGCGGGTGATCAGCGAGTTGCGGCTAGCCGGTTACAAGGGCGCCATCGACATCGAGGGCTGGCACGACCCTGTCTATCGCGGCGACCTCGAGATCACCGGCCAGGTCCGTGGCCTGGAGTATCTGAAGCAATGCCGGGGAGGGAAGAGCTACCTGCCCAATCCAACTTGAGTACTGGCCGACTTGAGTGCCGGCCGGCGGGAGGAGCCGGCCGATCCAAAATCATTGTCGTAAACCCTTGATCGTGAGGGAACCAAAAGGGAGGAACGTGCATGAGCATGACGACCAGAAGGACTGTTCTGCGCTCGACCGTCGTGGCGGCCGCCACGGCGCTCTGCGCCTCGATCTCCACCTTGCCGGCGCAGGCGCTCGACGCGCAATGGTGCAAGGACGTGCACATCCGCTTCTTCGTCGGTGGCGCCGAGGGCGACGCCTTCGGCACCATCGTCTATAATGGCGCCAAGCAGGCGGCGGCCGATCTCGGGCCGAAGGTCGACTACATCTTTTCCGGTTGGGATGTCGAAAAGATGGTGCAGCAATTGCGCGAGGCGGTCGCCGTCAAGCCCCAGGGCATCGCCATGATGGGCCATCCGGGCGACGCGGCGATCATGCCGCTGGCCGAACAGGCGCATAAGGACGGCATCAAGATGATGTACCAGAACGTTCCGGTGCCGACCGTGGTGGCGGCGTTCGGCGGCGGTTATGTCGGCGCGCAACAGGAGCAGCAGGGGCGCGCGCTCGGCGCCGAGGCGTTCAAGCTGGCCGGGCTGAAGGCTGGCGACAAGGCGATCATGATCGGCCCGTTCGAGAATGAGAGCCGCGGTGCGCGCGAGCGTGGGACGGTCGCCGCGCTGAAGGAGGCCGGCGTCGATGTCGTTCAGATCAATTCGCAAACCGAATGGGCAGCCGATCCCAATCTCGCGATCCCGCCGATCACTGCCGCGCTCCTCAACAATCCCGGCGTCAAGGCGGTCGGCTATCCCGGCGGACAGATGCTCGGCAATGTCGCCACCTATATGCAGGCGGCGGGAAGGAAGCCCGGCGACATCTTCAATTTCGGCTTCGACACCAGCCCGCAGATCGTCGAGGCCTTCAAGGGCGGCTGGGTGCAGCTGACGGCCGACCAGCAGCCGTTCATGCAGGGCTATCTGCCGATCCTCAGTCTCTGCCAGCAGGTGGTGCTCGGTCTTGCCCCCATGAATGTCGACACCGGCGCCGGCTTCGTGACGCCGCAGAACTACGAGATCGTCTCAGAGCTCGCCAAGCAGGCGCTGCGCTGACCTCCCAGGCCGCCGGCCGGACCCAACCCGGCCGGCGGGACCGCCTGCGGACGAGGCAGGCACAACAGACAATTCAAGCGAGGATCGCATGAGCGAACGCATCATCGAACTGCGCGACATCAAGAAGTCCTACGGCCAGGTCTATGCGCTGGGCGGCGTCAATCTCAGCGTCGATCGCGGCGAGGTGGTCGGCCTGATCGGCGACAACGGCGCCGGCAAGTCGACGCTGATCAAGATCCTGTCCGGCGTGGTCAAGCCGACCAGCGGCGACATCCTAGTGCGCGGCAAGCCGGTGAGCGGATGGAGCGCGGCGCGCTCGCGCGACGCCGGCATCGAGACCGTGTTCCAGGACCGGGCGCTGGCCGTGCAGCAGACCATCGTGCGCAACATCTTCATGGGTCGCGAGCTCACAGGCTTCATGGGCTGGCTGAAGGTCAACAAGGAAGTCGCGGAAGCTAGCCGGCTGATGCGCGAGATCGGCTTCACCTCGAAAGTGTTCACGCCGCAGTCGATCGTCGGCCAGCTTTCGGGCGGCGAGCGGCAAGGCGTGGCGATCGCGCGCGCCATCTACAAGCAGGCGGAGCTGATCATCCTCGACGAGCCGACGACGGCGCTGTCGCTGACCGAGACCGCCAAGGTCTTCCATTTCGTGCGCCAGGTGCGGGCGAGTGGCCGCTCGATCCTGTTCATCGGCCACAACATCCACCATGTCTTCGACATCGCCGACCGTTTCGTGGTGCTCGACCGCGGCAAGGTGGCGCTGACCGCCGACCGCACCGAGGTCAAGTCGGCCGAGGATCTCATCAACTTCATGGAAGACGTGGCGCATCCCGGCGGATTGCCCGGTTTGCATGGGGAAGCGGAGCAGAGAGCGTGATGAGCAAAGCCATGGAACCCGATCTGCAAACACCTCTCGGAAGGGCAAGCGGCCAGGCGACCAAGGAGTGGAGCCACCCATCCAACCACTGGCTGCGCGGCTTCGTCCTCGACAACCGCGCGGCGCTCGGCACGCTGGCCGTGTTCATCGTGATGATGGCGGTCTTCATGATCGCCAACCCGACCGTCTTCACCACTTGGTATCTCTACAGTTCGGTGCTGACGACGCTTCCCGTGGCGCTGTTCGTGGTGGTGCCGCTGGTCTTCGTCGTCACCTGCGGCGAGATCGACCTGTCTTTCCCGGCGACGATGGGCTTTGCCTCATGGGTTTTCGCGCTGGTGGTGCAGGCCGGCTACGATCCGTTCATCGGCATCGTGGCCGCACTGGTCACCGGCACGCTGCTCGGCTTCCTGGTCGGCTCGCTGGTCGTCTATGGCGGACTATCGTCGCTGATCGCCACGCTCGGCATGAATTTCCTGCTGCGCGGCCTGATCCAGATCGTCAACGAGGGCAAGTCGATGGCGCTGACGGGCCTTGCCGACAGCTCGGCCTACAAGATCTTCTCCAGCCAGGTCTTCGGCATCCCGGTGCAGATCTTCTGGGCGATCGCCTTCGTCGTCTTTGCGGCGCTGCTCTACAACCGCCACCGCTTCGGCGCGCAGGTGAAAGTGGTCGGCGACAACCCGGACAGCGCCAGGCAGATGGGCATCGACGTCAAATGGGTTCGGGTGAAGGTGTTCGTCTTCGTCGGCATAGGTGCCGCGATCGCCGGCTGCTTCTCGGTGATGATCAACTTCACCTGGTGGCCGACGGCGGGCGACGGCTATCTCTTACCGGTGCTGGCCTCGGTGTTCGTTGGCGGCACGCCGACATGGGGCGGCATCGGCACCGTGGTCGGCGGCGCGATCGGCGCGGTCACGGTGTCGTTCATCCAGACCGGCGTGGTGGCGGCGGGCCTGAGCGGCTTCTACGTGCAGTTCTTCAACGGGCTGATCATCATCCTGTCGCTGCTGGGTCATAAGTGGAACCAGGCAAGGTACAGGTGAGGGGGCTGGTCAAACCGGCGCGACAAACCCGTCCAGCACGCGTTTCTGGCCGGCCTTGTCGAAGTCGATGGTGAGCTTGTTGCCTTCGATCGCCGCGATGTTGCCGTTGCCGAATTTCTGGTGGAAGACGCGGTCGCCGACATTGAAGGCGGAGGGCGTGTCGGCAACCGATTTGGCGACCAGCTCGCCATCGATGGTACGGCCCTTCACGCTAGTGCGGCCGGCGCCGTAGCCGGAGTCTGTCTCGCCATAGCCGATGCGCTCGACCTGATGGCCGGAGCGGGTACCCCAGTTGCGGTCGGTCGCTTCGGTACGGTTCGCCTGGGCGCGCTGCCAGCCGGGCGTCGCATAGGTGTTGGAGAAGCTGCCCTGGTCCTTGGCGCCGACATTGTCGAAGCGCGAGGCGCCATAGGGATTCTGCCGGCCACCGCCACCGCGCCCGGAGGCGAATGAGCCGCCGCCGTAAGGGTTGCCGTAGCCGCCGTAACTGTTGCCGCCCTCGGCGACATCGACATGGGTTTCCGGCAGTTCGTTGACGAAGCGCGACGGGATGGTCGATTGCCAAAGCCCGTGAATCTGGCGGTTGGAGACGAACCAGATATGCAGGTTCTTCTTGGCGCGCGTCAGGCCGACATAGGCCAAGCGCCGCTCTTCCTCCAGGCCGGAGCGGCCGCCTTCATCCAGCGCGCGCTGATGCGGGAAGAGGCCTTCCTCCCAGCCAGGCAGGAACACGGTCTCGAATTCGAGACCCTTGGCCGAATGCAGCGTCATGATGCTGACGGCGTCCTGGTCGGCATTCTGCTCGGCGTCCATGACCAGCGCGACATGCTCGAGGAAGGAGCGCAGCGATTCATACTCCTCCATGGAGCGGATCAGCTCCTTGAGGTTTTCCAGCCGTCCGGGCGAATCCGCCGAACGGTCGTTCTTCCACATGTCGGTGTAGCCGCTCTCCTCCAGGATGGTCTCGGCGAGCTCGGTGTGCGGGGTGGTTTCCAGCGCCTTCTGCCAGCGCTCGAAATTGGCCGCGACCTCGCGCAGCGCCGCGCGCGGCTTCGGCTTCAGCTCGTCGCTTTCGGCAAGCGTCGCGGCCGCTTCCAGCATCGGGACGCGCATGGCACGCGCCGTGTCGTGGATCTGGCGGATGGTGGCTTCGCCGAGCCCGCGCTTCGGGGTGTTGACGATGCGCTCGAAGGCGAGGTCGTCACCGCCATTGGCAACAACGCGGAAGAAGGCGAGCGCGTCGCGGATTTCCAGCCGCTCGTAGAAGCGCGGGCCGCCGATGACGCGGTAGTTCAAGCCCAGCGTGATGAAGCGGTCTTCGAAGGCGCGCATCTGGAAGGACGCGCGCACCAGGATCGCCATGTCGTTAAGCCGGTGCTTCTGGCGCTGATAGGCCTCGATGGTATCGCCGACGGCTCGGGCTTCTTCCTCGGAGTCCCAAGCGGCATGGACATGCACCTTGTCGTCCTCGGGGTCGTCGCGGTCAGTGAACAGCGTCTTGCCGAAGCGGCCCTCATTGTGGGCGATGAGGTGAGAAGCGGCGCCCAGGATATGCGCGGTGGAACGGTAGTTACGCTCCAGCCGGATGATGGTGGCGCCCGGGAAATCCTTGTCGAAGCGCAGGATGTTGTCGACCTCGGCGCCGCGCCAGCCATAGATCGACTGGTCGTCGTCGCCGACGCAGCAAATGTTGACTTTGTTCTCGCTCACGGCCGCGCGCTCGCTCCGCTCGCTGGCCTCCGCGGGGGCGGCCTGACCGGCCGACGCCCGGTCGGGCTTGCGGCCTTCGGCCGATGCACCGCGCCCGCCGTTGGGCCGTTGCGCCAATAGGCGCAGCCACATGTATTGCGCGGTGTTAGTGTCCTGGTACTCGTCGACCAGTATGTATTTGAACTTGCGGTGATATTCCTTCAGCACGTCCGGATAAGCGCGGAAGATGCGGATCGGGTGATAGAGCAGGTCGCCGAAATCGCAGGAGTTCAACGTCTGCAGCCGCTCCTGATAGGCCTTGTAGAGCTGGCGGCCCTTGCCGTTGCCGAAGCTGCGCGCATCGCCTTCGGCAATCTCGTCGGGGCCGAGGCCCTTGTTCTTCCAGTTGTCGAGCATCTGGGCGAAGGTCTTGGCCGGCCAGCGCTTGTCGTCCAGCCCTTCGGCCTGGATGAGCTGCTTGATCAGCCGCACGACGTCGTCGGTGTCGAGGATGGTGAAACCCGATTTCAGCCCGGCAAGCTCGGCGTGGCGGCGCAGCAGCTTCACGCCGATCGAGTGGAAGGTGCCGAGCCAGGGCATGCCTTCGACATCGCCTTCGCCGATCAGATGGCCGATGCGCTGCTTCATTTCGCGCGCCGCCTTGTTGGTGAAGGTAACGGCGAGAATCTCCCACGGTCTTGCCCTGCCGGTCGCAAGGATGTGGGCGATGCGCGTGGTGAGCACCCGCGTCTTGCCCGTGCCCGCGCCGGCCAACACCAGAACCGGGCCCTCGGTCGTCTCGACCGCGAGCCGCTGCTCGGGGTTCAGGCCCTTCAGATAATCGGGCGCGCCGTTCTGGCCGCTGCGGGCGGCCATGGCGCGCGCGGCTATGCCGGATGGTGCCGCCGCCGGCCGCGCATTCGGTTCATCGAAAAAAGGCATGTCCTCGGAAAAGCCCGACATCGCTCCCGAATGTAGTGATTCGGCAGCGAAAGACCAGAACTGTCTACGTTTTGTTCTAGTTTCGCGTGTCTGGCCCCAACTTGACAGCCGGAGCGGGTGAGGGAAAGCTGCCGGCAGGGCAGGGACGGCTCGCCGTCGCCTGAAAGCCGCCTCTTCGTTTGAAAGCGCGCAACAGTCGAAGGAGCACCGTCTTGGCTGTCACCATCACGTCCCTCGTCCTCTTCCTCATCGGTCTCGTTCTCGGCGGCGGCGGCATCTGGCTCGCGGTGCTGGGCGGCAGCTGGTACTACCTGATCGCCGGCCTGGTCTTCCTGATCACCGCCTGGCTGTTGCTGCGACGCAGGTCGACGTCGCTCTGGCTCTACGCGCTGTTCGTGCTCGCCACCTTGTGCTGGGCGGTCTGGGAAATCGGCTTCGACTGGTGGCAGCTCGGTCCGCGCGGCGGCGTCATCGTGCTTATCGCCTTGTGGCTTTTGACGCCATGGGCAAGGCGCGGCTTGCTGGGGCCGGACGCGCGGGCGCCGCTGATCCTGGCCGTGCTCGCCTCGCTCGCGGTCGCCGGCTATTCGATGACCGTCGACCCTCACGACATCGGCGGCACGCTGGGCACCGAGAAGGTGGCGACGGCGGCCAATCTCGGCGGCGACATGCCGGCCGGCGAATGGCATTTCTACGGCCGCACGCCCTTTGGCCAGCGCTATTCACCGCTCGACCAGATCACGCCCGACAATGTCGCCAAATTGCAGCCGGCCTGGACCTATCGCACCGGCGACGTCAAAGGCCCCGACGACATCGGCGAGACGACCTATCAGGTGACACCGCTAAAAGTCGGCGATGCGCTCTACATCTGCACGCCGCATAATTTCGCTATCGCCATCGATGCCGCGAGCGGCCAGGAGAAATGGCGCTACGACCCGAAGGTCAAGCTCGACCCCAACCGCCAGCACCAGACCTGCCGCGGTGTTTCCTATTATGCCGACGCCAAGATCGCCGCCGGCCAGCCTTGCGCGCAGCGCGTCTACCTGCCGACGTCGGACGCCCGGCTGATCGCGCTCGACGCCGCGAACGGGCAGGTGTGTGCGTCCTTCGCCGAGGGCGGCACGCTGAACCTGATGGCCAACATGCCCTATCCGAAGTCGGGCTATTACTATTCGACATCGGCGCCGCTGATCGTCGGCGGCAAGATCATCGTCGGCGGCGCGGTCAACGACAATTACTCGACCGAGGAGCCGTCCGGCGTCATCCGCGCCTTCGATGTCGACACCGGCGCGCTGCTGTGGAACTGGGATTCCGGCAATCCGGATGTGACGACGCCGTTGCCCGCCGGGCAGACCTACACCCACAACTCGCCCAACATGTGGTCGACGGCGAGCGCCGACGAGAAGCTGGGGCTGCTTTATCTGCCGCTCGGCAACCAGACGCCGGACCAGCTCGGCATGGGCCGCAGCGCCAATGTCGAGAAGTTCTCCTCCTCGATCACCGCGCTCGACCTCAACACCGGACAATTGCGCTGGGTGAGGCAGACCGTGCATCACGATCTGTGGGACATGGACGTGCCGGCGCAGCCGACGCTGGTCGACATCACCACGGCGAACGGAGTCGTGCCGGCACTGGTCGGACCGACCAAGCAGGGCGATCTCTACGTGCTCGACCGGCGCACCGGCGAGCCGATCATCCCGGTGAAGGAAGTGCCCGCACCCGGCGGCGCGATCGAGGGCGATCATGCCTCGCCGACGCAGCCGGCCTCGGACCTGTCCTTCAATCCGAAGCCGCTGACCGGCGCCGACATGTGGGGCATCACCATGTTCGACCAGCTGGCGTGCCGGATCGAATTGAAGAAGCTGCACTATGAGGGACGCTACACGCCGCCCTCGCTGCAGGGCTCGCTGATCTATCCCGGCAATTTCGGCGTCTTCAACTGGGGCGGCGTCGCGGTCGATCCGGTGCGGCAGGTGATGTTCGGCATGCCGACCTATCTCGCCTTCACCTCGAAGCTCATCCCGCGCGCGGACGTGCCGGCGCCGGGCGACAACACCAAGGGCAGCGAGCAGGGGCTGAACCGCAACGAAGGCGCGCCTTACGCGGTGGTGATGGGACCGTTCCTGTCGCCGCTCGGCGTTCCCTGCCAGGCGCCGCCCTGGGGCTATGTCGCCGGCGTCGACCTCAAGACAGGAAACATCGCCTACAAGCATCGCAACGGCACGGTCTACGACATGACGCCGCTGCCTCTGCCGCTCAAGGTCGGCGTTCCAGGCATCGGCGGGCCGATGATCACGGGGGGCGGCGTCGCCTTCCTGGGCGCCGCGGTCGACGACTATCTGCGCGCCTATGACCTCACCACCGGCCGGCAGCTCTGGCAGGCGCGGCTGCCGGCGGGCGGGCAGTCGACACCGATGACCTACACGGTGGCCGACGGCCGCCAGTTCGTCGTCATCGTCGCCGGCGGCCACGGCTCGGTCGGCACCAAGCCGGGAGATTACGTGATGGCCTACACGCTACCGAAATAAGAGAGGGCAGCGCGAGGCTTCAAAGTCCGAGATGGCCCCTCAGGCTCGGTACCTGGTCCAGCACCTGGTTGGTCAGGTCAGGGCCGGCGGCGGCTTCCGCCTGCTGGATCAGCGTCGTGCCTGCCTTCTGGATCTGAGCCATGTCGAGGCCGGACGCCTTGAGCACGGCGACGCCGTTGATGAGCGCGCCGGCCTTTTCGCCCAGCACGCCGCCAAGCGCGCCCTGCAGCGACGACAGAAGGCCGCCCCCCGAATTGGCCGTCGCGCCGGCGGCCATCACGTCATATTTCTGCGCCAGCGCATCAGCGCCGGGGATCTGGTCGAAGAAGGACGAAACGCTGGTGCCTTCAGCCTCGTGCTCGAGCACGGAAAAGATGGTGCCGACAACCTTCTCGGTGGTCGGCTCGTCGAGGCCGGCCTTGGCGGAAACGGTGTTGACGATGTCCTGGACGTTCATGGCATTCCCCTTTCGTCGTTCGTATCGGTGCGGCGGCCTCGGCAACTTCGCGCCCTAATGTGACAGCACCATCAAGGCTTTCGGAAATGACCAAAATGTGATGGGCGAGCTGCACCTCGCCGGATCGTCATCCAAGCGTGACTGGAACGTATAAATCTCGACCCTATCTTGCGGATCGACCTGCCAATCTCCCCGATTGTCGTCGAGAGAGCCATGACCGAACCCGTTGCCAAGCCCGTCATCACGCAGCCTGCCATCACGCAGGCCATGATCGATGCCTATGACGAATACACGCATCTGACGCTCGACCGCCGCCGCTTCATGGAGCAATTGACGAAGCTGGCGGGCTCGGGCGCCGCGGCGGCCGCGATCGCGCCGATGCTGGCGGCCAATTCCGCCCAAGCGGCGATCGTCGCCGAGGACGACAGCCGCATCAAGGGCGAGGACATCACCTATCCCGGCAGCACCGGCGAGATGAAGGGCTATCTGGTCAAGCCCGCGAACCGGTCAGGCAAGCTCGGCTCCGTCATAGTCATCCACGAGAACCGGGGGTTGAACCCGCATATCCGCGATGTCGCCCGGCGTGTGGCGCTGGAGGGATTCGTCGTGTTGGCGCCTGACTTCCTGTCGCCGCTCGGCGGCACGCCGCCCGACGAGGACAAGGCGCGCGACATGTTCACCAAGCTCGACGCCGCACAGGTCACGGCCGACGGCGTGGCGACGATCGCCTACCTCGAGAGCCTCAAGGACGGCAACGGCAAGGTCGGGGCGGTCGGCTTCTGCTGGGGCGGTGGCGCGCTCAACCAGCTGGCCGTCCATGCGCCGGATCTCAACGCCGGCGTCGCCTATTACGGCATGCAGCCCAAGGCGGAGGACGCTGCGAAAATCAAGGCGCCGCTACTCCTCCACTATGCTGGGCTCGATACGCGCACCAATGCCGGCATCGATGCCTATAAGAAGGCCCTCGACGCCGCGCATGTCGAATACAAGGTCTATGTCTATGATGGCGCTAACCACGCCTTCAACAACGACACCTCGGCCGCGCGCTATGACAAGAAGGCCGCCGATCTGGCCTGGGGGCGCACTGTCGCTTTCCTGAAAGAGAAGCTGGCATAGTCGAGCAGGCTAGATATTTGCCGCGGGCTTGTGGAAGGCGACGCCGGCGATGACCATCGCAATGCCGATGCAGTCGGTGAGGCTTGGCACCTGGCGCAGCACGACGACGCCGATCAGCGTTGCCGTCAGCGGCAGAAGCGAGAGCATCAATGCGAAGCTCGCGCGCGGCAGCCTCGCCATGGCAAGCTGGTCGCAGATGTAGGGGATGACCGAGGAGCAGACGCCGACGCCGATCGCGGCGGCGAGCAGTTGCGGCGATGAGAAGGCGGGCAGCGCCTCGTGGAAGCCGATGGGCAACACGATGAGGAATGCGATCGCCATGGCGGTGCCGAGGCCGGCAATGCCGATGCCGGCCTGGGCGACGCGGTGACCGATCACGATGTAGCCGACGAACAGGGCGCCGTTCAAAAAGGCCCAGAACAGGCCGACGGGATCGCTGGACCACTTCACGTCGATGAGAAGCAAGGTGCCGGCAACGGCAACAGCGAGCGCGGCAAAGTTGCGCCGGCTGCGCAGGCCGACCAGCGCCACCGCGATCGTGCCGACGAATTCGATCGCCGCCACCAACGAGATCGGCAGGCGGTCGAGCGCCAGATAGAACGAGCAGTTCATCACCGCCAGGCAGATGCCGAAGGCCAGCAGCAGGAGCCGTTGAGCGCGATCCGCGCGGGCGAAGACGCGCCAGGGCCTGGTCAGCGGGGCAAAGACGAGGGCGGCGGTGGCGATGCGCAGCCAAGCCATGCCGAGCACGCCGACCTGAGCGAAAAGCAGCACGGCGAAGGCCGGCCCGAGATAATGGAATACGGCGCTGACGCAGAACCAGACATGCGGCGGCAAAGCGTTGGCCCTTCCAGCGAGTGTCGTGGGGCGGGCGAGGGCGGGGCGCGCATCCGTATCACCGGTGGCCGGATTTGCAGCTGGAATTTGCGTTTGGTTGGTCACGAGCGCATTATCGCAGGCGAAATGCGTGATCTATATGCGTGATCGGCGGCCATATTGATTTATTGGCTTTCAGAAGAAGAGAAAAAAGTTGAAAAACCTTCGAAGTGAAAATGTCGATCTGGACGCGATCGATCTGAAGGTGCTGCGGCTCCTGGAAAAGGACGCGCGCATCAGCACGGCGGAACTGGCGCGCGCGGTCGGGCTGTCGGCGCCGAGCGTGGCGGAGCGCATCCGCAAGCTGCAGGAGAACGGCGTGATCGAGGCCTATACAGTGAGGATCAATCCAGCCGCTCTCGGCATGAAGCTGTCGGCATGGCTGAGAATAAGGCCGGTGCCGGGACAGCTTTCCGTGGTGGCGGACATCATCCGCGAGCTGCCGGAAATCGCGCAATGCGACCGGGTGACCGGCGAGGACTGCTTCATCGCGCTCGCCCATGTCGGCTCGGTGAGCGAGCTCGAGCGCGTGATCGACCGGATCATTCCCTATGCGATGACCAACACCGCCATCATCCAGTCGTCACCGGTCGAGCCGCGCTCGCCGCTCGGCGGGTTCAAGGCCCGGTGAGGGGATCAGAGCGGGGTTGTCGGCAGCAAGATTTCCACCGTTCATTTCCGTGAAATCAGCGCAGACGCTGGAGATTGGCGGAAGCCTCTCAACCTCGTCATTCCAAGGCGGAGCAGCCGCGAAGCGGCGTCGCGGAGACCCTGGAATCCATTCCGTGACCGTGATCGGAGAACGCGGCGGTGCAGAATTCTGCACCGCAGCAGCGCTCGGACGTCACGGAATGGATCCTCGGGTCTGCGCGTCCGCTTCGCTCCCGCTCCGCCCGTGGATGACGACGGGGTCGGCGTCTCGGCCAATCTCCAAGGCATGCCGCCCGCCAAGGCAAACATAGCCAACCTGTCAGATTTCTGTGCCAGGGAACTAGGCGTGGCCGCGCCTCATGCGCGCCTGCTTCAGAATCGCGCGCCAGCGGATCATGTCGAACGGGATGGGCTCGTTGTTGTTGGCGATGTGGAAGATCTCGTTGTTGACGTTCTTCAACGATCGCCAGAAATCATAGTCGGTGATGCGTGGATCGGCCGCCAACCGTTCCACTTCGACCTTGATGTCGGTTTTCATGCACTGTCCTCGCACCGCATCCGCCAGCCGCCCGCGCGCAACCCGGTACGGCGGTTTTCGAACGCGCCAGTGAGTCGTTCAACGGACTCAACCGACTTGTTCACGTTAAAACCTTGGTAAGGTTAACGCGGGCGTCCGGGTGCTTCAAGCGGTCTTGCGCTTGATGCCGATGGAGCGACCGGCGCGCTCCGGCATGGGCAGCGCCCCATGGGCGGCGCGCATAGCTTCAACTTTTTCCATCACGTCGGCTGGGAAGGGGGCGACCCTAGGCCCGGCCATGTCGACATGCAGCGCAAGCTGCTCGGAGGTCGCGGCCAGCCAGCCATCGACGTGGCGGATTTCCTGATAGGCGCGCAGGCGCTTTTCATCCGAATCGATGAGCTGGAAGGAGACCTTCACCTTGTGGTCGAGATGCAGTTCCTGCACGTAGCAGACATGGACTTCGGCCGTGTAGATGGTCAGGCGGCGGTCCCTGGCATAGTTCGGCCCCATGCCCATCATCTCGAAGGCGACATCCGAGCAGCGGTCGAACAGCACGTTGTAATAGGCCATGTTGAGGTGGCCGTTATAGTCGATCCAGTCCTTCTCGATGTCCATCGGGTCGGAAATGAAGGGGGCGGGGATGGTCATCGTGGTTTCCTCGATCGTCGCTGGACATGGCCTGGTTTGTGAGACTACGCATCCATAACTGCATAACAAGCGTGGCCGCTGGTCCATTCGCGGAGGAATTCATGGCTTTGAGCGACCTCAACCCCGTCGAACGCAACGAGGAGGGCATCGCCGCGGTACTTGGCATCCTCAAGCAGCGGCTAGGCGAACGCTTCCAGACCGGCGAGGCGATCCGCGGCCAGCACGCGCACACCACTACCTATATCCCGACGCAGGCGCCGGACGGCGTCGCCTTTGCCGAGACGACGGTAGAGGTGCAGGAGATCGTGCGCGCCTGTGCTGAGCATCGTGTGCCGGTCATCGCCTTCGGCGTCGGCTCCTCGCTGGAAGGCCACACCAATGCGCCGGGCGGTGGCATCTCCATCGACACCTCGCGCATGAACCGCATCCTTTCGGTCAATCCGCAGGACCTCGACTGCACGGTCGAGCCAGGGGTGACGCGCGAGGACCTCAACCGGCATCTGCGCGACACCGGCCTGTTCTTCCCGATCGATCCCGGCGCCAATGCCTCGCTCGGCGGCATGGCGGCGACCCGCGCCTCCGGCACCAACGCCGTGCGCTACGGCACGATGCGCGAGAACGTGCTGTCGCTCACCGCCGTCATGGCCGACGGCGAGACGGTGACGACCGGCAAGCGGGCGAAGAAAAGCTCGGCCGGCTATGACCTGACGCGGCTTCTGGTCGGCTCCGAAGGCACGCTCGGCGTCATCACTTCGCTGACGCTGAGGCTCCAGGGCATTCCGCAGGCAATTTCAGGAGGGGTCTGTCCGTTTCCGAGCCTCGAGGCGGCCTGCAACACAGTGATCGCGACCATCCAGATGGGCATTCCGGTGGCGCGCATCGAACTGGTCAACGCGTTGCAGATGCGGGCGATGAAGAATTATTCCAAGCTCGACTATCCGGAGAGCCCATGCCTGTTCGTCGAGTTCCACGGCAGTGACGCCGGCGTCGCCGAACAGGCCGAGACGTTCGGCATGATCGCCGAGGAGAATGGAGGAGGGCCGTTCCTGTGGACCAGCGTCGCGGAAGAGCGGACGAAGCTCTGGAAGGCGCGGCACGACGCCTATTGGTCGTCGCTGACGCTGCGGCCCGGCGCCAAGGGGCTTTCGACGGATGTCTGCGTACCGATCTCGCGGCTTGCCGAATGCGTCACTGAGACCGAGGCCGACATTGCCGAGATGGGGCTGGTGGCACCCATCGTCGGTCATGCCGGCGACGGCAATTTCCATGTGCTGGTGCTGATGGACGTCGACAACCCGCAAGAGATCGCGCTCGCCGAGAAATTCGTCGCCCGGCTCAACATGCGTGCCATCGCGATGGAGGGAACCTGCACCGGCGAGCACGGCATCGGCCAGGGCAAGGTCGGCTTCCTGCGCCATGAGCTCGGCCATGGCGTCGATGTCATGCGCACGATCAAGCAGGCGCTCGATCCGCTCAACATCATGAACCCGGGCAAGATTCTGCCGGCGGCGGGATAACCCATCGGCCAGAGGCTATTCGCCCACTCCTTCGACAAGCTTCTGCAACGTCGGCCGCGTCGGCGCGAAGAAGGTCGTGCCGGTGTGCGGCGTGGAGAAGTCGAGCAGCCGGTCGTAGGCGCCGGGCGGCTCGCCGACATACATGCGCTGCAGCATTTTCTCGATCACCCACAGATAGCGCGTGTAGCCGATGAAATAGGTGCCGAACTCGTTCTGCCCGGGGCGGCCGAACGGCATGTTGTCGCGCAGGATGTCGTATTCGTTGCCGGCGTCGTCCTCGATCGTGGCCAGCGACTTGTGCGATTTGCGCGGCTTGTCGTCGTCATCGATCTCGATGTTGTCGATCTTGGTGCGGCCGATGATTTCTTCCTGGACATGCGTCGGTGTTTTGCCCCAGGCGGCCATGTCGTGCAGGTATTTCTGCACGACCACATAGCTACCGCCGGCAAAGTCGCCGTCCTCGTCGCCGACCAGCGCCGAGGCGGGCAGGTCGAGGCCGGTCGGATTTGCAGTGCCGTCGACGAAGCCGAGAAGATCGCGCGCGTCGAAATAGCGGAAGCCCGAAACCTCGTCGGCAACGCTCACGCTGTCGCCGAGGCTGTTCAGCAAGATGCGCTCGAGTTCGAAGCACATATCGGGCCGCTCGGCGCGGATGTGGAAGAGGAGATCGCCGGGCGTCGAGGGCGCCGAATGCGCCGCTCCTTCAATCGGCGCGAAGGGTTTCAACTCGCGCGGCCGCCGGTTGGGCGACAGACGGTTCCAGAGTCCGGCGCCGATGCCGGCGATGCAGGACAGCCGGCCCGACAGGTCGCGGAAGCCGACATTCTTGACGAGATCGTCCAGCTCGCCCAGCACCGATGCGACGGTCGCAAGCGCGGCCCTGTCGGTGCCGACCGTGACGACGAGGAAAATCGCGGCCTGCGATAGCGGAGCGTCGACGCTCTGCGCATCGATCGGCACTCTATCCCAGTTCTTGCCTGACATCGGGAACGCTCCGTGTTGGGTTCAGATCTGTGGCGACCAGGGGCATGGCCGGAAGGGCAGGAATTGGCAAAAGAGATATCCCGACCGCGAGCCATCGCGCAACTGGAGAGGTCGGCCGTTGCTGCGCCGCTGAATTGCCTCTTTATCGACACGCGGATGCGGGTAGAGTGCGGCTGACTTTCAACCCGGGAAACAGATGCTCGCCCGCCTGTTCGTGATCTTCGGTGGCCTGTTCGTGCTGGTGCTGTGCGCGGCGCTGGTGGTGCCGTATTTCATCGACTGGACAGGCTACCGGGGCGATTTCGAGCGCGAGGCGAGCGCCATCCTCGGCCGCAAGGTGACGGTAAAGGGCGATGCGACGGCGCGGCTGTTGCCGTTTCCGTCGGTGACCTTCTCCAATGTCGAGGTCGCGGGCGGGCCGCAAGGCCAGCCGGCGATGAAGGTCGAGACCTTTTCCATGGATGCGGAACTGGCGCCCTTTCTGCGTGGCGAGGTGCTGATCTTCGACATGCGGCTGGTCCACCCGAAGGCCATCATCAATGTCGCCGGTGACGGCACCGTCGACTGGACGCTGCGGCCCTCGACACCCCTCGACCCCGGCCAGATCGCCATCGAGAAGCTGTCGGTAACCGAGGGGCAGATCGAGCTTCGTCACGCCGCCGGCGGACGCAGCCACCTGATCTCGGAGATCAACTCGACGATTTCGGCCAAGGCGCTCACCGGCCCATGGCGCATGGATGGAACGCTGCGCTTCGACGGCTTGCGCGCCGACGTCTCGGCTTCTACCGGCAAGGTGGAACCGGACGGGCAGATGCGGCTCAGGCTGAAAGCAGATCCCGATGCCTATCCGCTGGTCATCGAAGCCGACGGCAATGCCGGCATCGTCAAGGGCGCCGCGGTCTATTCCGGCCTGTTCAAGATCTCAGGTGCGGACAAAAACTCGGCCGAGCTGCGCGGCAATGACGGCGAGCCGGTCAAGATCAGCACCGGCAAGCCCGACCCGGGCTTCCGGCTGAACGGCAAGTTCGCGCTCGACCACCAGAAGCTCAATGTCGATGAGTTCCGCTTCGAGACCGGGCCGCTCGACAATCCCTATACCGCCGACGGCAAGGCATCGGTCGATCTCGGCCTGAAGCCGCATTTCTCGGTCGAGGCCAGCGGCGCGCAGGTGCAATTCGACGAGGCCGTGGGTGGTGCCGCCGGCGCCGGCTTCACGCTGGACCAGCGCATCGCCGCATTCGAGCAGACGCTGCAGCATATGCCGAAGCCGACGATACCGGGCACGGTCGAGGTCAGGCTGCCGGCGGTGGTGGCGGGCGATACCACGGTGCGCGACGTGCGGCTGTCGGCCGAGCCCGTCGAAGGGGGCTGGTCGGTCAAGTCGCTTGCCGCGACGCTGCCTGGCCGCACGACGCTCGAAGCCGACGGCATGATGAGCGTCGAGGACCATTTCGGCTTCACCGGCTCGTTGCTGCTCGCCGTCGGACAGCCTTCCGGCTTTGCCGCCTGGCTGTCGAAGGATGTCGACGAGGCGATCCGCCGGCTGCCCGCGGCAGGCTTCAAGGCCAAGGTCGATCTCAGCGAGAACCGGCAGTCCTTCAGCGATCTCGAACTTATCCTCGGCAAGGCGAAGTTTTCGGGCAGCATCGATTCCAGCCAGCCGGACGGCGCCAGGCCATCGGTGCTGATGCGGCTGACGGGCGGCGAGATGGACCTGGACGGGCTCGCGGCCTTCGCCTCTATCTTCATCAGCGACAAGGGCGCCAACCGCTTTTCGGATCGCGATCTCGATTTCCAGATCAAGGCGGGGCCGGTCAGCGCCGGCGGCTTGAGCGCCGACACCGTCGACACGGCGCTGCGGCTGCGTGAGGGCCTGCTCGAGATCGACCGGCTTTCGATCGGCGGCCTGGCCGGCGCCTCGATCAGCGCCACGGGCCGTGTCAAGGACTTCCCTCAGAGCCCGACAGGCAAGCTCAACGCTTCCGTGGTGGCGGTGGACCTCAAGCCGCTGATCGATGTCGCGGCGCAGCACTATCCCAACAATGGCGTGCTCAAAGGCCTGGCCACCCGCGCGGCGGCCTATCCCGAACTGTTTCAGGACGCGCGCATCGATCTTTTGACCAGCGCCGCCGACAATGGCGACGGCACCACGGGCCTGGCGCTCTCCGCCCAGGGCAATGCCGGCGGCTCGGCCTTCTCGGCTTCGCTTTCCGGCAAGGGAACCGCGGACAAGCTCTCCGAGGCGCCGGTATCGATCACCTTCAACGCCCGCAACGACAATGCCACCACGCTGCTTGCGCTTTACGGCCTGCCGGCGCTGCCGCTCGGCATGCTCGGCCACGCCAACACCGAAGTCTCGGCGAAGGGCTCGGTCGTCGGCGGTCTCGCGGCCAGCTTCAACCTGACGTCCGACGATTTCAGGGCAAGCTTCGACGGAACCGTCGCCGAGACGGCGCAAGGCGCCACCGCCAAAGGCAAGGTCAATCTCGAGGCCGCCGATATCGAGCCGTGGCTGATGACGACCGGGGTCGGCCTGCCCGGCATGGGAGCGGGCACGTCGACGTCGCTGGCGGCCGATGCCGATTTCGGCAACGGGCTCCTGGTGCTGAGCGGACTCACAGGCTCGATCAACAAGGCGGCGGTGTCCGGGGACATCAACATCGATGCCAAGGATGGACTGCCGCATCTTGCAGGGGCGCTGGCGCTCGACGAACTCGACCTCGATCCGCTGGCGGTCTCGCTGTTCGGCGACCAGTCCTTCGCGCCCGCCAAGAGCGGATGGCCGACGACGCCGTTCAGCCAGAAGTCGACGCTTCCGTTCAACGCAGACCTCGATCTCAACACGTCGGCGCTTGCCGCCGGGCCGTTCGCCACGGCGCATGACGCTTCATTCTCGTTGAAGCTCGACCGCGAAGGCATCCACGTCTCCGACCTCAAGGCGAAGCTTTATGGCGGCGATCTGACCGGCCTGTTCGACTTGAAGAACACGGAAGGCACCGGTCTGTTCTCCGGCCAGATGAGGCTGGCCGGCGGCGACCTTTCCGCCGTTCTGCCCGGCGCCGGTATCGGCGGCAGCGGCGATCTTTCGGCGGCGCTGTCGACCAGCGGCAAATCCGTCGACGCCATGATTGCGGCTCTCTCCGGATCGGGCACGGCGGCGCTGAAGGGATTGAAAGTGGACGGCATCAATCCGGATGGCTTTGCCGCGATGATCGCCAAGGCCGATGCGATCGGACGCGATATCGACACGGCCAAGACGGCGGAGTTCGCGCCGCAGATCGCCGGGGAGGGCAGCTTTGCCGTCGGCGACGCGGATGTGGCCTTCACCGTGGCGAACGGCACGTTGCGGGCGCCGCCGATCAGCCTCGACAATCCCGGCGCGACCTTGTCCGCGGACGTGACGGCCGATCTCAACACGAGCACCGTCACGGCAAAGGGGGCGCTGACCTATCGTCCCGGCGACGAGGCGCTGGTGGGTTCCGAACCAACCGTCAATTTCAGCCTGACCGGCCCGCTCGGGGCGGCCGCGCCGCAGTTCGACAGCGGCCCGCTGGCGCAGTTCCTGACGCAGCGCGCGTTGGAGAAGGAACAGCAGCGGGTCGAGGCGATGCAGGCGGCGCTCCTGGAGAAGCAGCGGCTGCGGCGCGAAGTGCGCTATTACGCGGCGCTGCAGACGGAGCGCGACAACGCGGCCGAGGAGTTGCGCCGGCAAGAGGAAGAGGCGCGGCAGAAGGCCGAGGCGGAAGCCAAGGCCAAAGCCGAAGCGGAAGCCCAGGCGCAGGCGGAAGCCGAGGCAAAAGCCAAGGCCGACGAAGAGGCGAGGGCCAAGGCGGAAGCCGACGCCAAGGCGCAGGCCGAAGCGGACGCCAAGGCGAAGGCCGATGCACAGGCGAAAGCCGAGGCCGAGCAGCGGGCCGCGGACGAGGCGGCCAAGGCGCAGGCCGAGGCCGATCGCAAGAGGGCGGAGCAGGCGAAGCTGGAAGCGGCGCGCAAGGCGGCCGAGCAAACGCCAAAGGCCGAGGGGTCGCTGCCCGGCGTCAATGACGGTTCGACGCCGGCGAAGCCGAAGGCCAACCCGTTCACGATAGACAATCTGTTGAAGTCGCTCGACGGCGGCTGAGCTTCACGCTGCGCGGGCGGCGGACCAGTTGCCCGGCACACGGATTTGACCGGTCGGCTCTGTTTGCGTTGGCAGGTGGCATGCGTTGGAGATTAGCCGAAACGTCCATCGCGATCGTCATTCCAGGGCGGAGCAGGAGCGAAGCTCCGTCGCGAAGACCCTAGAATCCATGCCGTTACCTTCGCCAAGGCGTGCAACGGAGCAAAATTCAGCACCGTGGCGGCGCTTCCAAGTCACGGCATGGATTCTATGGTCTGCGCCGCGTCGCTTCGCTCCTTGCTCCGCCATAGAATGACGAGGTTGGGGCGGCTTCAACCAATCCCCGGCGCTTGTGCTGATTTCACGGACATGAACGGAAAATCTTGCACCAAGACAAACGGCAACCTTTCATCCCTTATCGGGGAACTGGTCGAATATCTTAGCGCTCAGGATTCTTCCCGGCGCGAGAGCAGGCGCCGCAGCATCGGCTCGATGCGCGAAAGCTCGTCGAGATGCGCGGCCGACAAGTCGGCAAGGTGGTCGTCCGCCAGAGGGGTGAGCTGCAGCAAGACTCGGCGGTGATCGCCCTTGTCCTGATCGCGTATGACCAGGCCTGCCTCGGCAAGGCGGTTGACCAGTTCGACCGCGCTGTGATGGCGGATGCGCAGCCGCTCGGCAAGATCGCCCACCGCCACCGGTCCGCCGCCGGGAAATCCCTTGATCGCCAGCAGCGCCTGGTGCTGGCGCGGCGTGAGGCCTGCGTCATTGGCTTGGACCTGGCTGAATTCGAGAAAGCGGCGGATCAGGTAGCGAAACTGCGAGAGCCGCTGGTAGTCGGCCTGGCTGATGGCGGGGCGTGGTTTCGGCGGCGTCATTCCCCGACTTATGGTCCTTTCCTGCAAAAGCTCAACAGGCGGCCGCGATCCCTGTCCAAAATGACGCGGCGCAAGGATCGAAAACGGCTTGAAGATTTATATCGTATTACGATATTAACCCACCTGAAACCGGACGGCCTTCGCGCCGCCAGAAAGTTCAGGCTCCCGAAATGAAATCCGCTCACGCCGGCAACGGCCATCTTCGCGACTTCACGACCGATCCGCGCGTGCTGATCATCGCGGCAATCGCCGTGGTGGTGGCGACCGCCGGGCTCTTCGCCGGCATCGTGCTCCTGAAGCTCATCCGGCTCGCCACCAACATCGCCTATTTCGGCCAGTTCTCGCTGGCCGAACTCAAGCTAGAGGACTCGCCGCTGGGCTATGCCGCCGTGATCGTGCCGGTGATCGGCGCGCTGATCATCGGCCTTATGGCGCGCTTCGGCAGCGAGAAGATCCGCGGCCACGGCATTCCCGAAGCCATCGAGGCGATCCTTCTCGGGCGCTCGCGGCTCGACGCCAAGGTCGCGGTGCTGAAGCCGCTGTCGTCGGCGATCTCGATCGGCTCGGGCGGACCGTTCGGCGCCGAAGGCCCGATCATCATGACCGGCGGCGCCATCGGCTCGCTGATCGCGCAGATGCTGCCGGTCAGCGACAATGAGCGCAAGACGCTGCTGGTGGCGGGCGCTGCGGCCGGCATGACGACGGTGTTCGGGACGCCGATCGCCGCCATCATGCTCGCGGTCGAGCTACTGTTGTTCGAATGGACGCCGCGCAGCTTCATCCCTGTCGCCGTCGCCGCGATCGTCGCGGAAGTCGAGCGCACCTTGCTGCACTTGCCAGGTCCGATCTTTCCGTTCTCAGGCACCATGGAGACATCGCTCGCAGGATTGGGCGGCTGGGTGCTGGTCGGCATTGCCGCCGGGCTGCTTTCGGGCTTGCTGACGCAATTGGTCTATGCCTGCGAGGACGCCTTCCTGAAGCTGCCGATACACTGGATGTGGTGGCCGATGATCGGCGGCCTGGTGGTCGGCATCGGCGGACTTGTCGAGCCGCACGCGCTTGGCGTCGGCTACGACAACATCGCCAACATGCTCGACGGCCGCACCGTCGCGACCGCCGCGCTGCTGCTTCTGGTGGTGAAGGCCGTCATCTGGTCGGTTGCGCTGGGGTCCGGGACCTCGGGAGGCGTGCTGGCGCCGCTGCTTATCATGGGCGGCGCGATGGGAGCGGTGCTCTCGGGCATCCTGCCCGCGGCGAGCCCCGGCTTCTGGCCGCTGTTGGCGATGGCCGCGACCATGGGCGGCACCATGCGCGCGCCGCTGACCGCGACCTTCTTTGCCACCGAGCTTACCGGCAACACGCATGTTCTGGTACCGCTGATTGCCGCCTGCGCTACCGCGCATGCGGTCACCGTGCTGTTGATGAAGCGCTCGATCTTGACCGAGAAAGTGGCGCGGCGCGGGCATCACCTCGTTCGCGAATATCGTGTCGATCCTTTCGCCCTGACCAGGGTCAAGGAGGTGATGACGACCAAGGTCGAGAGCGTGCCATCGACGATGACGCTGCATGGCGCGGCAGCCTTCCTGACCGCGCCGGACACGCGGCACCCGAGCTTCCCGGTTATCAATGGGGAGGGGCATGTGCTCGGCGTCATCGATCCGCCCGCGATCCTGCGCTGGCGGCGCGCCGGGAAGCACCGCAAGGCGACGCTCGGCGAACTCCTCGCCGGCAGCAAGATCACGCTCGCTTATCCGGACGAATATCTGGAGGCGCTTTCCGACAAGCTGCTCACCGCCAATGTGTCGCATCTGCCTGTGGTCTCACGCGAGGGTGAACGGCTCGTCGGCTATATCGGCTGGAAAGACATGATGCGGGTGAGATCGAAAAAGCAGGCGGAGGAGCGCGACCGCACTGCATTGCTCAGCTTCGGCGCGAAGCGCAAGGCTGGGCAAAGCGTCGGCGATCCGGCTTAGGGCGCGGCGGCGCCGCCCTTCGCCCAGGCCAGCACATAGAGCCTCAGCGCGGATGAGAGGTTCGCGTCGCGGGTGCGCGTATCGTCTATCTCCGCGACCAGAGCCGCGAGCGACAGCGAACGCTGCGCAGCGATGGCGATGAGGTCGTCATAGAAGGGTTGTTCCAGGGAAAAGCTGGTGCGGTGACCGCGGATCGTTACCGAACGTTTTTCGACCGCGGCCATTGCAGGGACTCAGCGCTCGCCGGGGTCGTCGGGTTTTTCCCGGCGATGGCCGGCCACGAATTTCTCGGCCTTTTCCGATGCGAGCCGGTCACGCTCGCGCTCCGTCTTCGGGCGGCCGTGCAGTGCCCGGTTCTCGCTCGCCTGGCGTTCTTTCTCGATGCGCGCTTTATGCTTGCGGGCCTGGCGGAGATTGACGACCTCGCCCATGGCGCAGCGCTACTTCTTGCGGAAGGCGTCGAGCGAAACGACGTCCGCGCCCTTGCCGCCGGTTTCGGCGACCGCCGGCTTCTTTTCGGCCTCGGCGGCCTTCTTCTTCGTTTCCGCCTTCTTCTCGGGGACGACGGCGATCGGCTCGGGTGCCGGAGCGGCCGCCTCTTCTTCCGCATTCTCCGTCTTGACGTCGAATTCGAGCTCGAAATTGACCGACGGATCGTAGAAGCCGCGCACGGCGGAGAAGGGGATTTCGAGCTTTTCCGGCACGTCGGAGAAGGAAAGCCCGACCTCGAAGCCGGCATCCGTCACCTTGAGGTCCCAGTACTGGAACTGGATGACGATGGTCATCTGCTCCGGATAGCGCTCGCGCAGCCTGGACGAGATGCGCACGCCCGGCGCGCCGGTCAGGAAGGTGATGAAGAAATGATGATTGCCCGGAAGGCCGGTGCGCGCGACCTCGGCCAGGACCTTGCGCATGACGCCGCGCAGAGCCTCCTGGGCCAGAATGTCGTAGCGGATGTGGTCGTCGGCCATCTGATGGTCGGGTTCCGTTGAATCGTCCGCATAGCTGTAATCAAGCTTGAGCGCGGCGTAAACCGCATATAGGCGCAAAGCCGTGAGGCCAAGAGGGGTGTCGGCGATTTGATCGCTCAGGCGTGAACGAGCGCCGCCTGTTTGCCGGCTGGCGACTTCTTCCTGCCGAAGGCGCCAAGAAAGGTCCGCACGCCGTTGGTGGCGGAACGCAGCACCTCTTCCTCGGTCGGCACGCCGCCCAGCATGAAAGTGATCTGAAGCTCGGCGTTGACGAGGGCGAGGAACTGACGCGCCGCGACGTCTGGGTCGCCGATCGACAGATGACCGGCAAAGGCAAGCCGGGCAAAGCGCGCGGCAAGCGCCGACCAGGTGCGGCCCGGACCTTGTTCGCGCCATTCGGCAAACAGTTCCGGATAACGCTCGCCTTCGGCCTGGATCAGCTTGCGCAGGAAACGGCCGTCGCGGTTGCAGATGCAATTGCGGTTCATGCGCACGGCGAAGGCGACCAGGTCGGCTTCGAGGTTCGTAGGCTGGTCGGGGAATGTGGCGAATGTGGCGAAGATGCCGGCGTTGCAGCGCTCCGTCAGGTCGCGCACGACGGCAACGAAGAGCTTTTCCTTGTCGCCGTGATGGTTGTAGACGGTCTGGCGTGAAACGCCGGCCTCGGCCGCGATCAGGTCGATATTGGCGCCGGCATAGCCTTCCCGGCAAAAGACGGAAGCGGCGGCATCCACCACCGACACGCGCTTGGCCTCGTGGCTGCGTGGCGGGAAAGTGTCAGGAGAAACGCCGTGCTTCATGAAAATCTATATAGCGGTGATTGACGAATTGGACAAGCCTGTCTAAATTTGTGGACACAACAAAGGGAGTCCGAGCTGCCGAGACGAACAAGTTCGCTCGTGGATGTCGGATTTCCCGTGGGATGGAACGTCCTTGGTTCAGACGCCGGTATTCTCGGCGGCAACCAGATCTGAAAGAGCCTTTATCATGAGTCCCAAATTCCTCCGCGTCGCGGTCGTGCTCGGCTTGTTGTCCGCGATCGGCCCGTTTGCGATCGATATGTATCTCCCCGCGCTGCCGTCGATCGGCCAGGACCTGCATGCCGGCACAGCCGCCGTGCAGATGAGCCTGCTGATCTTCTTCCTGTCGATGGGTTTCGGGCAGATCGTCGTCGGCCCGATCTCCGACATGGTCGGCCGCAAGACGCCGCTTTATGCCGGTCTCGCGCTGTTCATGGTCGGCGGCGTCGGCTCTGCGATGGCGCCGACCATCGAGTGGCTGATCGCTTTCCGCTTCCTGCAAGGGCTTGGCGCCAGCGCCGGCATGGCGGTGCCGCGTGCCATCGTGCGCGACCTGCACACCGGCAACGAGGCCGCCAAGCTGATGTCGCTCTTGATGCTGGTGTTCTCGGTGTCGCCGATCCTGGCGCCGCTGACTGGCAGCCAGATCATCGAGAGTTTTGGCTGGCGCGCCGTGTTCTGGACGGTGACGGGCGCGGCCGCCCTGGCCACCATCCTGCTCGCCACCTCGCTCAAGGAGACGCGGCCGGTCGAGGAGCGCGCCGGCTCGTCCTTCGGCACGGCACTTGCCGGCTATCGCTACCTGATGGGCGATCGCAACTTCCTCGGCCTCGTGGCGATCGCGGGCTTCGGCATTGCGAGCTTCTTCGTCTATCTGTCGAGCTCGTCCTTCATCCTGATCGACCATTACGGCCTGTCGCCGTCGGTCTACAGCGTGTTCTTCTCGATCAACGCGGTCGCCTTCATCGGCATGTCGCAGCTGACCGGGATGCTGGCCGACCGCTTCGGGTTGAAGCGCGTCGTCTGGGTGGCGGTCACCGGCTATGCCACGGTGATGGTGGCGCTGTTCGCCATCATGGCCTCCGGTGTCGACCGGCTCGACGTGATGGCGGCGGTGCTGTTCGTCGGCTACGGCTTCCTTGGCCTCGTCATCCCGACCACCTCGGTGCTGGCGATGGAAGAGCATGGCGAGATCGCGGGCACGGCCTCGGCGCTGATGGGCACGCTGCACTTCGCCATCGGCGCGCTGGCGATGGGCGTCGCCGGCATCTTCTTCGACGGCACGCCGCTGCCGATGGTGGCCGGCATCTCGCTCTGCGCAGTGATCTCGTTCACGCTGGCCAAGCTGACGCTCGGCCGCGCACGCGAGGCGGCCGAAGCGCCGGCGGAATAGGTAATCGCAGACGAAACAGGAAAGGCCGGGTTTGCCCGGCCTTTTTCATGTGCCTCGCAGGCCCGCTTGATCGAGGACGAAACGGACCCGTTCCCCGACCGGCACGAGAGGCAAGGGCACCAGCTCGTAACCGAGCTCCGCATAGACGCCCGTCACCGAGCGGAATGTGCGCTCGGCCTCGTCGAGCGTCTGCTTGCGCTCTTCGTCCTGGATGAAAATCTCCGGCCAGGGCGGCGCGACGAAGACGCGGCGCGCGTAGCGGAATTTTTCAGCCGCGCTTGTGATGTGGTCCGGCACCGGCTGGCCGCAGAGCCTAAGATAGCCGATCGTGTCGGGCGCGCCGCGGTCGAAGAAGATCGGGCCAGGCGGTTCGGCACGTGCGGCGTGCCAGGAACGCAGCTCCCACGACAGCATCAGCTCGGCGAAGAGCGTGCGGTCTTGCCAGGGAAGGGCAGGGCCGCCGATGGCCATCTGGTCGCGGATGATGCCGCGCCCAGCCTCAGGGGCCGTGGCGAAGCCTTGGGCCCGCAGTGCCTCGACCAAGGTGGTCTTGCCCGAGCCGGGGCCGCCGGTCAGCACGAAAAATCGGTCGCAATCGTCTTGCATCGCTTGTCCCTGGAGAATGAGCGGCAAGGCTGCGCGCCGCGCATCGAGCGCCGGACGAGCCTTGGCCGTTCGATCGAATGAGAAGAAAAGGGGGAGGAAAGTGGAGGTTTCTGTTGCCAGGTACCTCCGAACCCCGCCTAGAAGTGCGAACCGCTAGGACTTGATTTGAAGCGTTCGCGCCGCATTAAGCAGCGAGACGAGCTTCCGCATAGTTGTCGTTGGCAACTATAAGTTTAGCCCGATGACGGTGGTACAATGCCGGGCAAAAGTACGATCTTTACACCTTCGTCGATCCTATTTCGCCCCCAGCAAAAGCCGCTCCGTCAACCAGAGCGGTTTTTGGTGGAGGCGCCGGGTACCGCCCCCGGGTCCGAACGGCTTATTTCATCGCCTGTTTATCGCCATAGTCGGTCAAGCCGACGAAGCGAATATAGGGATCGATAACGGAAAAAGAAAGGCCAAACCGGTGCTTATCCGGTTATGCCAAACTGCACAGCCAAGGGTTGACTTGCGCGCCCACACAATCAAATCTCGCTCCCCGGTGAGGAGTCTCTGACCTAGCGCACAGGTTGCGCGGCGCGCCACAACCCTCATCGACCGGATCCGTGGCGCCGACGAGGGGAAGTTCGATGGCCGACTATCTTGCGGATGTGAAGAAATACGATGCCGGCGCCAGCGCCGACGCTGTCGATAAGATCGTCAAGCATCTGGGCATTGCGCTCAGGAACCGCGATTCCTCGCTGGTGTCCTGCACGGACCCGAAGGAACTCGACCGCGTGCGGGAGAACTGGATCGGCAAGAAGCTCGGCATCGCGGATGCCGCCAAGGCCAACGCCTCGATCGAGAAGACCTGCAAGGCGATGCATGCCGACAACACCAAGAGCCGCGTGACCTTCTATTACCTGGTCGCGAAGGACCTCGGCAAACTCGGCTCCCTGTAAGGCACGGCCACCCGGCAGTCGGCACGAAACCGTGCCGGCACCGTGGATTTCCGGCGCGGTCCACATTTGCCGCCCGCTTTGCGGTGTTCGACCGGCTGCCGGTCGGGTATGATTGCCTGTTACCCGAATCGAGGCAGAGCCGATGCGCCAATATCTCGACCTGTTGAAGCATGTGCTGGAGAACGGCGCCGACCGCGGCGACCGTACCGGAACAGGCACGCGCTCGGTGTTCGGCTACCAGATGCGCTTCGATCTTTCGCGCGGCTTTCCGGTCACGACCACCAAGAAGCTGCATCTGAAGTCGATCATCCACGAGCTTTTGTGGTTCCTGGCCGGCGACACCAACATCAGATATCTCAACGACAACGGCGTCTCCATCTGGGACGAGTGGGCCGACGAGAATGGCGATCTCGGCCCGGTCTATGGCAAGCAGTGGCGCTCATGGCCGGATGGACATGGCGGCGGGATCGACCAGATCGCGAATCTTTTGAAGGAGATACGCAGGAATCCTAACTCGCGCCGGCTGATCGTCTCGGCCTGGAATCCGGCCGAAGTCGAGGCGATGGCGCTGCCGCCCTGCCACTGCCTGTTCCAGTTCTATGTTTCGGAAGGCCGGCTCTCGTGCCAGCTTTACCAGCGCTCGGCCGACATCTTCCTCGGCGTGCCATTCAACATCGCGTCCTACGCCTTGCTCACTATGATGGTGGCGCAGGTGACCGGGCTGAAGCCCGGCGACTTCGTCCATACGCTTGGCGATGCGCATCTTTATTCGAACCATTTCGAGCAGGCGCGCGAGCAGATGCGGCGCACGCCCAAGGCCTTGCCGACGATGTGGATCAATCCGGAGGTGAAGGACCTGTTCGCCTTCCGCTTCGAGGATTTCCGCCTCGAAAACTACTTCGCGGATGCGAGCATCAAGGCGCCGATCGCCGTCTAGCTCTCTCAGTCGATGCCGACCATGACGTCCGAGGCCTTGATCACCGCATAGGCCTGCTTGCCTTTTTCGAGCGCGAGGTCGGCGACCGCTTCATTGGTGATCGAGGAGGTGACGATGACGCCGCCGCCGATGTCGATCCTGACATGCGAAGTGGTGGCTCCCTTGACGATCTCGGTCACCTTGCCCTTGAGGATGTTGCGGGCGCTGATCTTCATGCGTCTCTCCTTTGAACTTCGCCGTTCCGTTTCGCATTCACCGTAGGCTGAGACCACGACGGCGCACAATGCTATCGCAGGCGAAAACCCTTCCCTTGTTATGTTCATGCGGATATATCGGTCCGAGGCTTTGGGCCATACGGATTTTGAAACCAGGGAGAGATTTTCATGACGCGCAAGGGTTTTGGTTTGAAGGCGATCGCTGTTGGAGGTTTTACGGCAATGCTGATGGCCGCGGTGCCGGCGGCCCATGCCGACGCCAAGGTGGTCGTGTTTGCCGCGGCAAGCCTCAAGGACGCGCTCGACGCGGTCAACAGGGCCTGCGAGCCGGAAGTCGGCGAGGTCGCCACCATTTCCTACGCGGCGAGCTCGGCGCTCGCCAAGCAGATCGAAGGCGGCGCGCCGGCCGACATCTTCGTCTCTGCCGACCTCGACTGGATGAAGTATCTCTCCGACAAGAAGCTGACCAAGCCGGATACCGAAGTGAAGCTGCTCGGCAATCAGATCGTGCTGGTGGCGCCCAAGGATTCCACGGTTGAGACCAAGATCGAGAAGGGCTTCGACCTCGCCAGGCTGATCGGCGACGGCAAGCTTGCCATGGGCGATTTCAAGGCCGTGCCCGCCGGCAAATACGGCAAGGCGGCGCTGGAATCGCTGGGCGTCTGGTCGTCGGTCGAGGGCAAGGTCGCGCAGGCCGAGAATGTGCGTGCGGCACTCAAGCTGGTCTCGACGGGCGAGGCGGCGCTGGGCATCGTCTACGCCACCGACGCGCATGCCGAAAAGGGCGTCAAGGTCGTCGGCACCTTCCCGGAAGATTCGCATCCGCCGATCATCTACCCGATTGCCCAGACCGCGGATTCGAAGGACAAGGACACGGCTGCCTTCCTGAAATGCGTCGAGTCGGCCAAGGCCGCCGAGCTCTTCAAGGAGCAGGGTTTCACGGTGCTCGCGCCCAGCAACTGAGAAAGACCGCGCAACGCTACCATGAACTGGCTGCTGGACCTCACTCCCGACGAATGGAATGCGGTCCGGCTGTCCATCAAGGTGGCGACGGTGGCGATGATCGCCAGCCTGCCGCCAGGCATCTTGATCGCGCTCCTGCTGGCGCGGGGGCGTTTCTGGGGCAAGACCCTGCTCAACGGGCTGGTGCACCTGCCGCTGATCCTGCCGCCGGTGGTGACCGGCTATCTGCTGTTGCTCACCTTCGGCCGGCGCGGGCCGGCCGGCGCCTTCCTTGCCGAGCATTTCGGCATCGTCTTTTCGTTCCGCTGGACTGGCGCGGCATTGGCTTGCGGGATCATGGGCTTTCCGCTGATGGTGCGGGCCATCCGGCTCTCGATCGAGGCTGTCGACCGCAGAATCGAGGCGGCGGCCGGCACGTTGGGCGCCAATCCGCTCTGGGTGTTCGCCACCATCACGCTGCCGCTGATCCTGCCCGGCCTGATCGCGGGCGCGATCCTTTCCTTCGCCAAGGCGATGGGCGAATTCGGCGCCACCATCACCTTCGTCTCCAACATCCCCAACGAGACGCAGACGCTGCCCTCGGCGATCTACACCTTCACGCAGGTGCCCGGCGGCGATGAAGGCGCGCTGAGGCTGACGCTGATCTCGATCGTCATCTCGATGGTTGCGCTGGTTGCCTCGGAAGTGCTGGCGCGGCGGGTCGGCCGGCGGATGGACATCGAATGACGCTCTCGGTCGACATCAGCCATCGCCTTGGCGATTTCGCCGTGGAAGCGCGTTTCGAGAGCGCCGGCCGGCTGACTGCGCTGTTCGGGCCGTCCGGCTCGGGCAAGTCGACGCTGATCAACCTGATCGCGGGCCTGATCCGTCCGGACAAGGGCCGCATCTCTGTCGACGGCAACGTGCTGGTCGACACCGCCGCGCGGATCTTCGTGCCCATGCACAAGCGGCGCATCGGCATGGTGTTCCAGGATGCGCGGCTGTTCCCGCATATGAGCGTTGCCGGCAATCTGCGCTACGGCCGCTGGTTCACGCCGGCCTCCGAACGCTACGCCAAGATGGATGCGGTGGTCGACCTGCTCGGCATCGGTCACCTGCTCGACCGGCGGCCGGCGAAACTGTCGGGCGGCGAAAAACAGCGCGTCGCGATCGGCCGCGCGCTGCTTGCCAGTCCGAAGCTGCTTCTGATGGACGAGCCGCTCGCCTCGCTCGACGAGGCGCGCAAGGCCGAGATCCTGCCCTATATCGAGCGGTTGCGCGACGAGACGAATATCCCGATCGGCTATGTCAGCCATTCCGTCGCCGAGGTGGCGCGGCTGGCAAGCGACGTCGTGGTGCTTTCGCAAGGCAAGGTCGCGGCCTCGGGCCCGACGGTGGCAATCATGCAGCGGCTCGACCTGTTGCCGGCGGAGGAGCGCGGCGAGGGTGGTGCCGTGCTCGACACAAAGGTCATGCGCCACGATGAGGCCTTCGGCATGACGGTGCTTGGCTCGCAGGCCGGCGAAATCCGCGTGCCGCGCCTTGCGCATCCGGTCGGAGCTTCGGTGCGGCTGCGCGTCCGGGCCCGCGACGTCATGGTTGCGACCGAGCAGCCGACAGGCCTCAGCGCGCTCAACATTTTGTCGGGAACGATTTCCGCCGTCAGGCCGGGTATCGGGCCTACGGTGGAAATCGCCATCGATTGCAATGGCGCGACCGTGCTGGCGCGCATCACCGAACAGTCAAAGCAAACCCTGCGCCTTGCGCTTGGCCACAAGGTCTTCGCGGTGATCAAGACGGTGAGCTTCGACAGCGCGACGACAGGCGTGGGACTGCCGGCGGAGGCCGATGGATGACGGATGCGTATGTCGCTATGTTGCTTTGGAATAGCGCTTTGGCCGCAAAAGGGCTAACCTCGACATGATTGCGGAGGACAGGACATGCCGTCGCTCAGCCTGCGGATAAATCTCGACCCCGACGGCCGGATCGGCCCGGGCAAGATCGAACTCCTGGAGCAGATTGCCGCCTTCGGCTCGATCTCGGCCGCGGCGCGCGGCATGGAGATGTCCTACAAGCATGCCTGGGACCTGGTCGAAGACATGAACCGCGTGTTCGGCAAGCCGCTGGTCGCGGCGCAGACCGGCGGCCGCAAAGGCGGCGGCGCGCAACTGACATCGGTGGGTTTGGCGGTCGTCAGCCGGTTTCGCGCTATAGAGCGCGCGGCGGCTTCGGCGGCGGCGGTGCATATGCAGGCGCTGCAGTCGGAGATCGATGCTGGGTAGTGAATAGTGAATAGTGAATAGTGAATAGTGGGCGTCACAAGCTTGCGGTGCTCTCACTACTCACTACTCGCTACTCACTCCGCCTTCCTCAGCAGATAAGTGTCCATGATCCAGCCCTTCTTTAGCCGGGCTTCCTCGCGGACTTTCTCGATTTCGGCCCCTACGTCCCCCAGGCGACCGGAGATGACGATCTCGTCGGGTGTGCCGAGATAGGCGCCCCACTGGATAAGGACATCCTGGTCGGCCAGCGTGTTGAAGGCGCATTTGCCGTCGAGCATGACCACCGTCGAGCCGGCATTGGCCGCCAGGCCTTCCTCGGTCAGCCGCCGGCCGGTGGTGACCAGGATCGAATCGCCGATGCGGTTGAGCGCGGTCGCGTGGGCGGCGGCCAGCGCCTGGATCGCGGTGATGCCGGGGATGACTTCGAGCTCGAAACCGACATTGCCCCTCAGGCGCACACGCTCGAGGATACGCAGCGCGCTGTCATAGAGCGACGGATCGCCCCAGATCAGGAACGCACCGCAGCCGTCTTCGGCAAGCTCGTCGCGGATCAAGGTCTCGTAGATTTCGGCGATCGCCTCGTGCCAGTCGTCGACGGTTATCCGGTAAGACGATGTCGGCTCGGCCCGAACCGGCACATCGAACTCGACGCGGCGCGATTTCGGATTGGTGACGAAGCGGTCGCAGATCTGGCGGCGCAAATCGGCAAGATCGTTCTTCTTCGCTCCCTTGTCGGGAATGAACAGCACGTCGGCGCGGTTCAGGCCATCGATGGCCTGAACCGTCATGTGGTCGGGGTTGCCGGCGCCGATGCCGATGACGAGAAGCTTGCGCATGGCGCTCTCCTGCCCGATCGGCGGCGCGGTGTCCAGAAGTACCCGTATCCGGTGATGAAGGGCTTTGAAACGCCGTCTTTAAACGGCTAGATGGGAGCGCGCATCCGGCTGGTTCCGGTATCGCGGCACAGAGGAGGGCTCCATGTTACGCACCGCACTGACCGCAGCGCTGGCAGTCATCGCCGCTCCGGCCTTCGCCAATGATTCCGTGGCCGAGCTTGGCACCGGCGGGCTGATCCTGTCGCGCAGCGATGCTGTCGCCATGCAAAGCGAGGATCTCTTCATCTCGCCGGAGAAGGTGACGGTTGACTATGTCTTCCGCAACAACACCGACAAGGATGTCGACGCGATTGTCGCCTTCCCGATGCCCGACATTTCGGGCGATCCCGAAGAGATGCCGGCTATCCCGGAAAACCAGAGCGACAATTTCCTCGGTTTCGAGGTGACGATCGATGGCGTCGCGGCCAAACCGCAGCTCGAACAGAAGGTTTTCGCGCTGGGTATCGACATCAGCGCCGACCTGAAAGCGCAGAATGTGCCGTTCAACCCGTTCGGCGATGCCGCCAAGGCGGCTTTGGCGAAACTGCCGAAAGAGGTCGCTCAGGACTGGGAAAACCGCGGCATCATCATCGAGGACCCGGAAGCGGATAACGGATCCGGCCTGAACCCCGGATACTCGCCGTTCTGGCAGTTGCGCTCGACCTATTGGTGGCGCTCGACCTTCCCGGCCAAGAAGGAGGTCCACGTTTCGCACCGCTACAAGCCGAGCGTCGGCGGCACCTCTTCGGTCAGCTTCTTCTCCGACGGCCAGTTCCAGAGCCCGCAATACGATACCTACAAGACCCGCTATTGCATGGACGAGACGTTCGACAACGCGGTGCGCAAGGCGGCCAAGGCAAATCCGGACGGCTATCCGAAATATTACGAGAGCCGCATCGCCTATATCCTGACCACCGGCGGCAACTGGGCGGCCGGGACGATCGGCAATTTCAAGCTGACCATCGACAAGGGCAACCCCAACAGCCTGGTTTCCTTCTGCGGTGACAATGTCAAAAAAGTCGGCGCCACCACGTTCGAGGTGACGGCCAAGGATTTTTATCCCGAGCACGACATCGACATTCTGCTGCTGGAGCCTTCGGACAACAATGGTGGAGACGCCAACTGATGGACGTCGCCATCTATGTCGCCATTGCCGAAAACGGCGTGATCGGCCGCCAAGGTGGCCTGCCGTGGCGGCTTTCCACCGATCTCAAGCGCTTCAAGGCCGACACGATGGGCAAGCCGATCGTCATGGGCCGCAAGACCTATGAAGGCATCGGCCGGCCGCTGCCCGGTCGTCTCAACATCGTGGTGACGCGCGACAAGACCTGGCGTGCCGAGGGCATAGAAGTGGCCCACTCGCTGGATGACGCGATCGCGCTGGCCAAGGTTCGCGGCCGCTGCATGGCGGGAGCACGGGAGATCTGCGTGGTCGGTGGCGGCGAGATCTATGCCCAGGCCTTGCCGCTCGCAGACCGGCTGCATGTGACGCATGTGCTGGCCAGCGTCGATGGCGACGCGCATTTCCCGCCGATCGACCCGAACACCTGGCAAGTCGTCAGCGCCGAGGGTTTTCCCGCCGGCGAGAAGGACAGCCACGCCACGCGTTATACGGTTTACGAGCGCCGACGCGACGATCGTTGACGACGACAAAGGGTCGCTACCGATCCAAATCGCACGGTGACGATGGCGCATCGCGTTGAAAGCGGGTCAAGGCGTCCCTATAGAAGAACAGTGTTGCAGCGGCTCGCGTCCAACCGGACGCACAGGAGGCCGCCGTAATACTTTGATTTTGGCGCATGATTCCCTTTTCGAAAACCGATATGGGTTTTCAGGGTCATGCGCTAGGATTGCGCCGCAAGGCCTGAGGGAACCGGAGCGAAAGGACATTCATGCCCTGGAACGACAAGAGCGGCGGCGGCGGCCCATGGGGCGGCGGCGGCAATCAGGGGCCCTGGGGGCAGGGACCGAAAGGGCCGAGCGGCCCGCAAGGCTCGCCTCCCGATCTTGAGGATATCATCCGCCGCGGCCAGGACAGGCTGCGGCGCGCGCTTCCGGGCGGCGGCGGCACCAGCCCGGCCGTGCTCGGGCTGATCGCGCTGGCCCTCGTCGTGCTATGGGCCTTCAAGGCGATCTACACCGTGCAGCCCGACGAGGTTGCGGTCGAATTGCGCTTCGGCCAGCCGAAAGCAGAGCTTTCGCAGCCTGGCCTGCATTTCCACTGGTGGCCGATCGAGACGGTCGAAACGGCCAAGATATCCGAGCAGCTCGTCAGCGTCGGCGGTGGCTCGAGCAGCGGCTCCGGGCTGATGCTCTCCGGCGATCAGAATATCGTCAACGTACAGTTCTCGGTCGCCTACCAGGTGTCCGATCCCAAGGCCTATCTGTTCAACGTTTCCGATCCCGACGGCATGCTGGCCCAGGTCGCCGAAAGCGCCATGCGCGAAGTCGTCGGTCGGCGTCCGGCGCAGGACATCTTCCGCGACGACCGCCAGGGGATCGCAACCGGGGTGCGCGAGATCATCCAGGGCACGCTCGACGGCTACAAGACCGGTCTGCAGGTCAACGCGGTCTCGATCGAGGATGCAGCACCACCGCGTGAGGTGGCCGACGCTTTCGACGAGGTGCAGCGCGCCGAGCAGGACGAGGACAAGTTCGTCGAGCAGGCCAACCAGTATTCCAACCAGAAGCTCGGCCAGGCACGCGGCCAGGCGGCGCAGGTCCGCGAGGATGCGGCGGCCTACAAGAACCGCGTCGTGCAGGAGGCGGAAGGCGAGGCGCAGCGCTTCATCTCCGTCTACAGCGAATACGCCAAGGCGCCCGACGTCACGCGCAAGCGTCTCTATCTCGAAACCATGGAGAAGATCCTGAAGAACTCGAACAAGGTCGTCGTCGAGCAAGGCAACGGTCAGGGCGTGCTGCCTTACCTGCCGCTGCCGGCATTGCAGCCGAAAGCGCAGCCGGCGCCGGCCCTGGGCGGCGGCACGACGGGAGGTAACCAGTGATGGCCAACCGTCTTCCCATCATCGCCGTCATCGCGGCAGTCCTTCTGTTCTTGCTCTACTCCTCGGTGTTCGTGGTCAGTGCCGGCCAGCAGGCGATCGTGCTCAGGTTCGGCGAGATCATCGACGTCAAGAACGAGCCCGGCATCTACTTCAAGGCGCCGTTCGCCTTCTTCGATGCCGACAGCGTGCAAATGGTCGAGAAGCGGGTGATGCGCTTCGACCTCGACAACATCCGCGTCCAAGTCTCGGGCGGCAAGTTCTACGAGGTGGATGCCTTCATCGCCTACCGCATTTCGGATCCGCGCACCTTCCGCGCGGCAGTATCCGGTCAGGTCGAACTGGCCGAAGCTCGGCTAAGGACGCGTCTCGATGCGGCGCTGCGCCGTGTCTACGGCCTGCGCGACTTCGAGGCCGCGCTCTCCGAGGAACGCGGCGTCATGATGCGCGAGGTGCGCGACCAGCTTCGCCCCGATGCGACCTCGCTCGGCCTCGACATCGAGGACGTGCGCATCCGCCGGACGGATCTGACGGCGGAGGTCTCGCAGCAGACCTATGACCGCATGAAGGCCGAGCGCCTGGCGGAAGCCGAGCGTCTGAGAGCCCGCGGCAACGAGGCGGCGCAGCGCATCCGAGCACGAGCCGACCGCGAGGTCGTCGAGATCGTCGCCGAGGCGCAAAAGGAATCGGAAATCCTGCGCGGCGAGGGCGAGGCGCAGCGCAGCGCGACCTTCGCCGACGCCTATAAGCGCGATCCGGCCTTCTTCGATTTCTATCGCTCGATGAACGCCTACGGCACGGCGCTGGACAGCACCGGAACGACGATGGTGCTCTCGCCCGAGTCCGAGTTCTTCCGCTACTTCCGCGATCCGGACAGCAAGCCTCAGCCCGGGCAGCTGGCGGCGCCAGCCGCTCCGGCCGCGCAACCCAGCACCGCCCAGTAGCGGGCGGTGCAGGATTTTGTGGCGGCAATCGGCCTGGTCCTCGTGATCGAAGGGCTGGTCTATGGAGGGTTTCCGGCTTTGGCCCGGAAGCTCGCCACAGAGGTTTTGTCGGTGCCGGAAAATGTGCTGCGGATCGGCGGGCTGGTGGCGATCGCCGTCGGCGTTGCCATCGTCTGGCTGGTCCGCGGCTGAAGAATTCCTTGGTGCCGAAGCGATTGACGATTTATCCTTGGTCGATAGCTGTAGCCGCAAACGTGCCGTATTTCTTGCCAACATGAACGGGACAGGCGTCTTTGCGTAAGCGCCTTTCCTTTTCTGAAAACGCCGGGAGGCCACGATGATATCCGACACCCTGTTGCGCGCGGCGCGCCGCACCTTCTTCGCCGGCGCCACGGCATTCGTGGTTGGCATTGTTGCCGTTCCGTCCTTCGTCACGCCGACGATCGCCTCCGACGGACCGCCTTCGGTCGCCGATCTGGCCGAGCGTCTGCTCGGCGCGGTGGTCAACATCTCGACCTCGCAGACGGTCAAAGGCACGGAAGGGCCGGGCGCGGTGCCGATGCCGCAACTGCCCGAGGGCTCGCCGTTCCAGGACTTCTTCGACGATTTCTTCAAGAACCGTGGCGGCGACAAGGGCGGTGCCGCCCAGAAAGTGCAGTCGCTCGGCTCCGGCTTCGTCATCGACGCGGAGCAAGGCATCGTGGTGACCAACAACCACGTCATCGCTGACGCGGACGATATCGAGGTCAATTTCTCCGACGGCATTACGTTGAAGGCGAAGCTGGTAGGCACCGACACCAAGACCGACGTCGCGGTGCTGAAGGTCGATCCGAAAGGCCACAAGCTGACGGCGGTGAAATTCGGCGATTCCACCAAGATGCGCGTCGGCGACTGGGTGATGGCGATCGGCAATCCGTTTGGCCTCGGCGGCACGGTTACGGTCGGCATCGTCTCGGCGCGCAACCGCGACATCAATTCCGGCCCCTATGACGACTTCATTCAGACCGACGCCGCCATCAACCGCGGCAATTCAGGCGGCCCGCTGTTCAACGCCCAAGGCGAAGTCATCGGCATCAACACGGCGATCATCTCGCCGTCGGGTGGCTCGATCGGCATCGGTTTCTCCATCCCCTCGCAGCTTGCCGCCGGCGTCGTCGACCAGCTTCGCCAGTATGGCGAGACGCGGCGCGGCTGGCTTGGCGTGCGCATCCAGCCGGTGACCGACGACATCGCCGAAAGCCTCGGCATGGCGACCGCCAAGGGCGCGCTGGTGGCCGGCGTCATCAAGGGCGGGCCGGTCGACAACGGTACGGTGCAGGCCGGCGACGTCATCATCAAATTCGACGGCAAGGACATCCACGAAATGCGCGACCTGCCGCGCGTCGTTGCCGAAAGCCCGGTCGGCAAGGCGGTCGACGTCGTCATCGTGCGCAAGGGCGTCGAGCAGACCGTCAAGGTGACGCTCGGCCGGCTCGAGGACGGTGAGAAGCTCGCCAGCGGCGAGAACGGCAACACTGACCAGGACAAGGGCGACAAGGCAACGCCTCCGGTATCGACGGCTTCGGTGCTCGGCATGACGATCGGCGAGCTCAACGACCAGACGCGGCAGAAGTTCGGCATCGCGGCGGATGTGTCCGGCGTGGTCGTCACCGATGTCGCCAAGGATTCGGCCGCGGCCGAGCGTGGCATCCAGCCCGGCGAGGTGATCACCGAGATCGCGCAGGAATCGGTCGGCACGCCGAAGGACGTGATGGACCGGATCGGCGCGCTGAAGGAGCAGGGCCGCAAGAACGCGCTTTTGATGCTGGCCTCGAAGACCGGCGAACTGCGCTTCGTGACGATCCGGATGGATTGAGTCCGGATCGTCCATCGCCGATCGATGGTTCAGTGAATAGGGCGGCTAGGGCGTTTCACCGTTTCACGGAACCGGTGAAACGCCCTATCTCTTTGTTTTTACGCAATTCCGGACGGAAAACCGCTTACACTTTTCCTGGAATTGCTCTAGCGAGCCACCCTTTTCGTGCCTGCCAATCCTCCCGCGACAGCCGATACATGACATGGCGCTTGAGATGCGGGTGGCTGTCGGGGACGGCGGGGTGGTCGAAATCGGCACCCGGATCGGCTCGCATGCCGAGCCGCTTCATGACGGCGATCGAACGATGATTATCGGCGACCGCGAAGGAGACGATTTCGTCGACGGCAAGCGTTTCGAAGCCGAATGCGAGCCAGGCTTCAGATGCCTCGGTGACATAGCCCTTGCCCCAGAATTCCGGCGCCAGCCGCCAACCGATCTCGATGGTGCCGGGGGCCAGCACGTCGATGTCTTCCGTTCCGGATAATCCGACGAAGCCGATGCATTCGCCGGTCGCAGCAATCTCGGCCGCCGCGAAGCCGTAGCCATCCTCATCGATCCAGGCGCGGACCTCGTCCATCTTGGCGTCCGCAGTTGCGCGGTCGCGGCGGAACGGGAAGAATTCCATCACACGTTCATCCGAGTTGATGCGATGGAACAATTCGCGGTCGCGCTCCTCCCAATTGCGCAGGATCAGGCGCTCGGTGCGGATCGGCTTCATTCGAGCGACCTCACGAGACGAACTCCTCCCGGCGATAGCCCTGCAGATAGAGCAGCGCGGTCAGATCGCCATGATCGATGCGGATGCGGGCCTGCTCCGCCACCGCCGGCTTGGCGTGAAGCGCGACGCCGGTGCCGGCGAGACGGATCATATCGAGATCGTTGGCGCCGTCGCCGACCGCGATGGCGTCCTCGGTCGTCAGCCCGAGCCTCTTGGCGATGTCGAGCAGCGCTTCGGCCTTGGCGGCGCGGCCGAGGATCGGCTCGGCCACCATGCCGGTGAATGCGCCGCCGTCCTCGATCAGGCGGTTGGCCTGGTTCTCCTGGAAACCCAGCATGGCGGCGATGCGGCTGGTGAAGACGTCGAAGCCGCCGGAGACCAGCGCCGTCCAGGCGCCATTGGCGCGCATCGTTTGCACCAGGGCACGGCCGCCGGCGGCGAGCGTCAGCCGGTTGGCGATGATGCGATCGACCACGGCTGTGTCGAGGCCTTTGAGCAAGGCCACCCGCTCGCGCAAGGCCGGCTCGAAAGCGATCTCGCCATTCATCGAGCGCGCGGTGATCGCCGCCACATGGTCCTTGACGCCGATTTCGTCGGCAAGCTCGTCGATGCATTCCTGGTCGATCATGGTCGAATCCATATCGGCAAGCAGGATCTTCTTGCGCCTGGTTTCGGCGGGCTGGACGATGACGTCGACCGGCTCGGAAGCCAAGGCGGCGCGCAGATTGGCGGTCATCTCGCCGATATCGGGCGTCCGCGGCAAAACGAGATCGCAGGCAATGTCCTCAGCCAGCCAATGAACGGCGCTTGCGCCGGCGGCCCGCAAGGCCATATTCGCAAGCGAGGCCGGCACGGCGCGGGCTTCTGGACGGGAAACTAGCGTGGCGATCAGCGGCATTGAGAATTCCGGCAGGCAGGCGGGCGAAGGCCGCGTCAAGAACGCGATCCTGATAGCCGGGCCGACAGCCAGCGGCAAGTCGTCGCTGGCGCTCGATCTCGCCGAACGCGATGGCGGCGTCATCGTCAACACCGATTCCATGCAGGGCTATTCGGTGCTCGATGTCCTGACGGCGCGACCGAGCGCTGCCGAAACGGCGCGCGTTCCGCATTTCCTCTACGGCCATGTGCATCCCTCTACGGCCTATTCCACCGGCGCCTGGCTACGCGACGTGACGAAGCTGATGGAAGACGGCCTGCTGTCGGGCCGACCGGCCGTTTTCGTCGGCGGCACCGGGCTCTATTTCCGCGCGCTGGCCGAAGGCATCTCGGATATGCCGGATATCCCTGCCTCCGTGCGCGAGCGCTGGCGCTACGAGCTCAAGGAACAAGGGGCCGAAAGGCTGCATCGCCTGCTCATGCGCGAGGATTCGACTGTCGCCATGCAGCTCAGGCCGACCGACGGCCAGCGTATCGTGCGGGCGCTCGAAGTGCTCGACACTTCGGGGCGCTCGATCCTGGAATGGCAGGCGGCGCGCGGCCGCCCGCTGATCGATCGCGACAGCGCTCGCTTCCTGGTGATCGAGCCGGACCGGGAGCAGTTGGTGCGGCGCATCGAGGCGCGTTTCGACCAGATGCTCGACAAGGGCGCACTCGACGAAGTGCGCCAGCTCATCGCGCTCGGCCTCGACCCGGACCTGCCGGCGATGAAAGCGATCGGCGTGCGCGAGCTCCAGGCGGCAATGGCCGGCCAGTCGGGTTTTCCTGAAGCCATCGAACGCGCCAAGATCGCGACCCGGCAGTATGCCAAGCGTCAGTCGACATGGTTCAGACACCAACTGGGCGCGGAGTGGCGCAGGCTGCGGCCGGGCGACGAACCGGCGCTCCCGGACTGACGAAAAGCTTTTTCAATCAGCACCTTAAAATCCCTAGCTCTAATTCTCGCCAAGGTTGTCCGGGTTAACGGTCCGTAAGGTCCGCCATGCCATAACCTCAGGGCTTGCAGTGCCGCGGGGAGTAGATGCGTTTCCATAAGGCGGAATCCGCATTCTTTGTCTTTATTTTCGTGATCCTGGCCGCGGGCCTGGTGACCTTCCACGCCTATGGCCAATTGCAGGACATCGCCGCCGATCTCGATGCGGCGTCGCGCGTCGACAAAATCGTCTATCTCAACAAATTGCTGTTCGTCACCGGCGCGCTGCTGGCGACCGCGCTGTTCTTCGGCACTTTCTTCATCTACCCGCTGATCCGCGGCCAGGTGCGGGAAGAGGGCAAGCTCAGGGCCATGACGGTTTCGCTCAGCGCCCGTTCGCAGACGCTCGAGCAGGCGGCGCTCACCGACGGTCTCACCGGAATGCAGAACCGCCGCTATTTCGACGATGCGCTTCGCGAATATCTCCAAGAGTTTCGCCGCATCGACAGGCCGGTCGGGCTGATGATCCTCGATCTCGATCATTTCAAGCAGGTCAACGACACGCATGGCCATGACGTCGGCGACGAGGTGCTGAGAGCCGTCGCCACCTGCCTGCGGGGCATGACGCGCTATCACGACGTGGTGGCGCGGCTGGGCGGCGAGGAGTTTGCCGTCGTCACCCCCAACATGGATGTCGAATTGCTCGCCAGGTTCGCCGAGCGCATCCGCAAGGCGATCGCCAACATGTCGATCATGTCGGGCAATGTGCGGCTGAAGGTCACCACCAGCGTCGGCCTTGCCGTCTGGGACCACAAGGAGAGCGCGGAGGATTTCTATCGCCGCGCCGACCGCCAGCTTTACGAGGCGAAGAAGCAGGGCCGCAACCGGGTCTGCGCCTAAAATCCCGCTACTAAATTCGTGAGGCTGGCCGTATGCCGCCGTTTGCTGCGCTTCCGGCCTTCGCCGGCCGAAGCCCTCATATGTGTTTCCGCTCTATGAAGGCTACGGCCGGCGTAGGCCGGTTCTCGCAAACGGCACCGTTCGACTCAGCCTGACGAATTTCCTGGCGGGATTTACCAGCCGTTCGAGGTCGTTGGCTCAATCGTTCAGCTGGCGCATGCCGAAGGTCGAGGGCTTCAGGCCGTAGCGTGTGTCGAAGTCGTCGTCCGGCTGAGCGCGGGCGGCGGTGGTGGCCGGCTTCTTATAGTCCGGGTCGCCGGCCTGGCGGCTCGAGTCCACGGCTTCGGCAAAAGCCATGGCCTGTTGCGGCTTCGGCACGTTGCGCAGCCGCTCGACGATCATGGCCAGGTCGACGTCGTTGCCGTCCACGGAGGGTTCTACCTGCTCCCTCTTTGCGGTGCCGGGGATGAATTCCTGCGCCAGCTTTTCGAATTTCAGCCGCATGGTCGTCGCCACGCCTTCGCCGAAGGCGATGGCTTCGCGCTGCCCCATGGAGGACAGGAAGGCCAGCGTCGAGGCCGAGGAGTCGGCGATCGCCGAGCGGATGATCGCCTGGTCCTGCTCGTTGGCGAGGCGCATGGCGAAAAAGGTCGAGCACTGCGACAGAATGGTCGGGTCGAGCTCACCCGGGCGCTGGGTGACGACGCCGAGATAGCAGCCATATTTGCGGCCTTCCTTGGCGATACGCGACAGCGCGTGCCGGGTCGGCGCGAATCCGAGACGCGGATCGGCCGGCATATAGCGGTGGGCTTCCTCGCAAAGCAGGAGCAGCCTCAGCCGGCCCTCGCTCCACAAGGCCAGGTCGAAGGCCAGGCGCGCCAGCACCGAGCAGACCGAATTGACGACTTCCGACGGCATGCCCGCCATCTCGAAGCAGGTGACCGGGCGGCCGTGGCTCGGAACGCGGAAAATATTGCCGATCGTTTCGTGGATCGTGTCCTCGATCAGGCGCGAATTGAACATGAAGCGGTAACGTGGGTCGGCAGCGGCCGATTCGATGCGCGTCTTCAGCGATTTCAGGATCGGGCGGTCGTTCTTGCTCTCCAGTAGGCCCATGCGCTCGTCGATCTGCTTGATGAGGTCGGCGATGCGGTAAGGCACCGGCGTGTCCGCCGTCAGCGCGTCGCTGCCGCGCCTGATATAAGTCCCGGAATTCGGGTTGCGGTAGAGGTTCTTTGCGGCCGGGATCAGGTCGCGCAGGGCGTCGACCTCTTCCGGTACCGTCTCGCGCCCTCGAAACAGGACCTCGGCGAATTCTTCCAGCCTGAACATCCAGAACGGCAGGTCGAGCGTCGCGGAATCGACCTTGACGCAATATTCCGGCAGCGAGGCAGCGAACTCATTGTGCGGGTCGAGAATGAGCACGCGCAGGTCCGGGCGCGCCTCGATGGTCTTGCGCAAGAGCAGTGAGACCGCGGTCGATTTGCCGACGCCGGTGGTGCCGACGATGGCGAAATGGCGCGCCAGGGTGTCGTCGATGGCGATGTTGGCATCGATCGACTCATCCTGCGACAGCGTGCCGATGGTCACCGAATGGCGCCCGGCCAGGTCGTAGACCGCCTGCAGGTCGCGGCTGCGGATGCGGTGAGCGATGGCGCCGATATGCGGATAAATCGTGATGCCGCGGTCGAACACCGGCTTGGAGCCGGGCTCGGCGCCGTCGCGCACTTCGCCGACCAGTTCGACGCTGACCTCGATCGGGTTCTGCCCTTCGGTGTTCCAGGCGCGGTCCGATTTGCCGATGGCATAGACAAGGCCGACAGTTCGCGCCGCGCCGAGATTGATGGAGATCATCCTGCCGACGGTCCACTGACCGCTGACGATGCCGTCGGCGTCTTCGGCATAGGCGCTGATGGTGGCGCGCGCGCCGTCGCATTGCACGACATTGCCCAGAATGCGCTTGTCGTTCTGCTGGATGTTGCGGCGTTCCTGCGAGGTCGGTTCTCCGACGGAGGCTTCGCGTTCAACAAACATAATGCCCTGGTCCCATTCCCCTGGAGCGGGAACCCTATCCAATCGGGGTTAAAGTCAGGTGAGGTCGGATGGTGTAGGCAGCGTTAAGCCAGCCGTGACAATTCGATCGAACAGCTTCTTCTCAGTTCGCGAAATTCCGATATATTGGACGAATGGATAATATATCGAATGACATCAGCGCCACCATCGGCAGACGAATACGCTGCGAACGGACGGTGAGGGGTTGGTCGCTGGCCGAACTGGCCGAGCGCTCGGACGTCTCGAAGGCGATGCTGAGCGCCATCGAACGCGGCACGACCAGTCCGACCGCGGCGCTCCTGGTGCGTATCGCAGCGGCTTTCGGCATGACGCTGTCGACACTGATCGCACGAGCCGAGATGCAAGGCGGCGGCGTTTCGCGCAAGGACGAGCAGCCGGTCTGGCAGGATCCGGCAACCGGTTACATCAGGCGGCATTTGTCGCCGGCATCGCAGATGCCGCTCGAACTGATCAGGGTCAGTCTGCCCGCGGGCGCCAAGGTCAGCCTTCCGGCCGCCTCCTACGCTTTCATCAAGCAGCAGATATGGCTGATCGACGGAAGGCTGGAGTTCACCGAAGGTGATGTGGTGCACCGGCTCGAACCCGGCGACTGCCTGGCGCTCGGCGCGCCGTCGGATTGCGTCTTTCATGCTCCGGGGCCGGATGCAGCGGAGTATCTCGTGGCGCTGGTTAAGGGATGACCCTGATGTCCCGCCGGCCAAAGCGCTCGCACAATGGCGGGCCGCCGCTCGACGACTATGACGGCCCGCCCTGGGGCAAGGGCGACGCCTATGTCTTCCTCGCCTGGCGCGCCGCCCACGACAAGGCCTGGAAGGCGCCAGGCCACGCCGTCATGCTGATGCGGCTGGAACGAGCCGAGCGGCTCGGGCTGACCTATGAGGAATACACGCTCGAGATCCTGGAGCGCGGGCGCCACCTCGGCGAGGACGATGACGACCGTGTCGCCGAAATCAGGCGGGCGCGACGACGCAAGCGCATCAGCCATTTCGAATGACCTCGTTCCCGATACCTCTGGAGAGCACCGGCATGAACCCCCTTGAAATCCGGGCGTTGACCGACGACGCGGCAACCGAGGCCATGCTGTGCGATCTCTTGATCGAGACGGTCGCCGCCGGCGGGTCGGTGAGCTTCATGCACCCATTGTCGCCGGAAGCAGCGCGGGATTTCTGGCGCAAGTCGCTTGCCGCGGCCGCGCGCGGCGAAAGGGCGGTGCTGGGCGCATGGCAGGGCGGGGCGCTTGCCGGCACCGTCACGCTGCTTCTCGACTTTCCGCCCAATCAGCCGCACCGCGCCGAGATCGCCAAGCTGATGACCCGTCGGGACCATCGCGGCAAAGGCGTCGCGACCCGCCTGATGCGGGCAGCCGAGGAACTGGCTGTCGAAAAAGGCCGCACGCTGCTGGTGCTGGACACGGCGAGCGAGGAAGGCGCGGCCGGGCTTTATGAGAAACTTGGTTTCACCCTGACCGGTGAGATCCCCGATTTCGCGCTCAAGCCGCATGGCGGGCTGACCGGCACCCTTATCTACTGGAAACGGATCGGAACGACGGCCGGAGCGCTATCCTGAAACTCTGGCGATGCGTGACAGGAGCCAGCGGCGAAAATCCTGCTCGGCGCCGGACAGTCGCGACGATGACGGCCTCGTCAGGAAATGGCCCGATGGGCTCGAAAGCTCGAAATCCGAAAGCCTGACCAGCGCCTTGTCCCTGAGCGCGGCGTCGACCAAAGGCCGGGAACCGAGCAGCGCTCCTGCGCCGGTCTTTGCCGCTTCCAGGGCGGCGACGAAACTGTCGAAGCGATGCGAGCGCCGGGAATGGCCGGCAAGCCCCGCGGCGGCGAACCATTCCGCCCACATCTCGCGCGCGCCGGCCACCAGGAGCAGTGGCAACGATGTCCAATCGCCACCGAGCGCGAGTGTTGGAGCGGCGACCGGGACGAGCCGCTCGACGGTCAACCGGTCGGCTTCTCGCCCGGGAAACGACCCGTTGCCGAAGCGTATGTCGAGCGCCGAGCCCGGCTGGTCGTAGTCGGTCGGCCGATGGATGGTCACCAGATCGAGCCTCACCCGTGGCAGCGCCTTTGCCAGGTCGGGAAGAGCTGGGACCAGAACCAGCATCGCGAAGGAGATGGGAACACGGATGCTGACGGACTGCACGGCGCGCGGCTCGAACAGCTCGTTCGTGCTGTTGCCGATGGTCGCGAATGCCGACTGGATGTGGGGGAGGTAGGCCGCGCCTTCCGGCGACAGGGCCACGCCGCGCGCCAGGCGTGCGAACAATCGCGTCTTCAGCCGCTCTTCCAGAAAACGGATGTGCTGACTCACCGCTGCCTGGGTGAGCCCGAGCTCGGCGGCCGCGGCGGTGAAATTCGACAGGCGGGCAGCGGCCTCGAAACTGCGCAGCCAGTCGAGCGGAGGCATCATGTCGAAAGCTTTTCCAGCCATCAGAAATCTAGCGTCATTACCCACAAAACGATAATTTGAATTATGCCTTCGGCGAAGCCACCATGCAATCCGTGTCCGCAGTGGCGGGTCGAGGATGGGAGCTTTCGGGAATGCTGACGACAGTAACGCTGGGCGACGACGGACGAACGATCGAGCTTGGCTGGAAAGACGGAACGGTGAGCCGCTTCCACGCCATGTGGCTGCGCGACAATGCGCTGGACGACAAGACGCGCAGCGCCGGCAACGGCCAGAGGCTGATCACCATCCTCGACATTCCGGCCGAGGCGCGGATCGCCGCCGCCTCGATCAAGGGCGAGTTGCTCGAAGTCACGTTCGCTCCCGAAGGCAAGACCGTCGGCTTTCCCGCCGGCTGGCTGCGCGGCCATGCCTATGATCGCCAGGAGGCACGCGAGCTCGGCTGGACGGCAGGCGACATACGGCGCTGGACGAAAGCCACGATGCAGAATTCCGTGCCGCGCGCGGCCTATGCCGACGCCAGCCGCGACAGCAATGTGCTGCGGCAATGGCTGGCCGCGGTGCGCAGCTACGGCTTTGCCGTCATGGACGGATTGCCTGCCGTATCCGGTTCGCTGTGCAAGGTGGCCGACCTCTTCGGCTATGTCAGGGAGACCAATTACGGACGCTGGTTCGAGGTGCGCGCCGAGGTCAATCCGAACAATCTCGCCTACACCAATCTCGGCCTGCAGGCGCATACCGACAATCCCTACCGCGATCCGGTGCCGACGCTGCAGATCCTCGCCTGCATCGAGAACACGGTCGATGGCGGCGAATCCAGTGTCGTCGACGGGTTCGCGGTGGCGGCGGCACTGCAGGCGGAAAACCCGGACGGCTTCCGGTTGCTCTCTTCCTATCCGGCGCGCTTCGAATATGCCGGCTCGTCGGGCGTGCGGCTCCAGTCCAAGCGGCCGATGATCGAGCTCGGACCCGATGGCGAACTCATCTGCATCCGCTTCAACAATCGCTCGCTGGCGCCGATCGTCGACGTGCCGTTCACCGAGATGGACAGATACTATGCAGCCTACCGCCGGTTCGCCGAATTGATCGAGGATCCGGTCTTCGAGGTGACGTTCAAGCTCGAGGCGGGAGAATCCTTCATCGTCGACAACACCCGCGTCATGCATGCGCGCAAGGCGTTTTCCGGCAGCGGCAAGCGTTGGCTGCAGGGCTGCTACGCCGACAAGGATGGCTTGCTGTCGACGCTTGCGGCGATCGAGCATGGTTTCAAGGAGGCGGCGGAATGAATCCGAACGAATTGAACGCCGGCAACATCGTAGAGTTCATCGCCGATATCTTCGAGCGCCGCGGGGCGGAATCCTATCTCGGCGAACCCGTCACCATGTCGCAGCATATGCTGCAGGGCGCGTGGCTGGCCGAGCAGGACGCCGCGCCGGAGGAGCTTGTGGCGGCGGCGCTGTTGCACGACATCGGCCACTACACCAGCGAGTTCGGCACCTATTCGCCCGACGACGTCGAGGACAAGCACCATGACGAGGCCGGCGGCGAGGTGCTTGCGCCGTTCTTTCCGCCGGTCATCGTCGAGTGCGTGCGGCTGCATGTCTCGGCCAAGCGTTATCTCTGCGCCACCGATCCGAGCTATTTCGGCAAGCTGTCGCCGGCTTCGGTGCACACGCTGTCGCTGCAGGGCGGACCGATGAGCGCGGAGGAAGTGGCTGAGTTCCGTAGCAATCCGTTCCACGACGAAGCGGTGCGGGTGCGCATCTGGGACGAGGGCGGCAAGGTCGCCGACATGAAGACGCGGGCTTTTCGCGACTATGTGCCGTTGCTTGAGCGCGTCGTGAAAAAGTTCGCGGCGGAAAAGGCGGCTTAGATGACAGAAGCCCGGTTGGCCGGGCTTCTGTCTTCTGCGAGCCCCGTGGGTCAGCTCTTGTGATGGACCTCCTGCAGCCCATAGACAGGCGTCGGCAAGCCGACCTGCCTGGCTTTGAGCTGTAGGGACAGATACTGCGAGTAGTGCCGCGACTGGTGGAGGTTGCCGCCGTGGAACCACAGTGCTTCCTGCTGCGTCGGCTTCCACATGTTGCGTTGCTCGCCTTCCCAGGGACCCGGATCCTTGGTGGTGGCGGAGCCGAGGCCCCAGACCTTGCCGACCTTGTCCGCAACCTCCTGTGAGATCAGGTCCGCGGCCCAGCCGTTCATCGAGCCGTAGCCGGTGGCATAGATCACCAGGTCGGCCGGCAACTCCGTGCCGTCGACGAATTTCACACCGGTTTCGGTGAGTTCCTGCACCGTCGCACCCGGTCCGCTCTTCAGCTTGATAGAACCGTCGATGACGAGGTCGCAGGCGCCGACATCGATATAATAGCCGGAACCGCGGCGCAGGTATTTCATGAAGAGGCCGGAGCCGTCATCGCCCCAGTCGAGCATGAAGCCGGCCTTTTCCAGGTCGGCGTAGAATTTCGCGTCGCGCTCCTTCATCTGCTCATAGAGCGGGATCTGGAACTGGTGCAGGATGCGGTAGGGGAGCGAAGCGAAGATCATGTCGGCCTTGCGCGTCGTCATGCCGTTCTCGACCGCCTGCTCCGAATAGAGCGCGCCGAGACCGATATCCATCAATGTGTCGGACTTGACGATATGGGTGGAGGAGCGCTGCACCATGGTCACGTCGGCGCCGCCTTCCCATAGTGCTGCGCAGATGTCGTGCGCCGAGTTGTTCGAGCCGATAACCACCACCTTCTTGCCACGGTATTTGTCCGGGCCGGGATGGGTCGAGGAGTGCTGCTGCTCGCCCTTGAAGATGTCCTGGCCCTTGTATCTCGGCCAGTTCGCCTTGCCGGACATGCCGGTCGCCAGCACCAGTTGCTTCGGCTTGAGCACGATCTCCTTGCCGTCGCGTTCGACGACGACGGTCCATTCCTTGGTCTTCTCGTCGTACTTGGCGGATTTCGCCGTGGTGGAGGACCAGTAGTTCAGCTCCATCACCTTGGTGTACATCTCCAGCCAGTCGCCGATCTTGTCCTTCGGCGCGAACACCGGCCAGTTCTTCGGAAAGTCGATATAGGGCAGGTGATCGTACCAGACCGGGTCGTGCAGGCAGAGCGACTTGTAGCGCTTGCGCCATGAGTCGCCCGGACGCTCGTTCTTCTCGATGATGATGGCCGGCACGCCGAGCTGCTTCAGCCTCGCGCCGAGCGCGATACCGCCCTGGCCGCCGCCGATGATCACGACATAGGGCTGCCTGGAATGGCCGAGCTCGGCGATCTCGTCGTCGCGCTCCTCGCGCCATGTCTTGCGGCCCTTGCCGTGGCCATGCTTGGCGCCGAGTGGGCGGCTGAAGCCCGCTTTCTCCTCATGGTCCTTCAGCTCCGCCATCGTGGTGAGCAAGGTCCAGATCAGGTCGCCCTTGAACCGCACAAGGCCAAAGCCGCGCGCCACGCTCGTCTCGAAGGTGATCCAGGCGGTGATGACGCCGCCGTCCTCGCTTGCTTCCTCGCCCTTGGCCACCGACCATCCGGTCGGCTTGGTGCTGGCCAGCGTCGCCTGCAGCATGTCGCGGACCTGGCCCTGACCTTCCATCGTCTTCAGGTTCCAGGTGAAGGTGACGAGGTCGCGCCAGTAGCAGTCGGCCTGGAAGCAGTTGACGGCGCTGCCGATGTCGCCGGCTTCCAGCGCCTTGCCGAATTTGTCGAGCAGCGCCTGCGCCTTGGTGGTGGGTGTTCTCTCGAGCATTTTTTCTCCTCCACTTGCTAGAGTGCGCCATGAGCAGCAAGCGGCGTGCCAACCGTGGCGCTTGTTCGTGATTGCAATGAAATCAATCTGTTAGGATGCTCTTGCGTTGTCTTGCCTGTTGCGTTTCCTGTTGCAGGCGCCACGGCGCGCCACAGCCTTGCAATATTAAAGCGCGCCGAATGAAGCGGATTCAGGCGGCGCGCTTTAAGTCCCTGTTCCGACGCATGTCGTTGTCCCAAAACCGCTGCGCACTTTTGGGCGACATGCTTAGTTGGGCGCTTCCAGCCGCAGGCGCTTCATGCGGCGGTGCACCGTGGTGCGGTCGACGCCGAGACGCCGCGCGGCTTCGGAAATGTTCCAGCCGGTTGCCGCCAGCACGGCCAGCAGGGCGCCACGCTCTTCCTCGGGCGAGGGCGCGCGCAGCGCGACCAGGCTGGCGGATGGGGCCGTCGGCGCGGCGCGGAACGTGGCGAAATCAGGCAGGTCGGAAGGCTGGATCGTCTCATCGTCGCAAAGCGCCATCGCCAGATCCACGGCGTTGACGAGCTCGCGGATGTTGCCGGGCCAGTCATGGCGGATCAGCGCCAGCCGCGCCGCCGGCGACAGCCGTGCCGACCGGCCGGCAAGGCGCGCGCGCTCGCCGACCAGCCGTTCCAGCAGCCATTCGAAATCGGTGCGTTCTCGCAGTGCCGGCAAACTCAGCGAGGCGGCGTTCAGCCTATAGAACAGGTCCTCGCGGAAACGGCCCTCGGCAATCAGTTGGCGCAAGTCATGATGCGAGGCGGAGATGATCTTGATGTTGACAGGCCGAGGCGCGATACCGCCGACCGGGACCAGTTCGCGCTCGGCGATCACACGCAAAAGCCGCGATTGCAGCGCGTAGGGCATGTCGCCGATCTCGTCGAGGAACAGCGTGCCACCGTCGGCGCTCTCGATCAGGCCCTTGCGTCCCTTGGCCGTGGCGCCGGTAAAGGCGCCCGCGGCGTGCCCGAACAGCTCGCTCTCGATCAAATGTTCCGGGATGGCCGCGCAGTTGATGGCCACGAACGGGCCGAAGCGCCCGGAGCTGTCATGCAGCGCGCGGGCGAGATGTTCCTTACCGGAACCGGTCTCGCCGTGGATCAGGATCGGGATTGTGGTGCGCGCCAGCTTGGCGGCCCTGAGCTGCATTGCCGCCATGACCGGGTCGCCGCCAGAAAGCTCGGCGATCGGTCCAGGCAGCACCTCGACGGGGGCGCGGCGTCCGCTCGACGGCTGCGGTTCGATGGCATGCGCGAACAGCGCGCTGCCGTTGCGGCCGAACACCAGCCGCTCCTCGGTCGGGCGGCCGCGCGTCAAATTCGGCAAGTCGTCGATATCCATGTCGAGGTAACGCGAGATCGGCTGGCCGACCGGCGAGGAGCGACGCCAGTCGACACCGCCAGCCTGTGCCAGGAGCAGTGCCGCGCCGCGCGTGGTGCCGAGGATGCGGCCCGACGCGTCGAGCGCGATGGCGGCTTCCGGATCGACGTCGAGGAATTCGGGCGAGCGGGAGAAGCGCAGCACCCATTCCGAATGCATCTGCGCCATCAAATTGGCGAGCTCGATGCGCCGGGCCGACGACGTCACAAGGTGAAGGGCAAGGTTCTGGCTGACCTTGGGCTGCGGCGAGCGCAGCAGCGATATGTCGAGCACGGCGGTCAATTCGCCCTTGGTGTCGAAGATCGGCGCGGCGGTGCAGGAGAGCGGCGTGTGGGTGGTGTCGAAATGGTCGGTCTGGTGAATGGTCATCGCCTCGCCGGTGACGATGCAGGAACCGACTCCGCAGGTCCCGGTGCGGCTCTCCGACCATTCGGAGCCGAGGTAGAGACCGGCCGTGCGCAACTGGTCCATGAACAGCGGGTCGCCGAGGAAGTCGACGGTGACGCCCTTGGCGTCGGCCAGCAGCAAGACATAGTTCTGGCCCGCCACCTGCTTGAATAATGTCTCCAGCCCGCTGCGGGCAATGGCGATCAGCCGCTCCGACTGCTCGCGGTGCTCGCGCAGCTGGGTATCGGGAACGATGTAGGCTTCCGTCGGCCGTGCCGGATCGAGCCGATGCGTGTCGATGCAGCGCAGCCAGGATTGAACCACGATATCGTCGCGGGCCGATCGGGCGCCGGACAATACCTGTTCGATTTCGCGTATATGCTCGCGTTCGCCAGCCATGCGTCCTCCTCGCACGTCCTTTGCCAGCGCATAGTGGTGCGTCGGCGGCGGGCGCTCAACTGTACTATGGTAGCGCGAGACCGAGCCGTTTCACAGGCGGGTCAATTTGCACGGGACCCCATTGACGAGCCCGCGTTTTCGCTTATTGTCCGCGCCCATGAAAACGGCACTCATTCTCGTAGGCTGGCGCGTGGGCAAGGCGGTGTAACCGCCGGGCGAAAACCTCCCATGCGCATCTCACAGGCTCCCTCGGGGGCCTTTTTTATTGCCTCCAATCGAACTAAACGACCAGCAAATCGCCAGATGGCGGACAGTACGGGACCAGACCGATGAGCAACGGACAGAACGAGCGGCGCGAAATGACGGGCGCGGAGATGGTGGTGCAGGCGCTGAAGGATAACGGCGTCAAGCACGTCTTCGGCTATCCGGGCGGCGCGGTTCTCCCAATTTACGACGAAATTTTTCAACAGGACGATGTCGAGCACATCCTGGTCCGGCATGAGCAGGGCGCCGGCCACGCGGCCGAAGGCTATGCGCGCTCGACCGGAAAGGCCGGCGTGCTTTTGGTGACGTCCGGTCCCGGCGCCACCAATGCGGTGACGCCGCTGCAGGACGCGCTGATGGATTCCATTCCGCTGGTCTGCCTCACTGGCCAGGTGCCGACCTCGCTGATCGGCTCCGACGCCTTCCAGGAATGCGACACGGTCGGCATCACGCGGCCCTGCACCAAGCACAATTGGCTGGTGAAGGACGTCAACCAGCTCGCCGCCACCATCCATGAGGCGTTCCATGTCGCGACCACCGGCCGGCCCGGCCCGGTGGTGGTCGATATTCCGAAGGACGTGCAGTTCGCCAAAGGCATCTATGTGCCGCCACAGACGGCGCCGCGCACCAGCTACAAGCCGAAGGTCCAGGGCGACCTGGAGAAGGTCAAGGCCGCGGTCGAGCTGATGGCCGGCGCGAAGAAGCCGATCATCTATTCGGGCGGCGGCGTCATCAATTCCGGCCCGGAAGCCAGCCATCTGCTGCGCGAGCTGGTCGACCTCACCGGCTTCCCGATCACCTCGACGCTGATGGGGCTTGGCGCTTATCCGGCATCCGGCAAGAACTGGGTCGGCATGCTCGGCATGCACGGCACCTACGAAGCCAACATGGCAATGCACGATTGCGACGTGATGATCTGCATCGGCGCGCGCTTCGACGACCGCATCACCGGCAGGCTCAACGCGTTCTCGCCGAACTCGAAGAAGATCCACATCGACATCGACCCGTCCTCGATCAACAAGAACGTGCATGCGGACGTGCCGATCCTGGGCGACGTCGGCCGCGTGCTGGAAGACCTGGTGCGGCTGTGGCGGGCGACCGCCAAGACCGACAAGAAGGCGCTTTATCCGTGGTGGGAGCAGATCGCGAAATGGCGGGCGCGGGATTCGCTCGCCTACAAGATGAACAGCGACGTCATCATGCCGCAATACGCGATCCAGCGGCTCTATGCGCTGACCAAGGATATGGACACCTACATCACCACCGAGGTCGGCCAGCATCAGATGTGGGCGGCTCAGCACTATCATTTCGACAAGCCGAACCGCTGGATGACCTCGGGCGGCCTGGGCACGATGGGCTACGGCCTGCCGGCCGCGCTCGGCGTGCAGATCGCGCATCGCGATGCGCTGGTCATCGACATCGCCGGCGACGCTTCGGTGCAGATGACCATGCAGGAGATGAGCTCGGCGGTGCAGTATGAGGCGCCGATCAAGATCTTCATCCTCAACAACCAGTACATGGGCATGGTGCGCCAGTGGCAGCAGTTGTTGCACGGCAACCGGCTGTCGCATTCCTACACCGAGGCGATGCCGGACTTCGTCAAGCTGGCGGAGGCCTATGGCGGCCACGGCATACGCTGCGACAAGCCGGATGAGCTCGACGACGCCATCAAGGAGATGATCTCGGTGAAGAAGCCGGTTCTGTTCGACTGCCGCGTGGCGACCTTGGCCAACTGCTTCCCGATGATCCCGTCAGGCAAGGCGCACAACGAGATGCTCCTGCCGGACGAGGCGACCGACGAGGCGGTGGCCAACGCCATCGACGCCAAGGGCAGGGAACTGGTGTAAGCGGCCGCCAAGGCAGGGCTGTCGCGAGAAGCCATGCGCAAACAGAGAATTAGCTCAAAAATCTGAAATAGAGATTCACGTCATGAACGCACAGCTTCAGCCGACCGGCTCGGCATACTTCATCGCCAAGGAAACCGAGAAGCCGGAAACGCACACGCTTTCCGTGCTGGTCGATAACGAGCCGGGCGTGCTTGCTCGCGTCATCGGCCTGTTCTCAGGCCGCGGCTACAACATCGAAAGTCTGACGGTCTCCGAGACCGAGCATGAAAAACATCTGTCGCGCATCACCATCGTGACGCGCGGCACGCCGCATGTGATGGAGCAGATCAAGCATCAGCTCGAGCGCATCGTGCCGGTGCACCGGGTGGTCGACCTGACCGTGCGCTCGCATGAGCTTGGGCAGGAGCGGCCGCTGGAGCGGGAACTCGCGCTCGTCAAGGTCGCCGGCACCGGTGATGCCCGGGTCGAGGCGCTTCGCCTTGCGGATGCTTTCCGCGCCTCGGTCATTGACGCCAACACCGAGCATTTCATCTTCGAGATCACCGGCAAGGGCTCCAAGCTCGACCAGTTCATCGCCATCATGAAGCCGCTCGGCCTGGTCGAGATCTGCCGCACCGGCGTCGCCGCGATGAACCGTGGCCCGCAAGGGATGTAATCAGGACGGTCAGCCTGTTTTCAGGTTTTGGCCCGGCGGTTGCTCGCCGCTGGCTTTTGCGCGTTTGCTAAAAGGACAGTAAGGCTGACATATCTGGGAGGATATCATGTCGGCTGACGCATTCCTTGCCCTTTTGGTCTATGCCCTGGTGACCTCGATCACGCCAGGGCCGAACAATCTGATGCTGCTGACATCCGGCGTCAATTTCGGCATCGTCAGAACGATCCCGCATATGCTCGGCATCAGCATCGGCTTTTTCGTCCTGCTTTTGGCCGTGGGCCTTGGCCTCGGCGCGGTGCTGACGGCGGTGCCTGCGCTGCATACCGCGTTGAAGGTCGCGGGCGCGGCCTATCTGCTCTATCTCGCCTGGAAGATCGCGATGTCGCGCTCGTTGAGCGGCAAGGGCGAGGCGGAGGCGAAGCCGATGCGCTTCATCGATGCGGCGGCCTTCCAGTGGGTCAATCCCAAGGCATGGGTGATGGCGATCACCGCCATGGCCGTCTACACCAACGCCGACCACCCGTTCATTTCGGTGATGCTAATCTCGGCCGCCTTCGCCATCGTCAACCTGCCCAGTGTGTCCGTCTGGGCTGGTTTCGGTACCGCGCTGCGCGGCTTCCTGTCGGATCCGGTGCGGTTGAAATGGTTCAACATCGCCATGGGTGTGCTGCTCGCGGCGACGCTGTGGCCGATGCTGCGCTGAGAGCGTTTTTTGGACCGATGCGAGGGTCCGCGACGGCATATTAGCCGGCTGCCCAACATTTGTGCACTGCACATTAAATCTTCGTAATCCCGCGGTTTGGCCCTTTTCCGCCAGAGCCTTGTCCTATCTATTCGGCGAAAATCGCGGCGAAGGGCCGTGAATCGAGCTAAGATGGACCACCGGGATCGGCGTGTCGGGTAGAAGGCTTATTTGTCGATGCGCGGGAAAATCATCTCTGCAGTTGTAGCGGTCGCCTGTCTGGCGGGCGCCGGGCTCTATTCTTCGCCCTCGACGTTGGCCAAGGTCCAGCAGCTCATTTCGGGCAGGCAGGCCGGCACGGCCACCGCGGACAAGGCGGCAAGCGGTGATAAAACCGGGGGCGGCGACAAGACGGCCAATGCATCGGACACCGCGAAGGGCGGCGGGGCGCGCTCGGCCTCGATCGTTGCGGCGACCGCGACGACCGCCGATTTCCCGATACGGCGCTATGCCATCGGCTTCGTGTCGTCGCCGGCGGTGGTGAGCATCAATGCCCGTATCTCCAGCCAGATCGTGTCGATCGACGTCAAGGACGGCCAGATGGTCAAGGCCGGCGACGTTCTGTTCCAGCTCGACGACCGCGCATTGAAGGCGCAACTTGCCAAGGATCAGGCCGCTTTAGCCAAGGACCAGGCGCTGCTTGCCAGTTCGAATTCCGATCTCCAGCGCGCCAAGGACCTTGTCGCCAAGCAGGCCGGAACCCAGCAAACCTATGATCAGGCGGTGGCGGCGCAGAAGGCAGCGTCCGCGACCGTCGATGCCGACAAGGCGACGATCGACGCCGATAATGTCCAGCTCGGCTTTGCCACGATCACGGCGCCGATCGCGGGCAGGCTCGGCGCCGTCAACGTCTCGGTCGGCGACCTTGTCACCGTAAGCAACGGCAACTCCAGCACGGCGACCCCGCTGGTCACCATCACGCAGATCGACCCGCTGCAGGTGAACTTCACGCTGCCCGAGAGCAACCTTGCGCTGTTGCACAAGGCCCTGGCCGACCCGCAGCAAGGCGACGTGACGCTGACCAAGGACGACGATCCCACGCCGATCGGCAAGGGCACGCTCGATTTCGTCGATTCCAGCGTCGATACGGCCTCCGGCACCATCGCCACGCGGGCGAGCATACCGAATCCGGATCTGTCGCTGTGGCCGGGGCAATATGTGGACGTGGTGCTCGAGGCAGGCACGATGCCGCAGATGACCTCGGTTCCGACGGTCGCGGTGCAGCCCAGCCAGAAGGGCCCGTTCGTCTATGTGGTCAAGCCGGACAACACCGTGGAGATGCGGCCGGTGCAGGTGGCGCTGACGGTGGGCCAGAACAGCGCCATCAGCGATGGCCTGAAGAGCGGCGAGAAGGTCGTCGTCGAAGGCCAGACACGATTGAAGAACGGCGCGGCGGTGCATGAAGGCAGCGCGGCCAGCGGCGGTGGGCCAGCTGCGCCCAAGGTTGCGGAGGCCGACAAGGCCGGCGGGGCGAGCCAATGATCTCCGAATTCTGCATCCGCAAGCCTGTCGCCACCCTTTTGATGTCGTTCGCCCTCGTGCTGGGCGGAATTTTTGCCTACAAGTTCCTGCCGGTGGCGGCGCTGCCCAGCGCCGAATTTCCGGTGGTCAATGTCTCGGCCTCGCTGCCCGGCGCTTCGCCGGAGACGATGGCGACATCGGTTGCGACGCCGTTGATCAAGCAGTTCGCGACGATCGCCGGCATCGATTCGATCTCGACCACCAACTCGCTCGGCCAGACCTCGATCGCCATCCAGTTCGTGCTCAACCGCAACATCGACGCGGCGGCCGCCGACGTCCAGGCAGCGATCGCGCGCACGCAGAAATCGCTGCCGCCGCAGATGACGTCGCCGCCGAGCTATCGCAAGGTCAATCCGGCCGATGCGCCGATCCTTTTGATGTCGCTGGTCAGCGACACGGTTCCGATGACCGATCTCGACGCCTTCGCCGAAAACGTCATTTCGCCGTCGCTGTCGACCATCGACGGCGTGGCCCAGGTTTCGATCTTCGGCCAGCAGAAATACGCGGTGCGCATCCAGATCAATCCGACCGCGCTTGCCGCGCGCGGTATCTCGATCGACCAGCTGCAGGCGGCCGTCGCCTCGGCCAACAGCAACACGCCGCTCGGGGTGCTGCAGAACAACAAGCAGCAGCTCACCATCACCGCCAACACCCAGCTCACCGACGCGGCCGGCTTCTCCAACCTCATCATCGCCACCAAGAACGGCCACCCGGTCCGGCTGGGTGAGGTGACGCGGGTCGTCGATTCCGTGCAGACCACGACGACCGCGAGCTGGTACGATGGTACCCGCGCGATCATCATGGCCGTGCAGCGCCAGCCCGACGCCAACACCGTCGACGTCGTCGACAAGGTCAAGGCGATGCTGCCGTCCTTCCAGGACCAGATGCCGGCGGCCGCGCAGATCAAGCTGCTCAACGACCGTTCGACCTCGATTCGCCAGGCCGTCGACGACGTGCAGTTCACGCTGCTGCTGACCATTGCTCTCGTGGTGATGGTGATCTTCGTGTTCCTGCGCAGGGTAACGGCGACGATCATCCCGGCCGTGGCGGTGCCGATCTCGCTGATCGCCACGCTCGGCGCGATGTTCCTGTTCGGCTTCTCGATCGACAACATCTCGCTGATGGGATTGACTTTAGCCGTCGGCCTTGTCGTCGACGACGCCATCGTCATGCTGGAAAACATCTTCCGCCATATGGAGGAAGACGGCCTGTCGGCTTTCGACGCCTCGCTGAAGGGCGCGCGCGAGATCGGCTTCACCATCATCTCGATCTCGATCTCGCTGGTGGCGGTGTTCATCCCGGTGCTTTTGATGGGCGGCGTCATCGGCCGCATCTTCAACGAATTCGCCGTCGTGGTGACCGTCGCCATCCTGGCCTCCATGTTCGTGTCCCTGACGCTGACGCCTATGCTCTGCTCGCGCCTGCTGTCGGTGAGCAAGGCGGATCGCGAAAAGCATGCTCCCGGTCACAGGCCGGACCTCATCACGCGCGGATACGACCGGATCCTGGGCTTCTGCCTGCGAAACACTTTCCTGGTGTTCCTCGTCTTCGTGGCGACCGCGGCGGCGTCGGTGTGGCTGATCCAGGTTTCGCCGAAGGGCTTCTTTCCGCAGGAGGATATCAGCCAGATCTCGGTGACCACCATCGCGCGCCAGGACATCTCGTTCGACGCCATGGCGAAGCTGCAAGGGCAAGTGGCCGGCGTGTTCTCGAAGTCGCCCTATGTCGACCATGTGGCCTGGTCGGCGGGCAGCGGCAACAACGCCCTCAACCAGGGGCAGCTCTTCGTCCAGCTCAAGGGCAAGGATCAGCGTCCCAACATCGAGAAGGTGCTATCGGATCTGAGGCGCCAGCTGTCGGGCGTCGCGGGCATCGAGACCTATATGCAACCGGTGCAGAACCTGCGGCTCGGTTCGCGGTCATCCGCCAGCGCCTACCAGCTCGTGGTGCAGGGCCTGGATACCGGCCAGACCGATATCTGGGCGCAGAAGCTCAACGACGCGATGGCGGCCGACCACACGAAATTCACCGACGTCACAAGCGATCTGCAGAACAACGCCCTGCAGGCGTCGCTGGTGATCGATCGCGACAAGGCCGCCCAGCTCGGCATCGATACCGACACGCTGCGCTCCGCGCTCTATGGCGGCTTCGGCACCGATCAGGTCTCGACCATCTTCGGTTCGGCCGACAGCTATGCGGTGATCACCGAGCTCGATCCCAAGATCGAATGGTCGCCGGAGCACATGCTTGCCATCCAGATGCGGACGGCCAGCGGCAGCCTGGTTCCGCTGGGCGCTTTCGCGCGGGTCGATCGCACAGCCGGCGCGCTGACGGTCAATCAGCTCGGCCAGCTTCCGGCGGTGACGATCTCCTACAATCTGCCGCAGGGCGTCTCGCTCGGCGACACGGTGACCCGCATCGACCAGCTCAAGGAGCAGATCGGCATGCCGACGGCGATCTCGACGAGCTTCGCCGGCACGGCCAAGACCTTCCAGGATTCGCTTGCCAACCAGGGCCTGCTGATCGGCGGCGCGATCCTGACGATCTATATCGTGCTCGGCATGCTCTATGAGAGCTTCATCCACCCGCTCACCATCCTCACTGGCCTGCCGTCGGCGGTGCTTGGCGCGGTGGTGGCGCTGCGCTTCGCCGGCATGGACCTTTCAGTGATCGCGGTGATCGGCATCCTGATGCTGATCGGCATCGTCAAGAAGAACGGCATCATGATGGTCGACGTGGCGCTGGAGCTCAGGCGACAGGGCATGTCGGCGAAGGAGTCCATCCACAAGGCCTGCCTGATGCGTTTCCGGCCAATCATGATGACGACGCTTGCCGCGCTGATGGGCACGTTCCCGATCGCGCTCGGCACCGGTGCCAGCGCCGAGCTTCGCCAGCCGCTCGGCGTCGCGGTGGTCGGCGGCCTGCTCGCCTCGCAGGCGCTGACGCTGTTCGTCACGCCGGTGATCTACGTCTATTTCGAGAATTTCTCCGGCTGGCTGCTCGGCTTCTCCTCGAAGAAGAGCAGTCCGGCGCTGCATGTGGTGGACAGCGGCGAACAAGCCTCGCTGTTCGACACCAACGACGACATCCCGCAAAAGACCGCCGCCGAATAGGCGGCGGCTCTGGCCCAAGCCGTCATACTTGCGGCGCGATGTGGGCAATCGTAACGTCGCGTGATGTCCCATGATCATGATCACGACAACGAGCTCGATCCCTTCGCGGCGCGCGTGCGCGCGCTGGAGACGATCCTCACCCAAAAGGGCCTGATCGATCCCGCGGCCATCGACGTCATCGTCGATACCTATGAGACCAAGATCGGTCCGCGCAACGGCGCGCGGGTGGTGGCAAAGGCCTGGAGGGATTCGGCTTACGCCGACTGGCTGAAGCGCGACGCGACCGCGGCGATTGAATCGCTCTCCTATTCCGGCCGCCAGGGCGAGCACATGCAGGCCGTGTTCAACACCGAGGAGACGCACAACCTCGTCGTCTGCACGCTCTGCTCCTGCTATCCGTGGTCGGTGCTCGGCCTGCCACCGGTCTGGTACAAGGCACCGCCTTACCGCTCGCGGGCTGTGATCGATCCGCGCGGAGTGCTGGAGGAATTCGGACTGACGCTGCCGGCGCAGAAGAAGATCCGCGTCTGGGATTCGACGGCCGAGCTTCGCTACCTGGTGGTGCCGATGCGGCCCAAGGGCACCGAAGGCTGGAGCGAGGAGCAGCTCGCCGGGCTAGTCAGCCGCGATGCGATGATCGGCACGGCAGTCGCGAAGGAACCGGCATGAACGGACCGCAGGATCTCGGCGGGCAGATGGGTTTCGGGCCGGTCGCGCCCGAGAGAGACGAGCCTTATTTCCATGCGGCATGGGAAAAGCGGGCGCTGGGCGTGACACTAACGGCCGGCGGCATGGGCGCCTGGAACATTGACGAGAGCCGGCATGCGCGGGAATCGCTGCATCCCGCCGATTATTATTCGTCGAGCTACTACCAGATCTGGATCAAGGCGCTGGAAGTGCTGCTGAAGCGCCACGGCTTCATCACCGAGCGCGACCTTGCCGCCGGCAAGGCGGTCGATCCGGCCGCGACGCCGAAGAGAGTGCTGAAGGCGGCGGACGTGCCGGCCGTGCTCGCCAAGGGCGGCCCGTGCGATCGGCCCGTCGATACCCCGGCGCGTTTCCAGGCGGGCGATCACGTGCGGACGAAGAACTTCAACCCGACCGGCCATACGCGCCTGCCGCGCTACGCCCGTGGCAAGACAGGGACGATCGAGGCCGTTCGCGACGGCTTCGTCTTCCCCGACAGCAATGCGCATGGCACGGGTGAGAACCCGCAATGGGTCTACACGGTGGTGTTCGACGGGAGCGAGATCTGGGGCGAGGGCGCCGATCCTACGCTGAGTGTCTCGATCGATGCCTGGGAGAGTTATCTTGAGCCGGCATGAAGATGCGTTGCCGGCGGGTTTCGACGAGCCGGTCTTTGCCGAGCCCTGGCAGGCGGAAGCCTTCGCCCTGACGGTTGCGCTGCACGGCAAAGGCCTGTTTTCGTGGAGCGAGTGGGCGGAGGCCTTGTCCGCCGAGGTGAAGCAGCCGGGCGCGGCTTGCGACGGGCACGACTATTACGAGCATTGGCTGGCGGCGCTGGAAAAGCTGCTGTCGCGAAAGGGGATTGCCGGCAAGGGCGAGGTGGACGAGCTCGCCGCCGCGTGGGAACGCGCCGCACACGCCACGCCGCATGGCAAGCCGATCCTGCTGGAGAACGATCCGGGGCTCTGATCGCAGCTTGCCGGCAGTGGGACAAGTTTAGGCTTCTGTTATCTCAGTCTGGATTTCGCCCCGATGTTCGGTTGCAAATATCGGCGCTGCCTGCAACCGTGCCGTCACTATGGAAAAACCTCCCGCGCCATGGCCCTTGCTGCAACTCGCGATCGAGCCGAAGTCGAGAGCCGATGAGGAGAAGTTGCGTGTCGCCTTATCGACGCTTGCAGAGAAGCTGCCTGGCTTTGAGGTGAAGCGGGACGTGGAATCGGGCCAGACGATCATCGCCGCGATGACCGAGCTTGACCTCGACATCATCTTCTATCGCTTGACCCGCGAGTTCAACGTCGCGGTCAATGTCGGCGCGCCACAAGTGGCCTATCGCGAAACGATTACCCTCGCCTGCGAACAAGACTATACGCATAAGAGGCAGGTTGGCGGCCACGGACAGTTCGCCCGAGTCAAGATTCTGTTCGAGCCCAGCGGGCGCAATGCGGAGTTCGTGTTTCTTTCGAAGACCGCCGGAGTTGCGGTTCCCGAAGACTATGTCATGGGGGTCCAGGCCGGATTGCGCAGCATCCTGTCCTCCGGTCCCTTCGCGGGCTTTCCGATGATCGGCATCAAGGCAACCTTGGTGGACGGCGCCTGTCACGACACCGATTCTTCGGCTTTGGCCTTCGAGGTCGCCGGCCGCGCTTGCTTCAAAGAGGCTGCGCCCAAGCTCGGCGTGCAATTGCTGGAGCCGATCATGAGGATCGAGGTGGTTACGCCGGAAATCTATGTCATCAGCATTATCGGCGACCTGCATGACCGCCGCGGTCTGGTCAAGAGTCGGATAAGCCGCGGCGAGGCCATCGTCATCAACGCGATGGTGCCGCTGGCCACCATGTTCAAGTACGTCGACAACCTGCACTCGATGAGCCATGACTGCGCAGCCTACACGATGCAGTTCGACCACTACGCGCCCGTTCTGACGGCTGACCGCGGCCCGCCGCCGGCAGTGGCTGCCTACGGCTGACTTGTTCTTCGTCGGAGCCAACCGAGGCACTGCGGTTTTGTTCTCTTTACGTTCCTGTTCGGGGCTGATAGCCTGACTTTGCGGAGGCGCCAGCGATTGCCACCGACAACGGTCGATATGGCGGCCAATCTTGTCTTTCGTCTGCGAATCCGGTCTGTCGCACTGATGGAATTTTCTCCCCAACAGGATGAGGCTTTGAAAGCGGTCGGGCGCTGGCTCAAAGAGGGCCGGCCGCAGGTTTTTCGGCTGTTCGGCTATGCCGGCACCGGCAAGACGACGCTGGCGCGCTATTTCGCCGAGCATGTCGACGGGCAGGTGCAGTTCGCCGCCTTCACCGGCAAGGCGGCGCAGGTGCTGCGCTCCAAGGGCGCGACCAACGCCCGCACCATCCATTCGCTGATCTACAGGCCCAAGGGCGAGGAATCGGTCGAGGACGAGGTGACCGGCAAGACCTCGATGTCGCCGACCTTTTCGCTCAACCGGCAAAGCCCGATTTCGCGCGCCAAGCTCGTCGTCATCGACGAATGCTCGATGGTCGACGAGCAGCTCGGCCGCGACCTGCAGAGCTTCGGCACGCCGATCCTGGTGCTTGGCGATCCGGCGCAACTGCCGCCGATCTCGGGCGGCGGCTTCTTCACCGAGCATGAGCCGGATGTGCTGCTCACCGAAATCCACCGCCAGGCGCGCGACAATCCCATCATCCGGCTGGCCCTCGACGTGCGCGAGGGTCGCGAATTCATGCATGGCGATTATGGCACCGCGCAAGTGATCGGCAGGGAAGGCGTCACCCAGGATCTGGTGCTCAAGGCCGACCAGGTGCTGGTCGGCACCAACCGCACGCGGCGGCGCTACAATCAAAGGCTGCGCGAGCTGAAGGGTTTCAACGCCGACTTCCCGCAGGCCGGCGACAAGCTGGTCTGCCTGCGCAATGATCCGGCCAAGGGGCTGCTCAACGGCTCGCTATGGAAGGTGATGACCTCCTCGCGCGAGACGGTGAAGCCCGGCATCAACTTGCTTGTCTCGCCGGAAGAGGACGACCCAGACCGCGGCGTCGCCAAGATCAAGCTGCTCAAGGCGGCGTTCGAGGATCCGGACGCCGAAATCCCCTGGCAGCAGAAGAAGCGTTTCGACGATTTCGACTACGGCTACGCCTTGACCGTGCACAAGGCGCAGGGCTCACAGTGGAACGACGTCGTGCTGTTCGACGAGAGCTGGGCCTTCAAGGAGACAAGGCAGCGCTGGCTTTACACCGCCATCACCCGGGCAGCCGAGCGACTGACGGTCGTACGCTAAGGTTGTCGATGTTCAGGTGAGGCCGGCCTGCAAATGGCGGCTTCCTGCGCTTCCGGTGCTCACGTACTTTAGTACGCTCCGCTCCGGCCTTCGCCGGCCGAAGCCCTCATAAATGTTTCCGCTCTATGAAGGCTACGGCCGGCGTAGGCCGGTTCTCGGAATCCACCATTTTCGACTCGGCCTGACCTGAATCTCGACAACCCTAGTCCTTCGGCCTTGCGCCAAGCCATTGCCAGGCAGCTTCTTCATCGTCGACGCCGAAACGTCTGAATTCGAACGGCAGCGCCTTAGGGAAGACGCCGGTGACGAGGTAGGCCCAATTCGGCTCGCCGACGACAGCGCAACGCACGACATGTTCCAGCGCGTCGGCCACGCCCTGCTTGACCGTATCTTGCGAAATGTTGGCCCAGTCGACGCTTTCCGCGTCGGTCAGCCTGACCAGCACGTCGATCCTTGGATGCAGCGCATAGGCCGCCTCCAGCAGGCCGAAGAGGTTTTCCGCGTCGGCCGGCGAGATATCGCCGACGACGTCGATGGCGAAAAGCGCGTCGCGGTTGGTTTCAATGCGGCGGACCGCCGGCACGGCTTCGAGGAAATTCACAGGTAGATCCTTACGTTAGCCTCCATCTATCCCCTGGAACACCCGAAACCCTCTATCTGTTCCCGTCAAAGGCGGTATAGATGCCCGCCGATCCACTGGACCCAGCTCATGCCCGCCAAGCTTTCGGTCAATCTCAACGCTGTCGCCATGCTACGCAACCGCCGCGACCTGCCATGGCCGAGCGTCACCGGGCTTGGCCGCATCGCCCTTGCCGCCGGCGCGCACGGGCTGACGGTGCATCCGAGGCCCGACGAGCGGCACACCAGGCATTCCGACCTGCCTGAGATCAGGGCGCTGATCGACGACGAATTTCCCAAGGCTGAATTCAACATCGAGGGCTATCCGACCGAGGATTTCCTGGCGCTTGTCGAGAAAAGCCAGCCCGAGCAGGTGACGCTGGTGCCGGACGATCCGGCGCAGGCGACTTCGGACCATGGCTGGAACTTCGTCGCCCAGGCGGCGTTCCTCACTCCGGTCGTCAAGCGGCTGAAGAAAAGTGGGTTTCGCGTGTCGCTGTTTTCCGACGCCGATCCTGACGGGGTGAACGCGGCTCGCGATACCGGCGCCGACCGGATCGAGCTCTATACCGGCCCCTATGGCGGCTTCCATTCCGATTCCGCAAAGGCGGCGAAGGAACTGGAAAGACTGGGAAAAACCGCTGACGCGGCATTCAAGGCAGGGCTTGGCGTCAATGCCGGCCACGACCTGACCGTGCAGAACCTGCCGGCGCTGGCAAAACGTATTCCGGCATTGGCCGAAGTATCGATCGGACATGGGTTGACAGCCGATGCGCTGGAGTATGGCATGGCCGGCACGGTCGGGCGGTTCTTGAAGGCCTGCGGATGGTAGGGCGCCTTGCGTAGTTTCGGCGGTTTTGGAGCGTCCCGCGCGTTGCGGCGACCTCGGGGCGTGACGAATCCGGTGAAATGGGGTTCATGGTGCTAGCCAACGCCAGCGAGACGGACCCCCTATGTGGAACAGCCCAACATTCCGCGCGCCTTGGCCATCTGCTGCAAGCAGGGCTGGAAGTTCGACATCATGACGACGTCGTTCTTCCTGTCGCGGCGCTCGCTGAAGGCGTCGCCCAATTCCGGCGTGCCGGTCTGGCAGGACCGGATGTTCATCAGCCTGGCGCGAACGGCGGCGGACGCGACGGAGTATTCCCAGATTCCGACCGGGCGCGTGGTCGAGATCGGCACGCAGGTCGCCATTTGACGAGATCGATTTCTACCGGATGCATAAGCCTGCGCATTGCGTATATGAAAGCCCTGCGTTGGCAGCATGAGAGCCCTCACGCTGGGGCACTTGATATTGCACCGCAGCAAGCGTAGAGCACCGCGCATTTTATCGGAGTGTCGTCATGGCCCTTGCCAATGGTGGTGTAGACGCAGAACCCGCCGACCAATCGGGCCACACTGAAATGCAGCAGCACAGCACCAGGGTGCTGATGCTGGGTGCGCTCGGGGTCGTCTATGGCGATATCGGCACAAGCCCGATCTATGCGCTTCGCGAGGCGTTGCATGCCTCGTCGGGCGGCGACGTCGCCACCCGCGCCGACATTCTCGGTGTGCTGTCGCTGATCATCTGGTCGCTCACCATCACGGTCACCGTCAAATACATCATGTTCGTGCTGCGCGCCGACAACCGCGGCGAAGGCGGCGTGCTGTCTTTGATGGCGCTGGTACGCGGCAGTTTCGCCACGCGCTCGGCGATCATCCTCGGCATCGGCATCGTCGGAGCGTCACTGTTCTTCGGCGACGCGGTGATCACACCAGCCATCTCAGTGCTTTCGGCGGTCGAAGGCATGAATGTCGTCACGCCCGCCTTCCAGCCTTATGTCGTGCCGCTGACCCTGATCATCCTGGCGATATTGTTCGCCGTGCAGCGTTTTGGCACGGGGGGCGTCGGCCTCGTGTTCGGGCCGATCACCGCCCTATGGTTCCTCGCCATCGGCCTTTCCGGTCTCAATCATATCGTCAGCGACCCGGAAATCCTGTGGGCAATCAGCCCGCATTATATCGTCGCGTTCCTGATCAATTCGCCTGACGTGGCCTTCGTGACCATCGGTGCCGTTTTTCTCGCCGTCACCGGGGCGGAAGCGCTCTATGCCGATCTCGGCCATTTCGGCCGCAAGCCCATCGTGCTTGCCTGGCTGGCAATCGTGTTCCCGTGCCTTCTGCTGAACTACGCGGGGCAGGGTGCCTTCATCCTCGCGAACAAAGGCGTGGTCGGCCATCCCTTCTTCGAGATGAACGAGGGCTGGACGCTGATCCCGATGGTGGTGCTGGCGACCGCGGCGACCGTCATCGCGAGCCAGGCAGTGATCTCCGGCGCCTTCTCGCTGACCAGGCAGGCCGTGCAGCTCAACATGCTGCCGCGGCTCGAAATCCTGCATACGTCGGAGAAGCAATCCGGCCAGATCTTCATGCCTCGCGTCAATCTGCTGCTCGCCCTGGTGGTGATGCTGCTGGTGGTCGGTTTCGGCGAATCCAGCCGGCTGGCCTCGGCTTATGGCATCTCGGTCACCGGCAACATGCTGGTGACGACGACGCTGCTGTTTGTCGTCATGACACGCATCTGGAAATGGAACATCTGGCTGGCGGTCGGCCTGACGGCGATGTTCGCGCTGATCGACATCGGCTTCTTTGCCGCCAACATCGTCAAGGTTTTCGAGGGCGGTTGGTCTTCCCTGGCCGTGGCCTTCGCAATTATCATGGCCATGTGGACCTGGGTGCGTGGCAGCCGCTATCTGTTCGACAAGACGCGCCGCAACGAGATCCCGCTCGATTTCCTGGCGGCCAATCTCCTGAAGAAAAGACCGCAGCTTGTCTCGGGCACCGCCGTGTTCCTGACCAGCGATCCGCTGAGCGCGCCGACGGCGCTGATGCACAGCCTGAAGCACTACAAGGTGCTGCATGAAAAGAACGTCATCCTGTCGGTGGTCACGGCGCCGCAGCCAGTCGTGCCCGACAGCGAGCGCGTGAAGCTGGAGACGGTCAACGAGCTTTTCATGCGCGTGACGCTGACTTTCGGCTATATGGAGCAGCCGAACATTCCGCGCGCCTTGGCCATCTGCCGCAAGCAGGGCTGGAAGTTCGACATCATGACGACGTCCTTCTTCCTGTCGCGCCGGTCGCTTAAGGCTTCGCCCAATTCCGGCATGCCGATCTGGCAGGACCGGCTGTTCATCGGCCTGGCGAAAACGGCGGCGGACGCGACGGAGTATTTCCAGATCCCCACCGGGCGCGTGGTGGAGATTGGCACGCAGGTCGCCATCTGACAGACTGCGCCGTATAGGCTGACGTCACGCAATTCCGGACGGAAGTTTCCGGGAATTGCTTTCGAAAGGGGCGGGGCATGAGCGGCGAGTTGGTGCTTGTGACCGGCGGGTCCGGCTTCCTTGGCGCGCATTGCATCCTGTCGCTTTTGAACGCGGGCTACCGCGTGCGCACGACGGTGCGCTCCGCCAAGCGCGAAGCGGATGCTCTTGCCATGCTGAAGGTCGGCGGCGTCGAGCCCGGCGATGCGCTTTCCTTTGCCCATGCCGATCTCACGAGCGACAAAGGCTGGCCCGAAGCGGTCGCCGGGTGCCGATACGTCCTGCACGTCGCTTCGCCCTTTCCGCCCGGCGTGCCGAAACATGAGGACGAGCTGATCGTCCCGGCCAGGGAAGGGGCGTTGCGCGTGCTGCGCGCGGCGCGCGATGCCGGCGTCGAACGGGTCGTGCTCACCTCGTCCTTTGCCGCCGTCGGCTATGGCCAGGTACCGGTTGCCGGCCGTCCGTTCACGGAAGAGGACTGGACCGATCTGTCGCAGAAGGTGAGCGCCTATGTGAAGTCGAAGACGCTGGCCGAGCGGGCGGCTTGGGATTTCATCGATCGCGAAGGCGGGCCACTGGAGTTGGCGGTCGTCAATCCGGTCGGCATCTTCGGACCGGTCCTTGGGGCGGATCTTTCGACCTCGACGGATTTCATCCGGCGCCTGATGGATGGCGAGATGCCCGGCCTGCCGCGCATGGTGTTCGGCGTGGTCGACGTGCGCGACGTCGCGGACCTGCATCTGCGCGCCATGACCAGTCCTGCCGCGAAGGGCGAGCGGTTCTTGGCCATCAGCGGCGACTTCATGACGATGCTCGAGATCGCGCGGACGCTGAAGACGCGGCTGGGCAACGCAGGATCGCGCATCACGACCAGGGTGCTGCCGGACTGGCTGGTCCGGATCGTCGGCCTGTTCGACGGGCAAGCGGCCCAGATCATGACGGAGCTGGGCAAGGCCAGGAACGCCACGAGCGCCAAGGCCGTGCGCCTGCTCGGCTGGACGCCGCGATCGCGCGAAGACGCGCTTGTGGCGACCGGCGAGAGCCTGATCCGGCTCGGACTGCTCAAGAAGGCGAAGTAGCGCGCCTGAGAGGCTCTCAGGCGCGCCAGTTTTCAGCCGAGCAAGGCGGCCTTGTTCGCTTCGAGGAACTGCTTCAGCGTCCGCGGCTTGCGGCCCGACAGCGCCTCGACCGTATCGGTCACCAAGGCTATGCGGCCAGCGCGCGTGTTGGCGTCGAAGGAGACGATGATGCGGGCGAAATCTTCGGGAACGCCAGCCGCTTTCACCCCTTCGGTCAGTGCTTCGTCAGGCAGTTGGACGACTTCCAGCGGCTTGCCGGTGACTTCGCTCACCAGAGCGGCGATCTCGCCGACGGTATAGGCGTGCGGGCCGGTCAGCGTGTAGATATGGCTTTCGCTGGAGCCGGACGCGAGGCCGGCGGCAATGGCGGCTGCCATATCGTCGCGCGCGCCGTGCGCGATGCGCCCGTCGGCGGCCGAGGTGTACCACTTGCCCGCCGAAATGGCGTGCGGCAGCGCCATGAACAGGTTCTCCTGGTACCAGCCGTTGCGGAAGATGGTGTAGGGGATGCCGCTCGCCTTGATAGCCTGCTCGGTGCCGTAGTGGTCGCCGGCAAACAGCACGGGCGAGCCCGGTTCCGGATTGGGCATCGAGGTGTAGAGCAGATGCGAAACGCCCGCCGCCTTGGCCGCCGCCACCGCGGTCTCATGCTGCTTGAGGCGCTGGCCAGTCTTCAGATCGAGGTCGCCGGTCGAGATGATCAGCACCCGGTCGGCGCCTGCGAATGCCTTCTCCAGTGAGGCCTTGTCGTTGAAATCGGCGGCCCTGACGACGACGCCGCGTGCCGCGAGATCGGCGAGATTTTCGGGACTGCGCGTGGTGGCGATAATGCTTGCCGGCGCTATCTTTTGCGCTTCCAGCAAGTGATTGATGACGGCGCGGCCAAGCTGGCCGGAGGCACCGGTGACGAGGAGTGTTTCGGTCATGGCAGGTTCCTGAATTGCGCCGATCGGCGGCAGCTGTTGGCGGTCTCAAAAAGAGACCAGCACTAAAATAGGAATTGACCTCAAGCCGTAAAGAAGGCAGTTTTTCGGGAGGTAGGCACAGCTAGGGAACCACCTGGACGGCCGAATTTCGATCAGCGGATGCCGCGATGGACAGCAAGATCCTCAATCTGAAAGCCAAGCTCGAGGTCTATAAGGCCATGACCGGCGGCGGCAATTTCGCCGACTGCCCGGTCCGCGACGTCATCCAGGGCATCAGCGGCAAATGGAGCTCGCTGCTGGTCATGGCGCTGGCCGAAAAACCCTATCGGTTCGGCGAATTGCGACGGCTGGTTCCCGATATTTCGCAGCGCATGCTGACGCAGACGCTCTACGACCTGCAGCGCGATGGCTATGTGCATCGCGAAGTGTTTCCGACCAAGCCGCCAAGCGTCGAATACAGCCTCACCGATCTTGGCCGCTCGATGTCCGGCCCCATGCATCAGCTTGTCCAATGGGCCGAGCTCAACCACGACGCAGTGCGCGACGCGCGGGCCGCCTTCGACGCCCGGACCTGAGCCTGGTTTCTTGCCGCAGCTAATGCATGTCGCCCAGAAGTGTGCAACGGTTCTGGGACAACGACATGCATCAAGATAAAGACTTAAAGCGCCTGGTTGATTTGGCGGGATCGATCGGGGATTGTGCCCGCCGGTCGGTCTGGGCGGGCAATGGGCAAGAATCTCGACATCGCGATTGCCGGCGCCGGTCCGGCCGGGCTGGCGGCAGCGCTTTATCTCAAGCGGGCCGGGCACAAGGTCACCATTTTCGAGCGCTTCGATGAGCCGAAGCCTGTCGGTTCCGGCCTCATCCTGCAGCCGACCGGGCTGACCGTGCTCGCCGATCTCGGCTTGCTCAATGAGATTCTCTCGCTTGGCAGCCGCATCGAACGGCTGCACGGCACCGACGCCGGCAGCGGACGCACAGTGCTCGAAGTCCGCTACGACGCGCGGCGCGGCCGCCGCTTCGGCCTCGCCGTGCATCGTGCGGCGCTGTTCGGGGTGCTCTATCGCTCCGCCTTGCGCGAAGCGATCGCCATCGAAACCAATGTCGAGGTCGAGACGCTGGAGACGGCCGAGCGCGCGACGCTCGTCTGCGGCAATGGCAGGCGGCTCGGCCCATTCGACCTCATCGTCGATGCCAGCGGCGCTCGCTCGAAGCTGCGGCACTATCTTGGCGATGCCGCCATGCCGCGGCCGCTCACCTATGGCGCATTCTGGGCGTCGCTCGGCTGGCGGGACGGCTTCGACCGGCGGGCGCTGCTGCAGCGCTACGACAAGGCAAGCATCATGGTCGGCGTGCTGCCGATCGGCCGGCCTGAGCCCGGCGCGGAAGACATGGCCGCTTTCTTCTGGAGCCTCAAGCCGGCTGACGCCGAACGGGTAAAGGCCGAGGGGCTCGAAGCATGGAAGGCGAGGGTGGTCTCGGTGTGGCCGGAGTGCGAGGCCTTCACCGGCCAGATCGGCAGTTTCGAGCAGCTCTCGCTCGCCCGCTACGGCCACCACACGATGACGCTGCCGGCCGGCCGGCGGCTGGCCGTCATCGGCGACGCCGCGCACTCGACCAGTCCGCAACTCGGGCAAGGCGCAAACATGGCGCTGCTCGACGCGGCGGCGCTCAGCCATGCGCTGGCGCAGGCGAAGGGTGTCGACGACGCGCTCGATACCTACGCGAAGGCGAGGCGCTGGCATGTGCGCGTGTTCCAGGCGCTGTCGCTGTCGCTGACGCCGTTCTACCAATCGGATTCCGCAGCCTTGCCCTTTGTCCGCGACCGCATGGTGGCGGCGCTGGCGAGGGTTCCGCCAGGACCGCAATTCCTTGCCGCCATGGTGGCCGGAACGGTGATCGACCCGTTCAGGCGGATCGGGCTTGCGGAGTTGCAATGGCCTGCCGCCGGATGATCCCGGACAGGTAAGATTTCCTTGCTTGAAGGAAGGCGAGCAGCCGCTGCGGATAATCCGGGCTGACGGCTTCAGTCACCGACCAGCGTTCGCTCAAGGCCTCGCGCCAGGCCCGGACGAGCGGCTTGCCGTCGACAATGCCGAAATCGCCGATGCGGTCGAACGTGTCGAAATAGCGGAAGACCGGCCCGTAGACGGCATCGACCAAAGAGAAGCGCTCGCCGGCGAACCACGGGCCGCTTTGCCTGGCCGCAAGTTCTGCCTCCACGCGTGCGAACATCCCGGACAAGTCTCTGCTTTCATGGCGGAAAGCGGCTTCGTCGGCAGCGGAATAGAAACGGCCTATGGCATTGAGGATGGCCGAGCCGAATTCGATCCAGGCGCGATGCCTGGCCCGCGCCAGCGGATCGGCCGGGTGCAAGGGATTGGCCTCCGTCTCCTCCAGGAATTCGAGGATGACGGCGGATTCGAAAATCACTTCCTCCGCATGGCCATGCCGGACGCGCAGCAGCGGCACCTTGCCGAGCGGCGAGACGGCTTTGAACCAGTCAGGCTTGTTGGAGAGATCGACATCGACCCGCTCGAACGCCACGCCTTTCTCGGCAAGCGCAATCGCGGCGCGCTGGACGTAGGGGCATAAATGATGACTGACGAGGGTGAGCCTGGCGGTCATCTCACTCTCCCCAGACGTAGTTGAGCGCGCCATCCTCGACGCGGGTCGACAGGAACATCAGGCGCGCGCCCTTTGGCGCCGGTCCATCCAAACGCTCGCCGCTTGCCATGTCGAATTTCGCGCCATGCCATTGGCAGACGAAAACGCCGTCCTTGCAGTCGAGCGGTCCACCGAAATGCAGGCAGACATTGGCCGCGGCGCGGATGCGCTCGGCACTGCGCCAGACATGGACCTCGCGGCCGAAGAAAGGCGCGATCAGGCTGCCGATCTGCGGGATATCGGCGATCTTGCAGATTTCATGTTTCATCGGATAACTCCTTGTCGATGCAATTGCATCTATATGGATGCATTTGCATCGATCGTCAAGCTTGATGCAATTGCATCTATCTACTAGATTGTGCCGATGACGAAAAAATCCCCATCACCTGAAGCCGTCACCGCTTGGGCGCGCCTCGTGCGCGTCTCGCGCCAGCTGGTCGAAAGCACGGAGGACGCGCTGAAGGCGCGCGGCCTGCCGCCGCTCGCCTGGTACGACGTGCTGCACGAGCTCGCGGAAGCGGGCGAGGGCGGGTTGCGGCCGTTCGAGCTGATCGATCGCGTGCTGTTGGCGCAGTACGGCGTCTCACGGCTGCTGGCCCGGCTGGAGGCGGACGGCCTGGTCGAGAAGCTGCCCGTCTCCGACGATGGCCGCGGGCAGACCGTCCGCATCACGGCAAGCGGCCGGGAGATGCGCCGCCGCATCTGGGCGGTCTACGGCGCTTCGATCGCCGAGCTGATGGGCGACAGGCTCTCGGCCGAAGAGCTCAAGGCACTGGCGACTCTGCTCGGGCGGCTGCGGCATCCGCCGATAGAAAACCACTGAGAGAGCTCGGCCACCCGCCTCGTCCGAATTTTTCGATTCCGCCCCTTGCGCTGAAAAGGGGAATGAGCCATAAGCCGAACCGTAACGTACGGTACGCATCTGCGGGCGTGTCCGGAATTGGGAACAGTCGTGTTGCAGCCAGCGGAGATCGACACAAGTGAAACGCTGACGGAGCGGCAGCAGGCCGTTCTGGATGCGGCTCTTCGCCTGTTGGTCGAGGAGGGCGACAATCTTACCATGACCGCGGTGGCGCGGCGGGCGAGCTGTTCCAAGGAAACGCTCTACAAATGGTTCGGCGACCGCGACGGACTGCTCAACGCTACGGTGCAATGGCAGGCGTCAAAGGTGCGTGTCGCGTCCGTCGACCGTGAGAGACTGGACATCGGTTCGCTCACGGCGAGCCTGGAGCGTTTCGCTTCAGATTGGCTGAAGGTTATCTCCAGTGACACTTCGATCGCGCTGAACCGTGTGGCAGTCAGCCATGCCGGTTCCGGCAAGGACGATCTCGGCGCGATCGTGCTGCAGAATGGCCGCTTCGCGCTTGCCAAGCGCTTGAAGCCGGTGCTTGAAGCAGGTCGGCAGGCCGGGCTGCTCGATTTCGAGGACGCCGAGACGGCGTTCCGGACCTTTTTCGGCCTGGTCGGCCGCGACGTGCAGATACGTCTGCTGCTCGGCGACCGGGTGGAATTGACTGGGGCGACGATCGGCGGCGATGCCGCGCGCGCGACGCAACATTTTCTCGCTCTCTTCGGAGCAAAAACCGGGTCGTGAGGCCCTGATCTTCAAACGGGAAGGAACACCAAATGCGTGTCTATTACGATCGTGACGCCGATCTCAATCTGATCAAGGGCAAGAAGGTCGCCATTATCGGCTATGGCAGCCAGGGCCGGGCGCATGCGCTCAACCTCAAGGATTCCGGCGTCAAGGAGATCGCCATCGGTCTGAAGGCCGGCTCGGCGACCGCCAAGAAGGTCGAGGCCGACGGCCTCAAGGTCATGAGCGTGGCGGATGCAGCCAAGTGGGCCGACCTGATGATGATGGCGACGCCCGACGAATTGCAGGCCGACATCTACAAATCGGAAATCGCGCCGAACATCCGCGATGGCGCCGCGATCGCCTTCGCGCACGGCCTCAACGTGCATTTCGGCCTGATCGAGCCGAAGTCGACGGTCGACGTCGTCATGATCGCGCCTAAGGGCCCCGGCCACACTGTGCGCGGCGAATACCAGAAGGGCGGCGGCGTGCCGTGCCTTGTCGCCGTCAACCAGGACGCTTCGGGCAACGCGCTCGATCTCGCTCTGTCCTACGCCTGCGGCGTCGGCGGCGGCCGTTCGGGCATCATCGAGACCAATTTCCGCGAGGAATGCGAGACCGACCTGTTCGGCGAGCAGGTGGTGCTGTGCGGCGGCCTGGTCGAGCTGATCCGCGCCGGTTTCGAGACGCTGGTGGAAGCCGGCTACGCGCCGGAAATGGCTTATTTCGAGTGTCTGCACGAAGTGAAGCTGATCGTCGACCTGATCTATGAAGGCGGCATCGCCAACATGAACTACTCGATCTCGAACACCGCCGAATGGGGCGAATATGTTTCGGGCCCGCGCATCATCACCGCCGACACCAAGGCCGAGATGAAGCGCATCCTGAAGGACATCCAGACCGGCAAGTTCACCTCGGAATGGATGCAGGAATATCGCGCCGGCATGTCGCGCTTCAAGGGCATCCGCCGCAACAACGACAGCCACCAGATCGAGGAAGTCGGCGCCAAGCTGCGCGCCATGATGCCGTGGATCGCCAAGAACAAGCTGGTCGACAAGGCGAAGAACTAAGGCGATCCACGTCTTTTGCCTGCGCGTCCTCGGGCTTCGCCCTGCGGTCGCGCGGGTGATCGCCAAGAACAAGCTGGTCGACAAGGCGAAGAACTAAGGCGATCCACGTCTTTTGCCTGCGCGTCCTCGGCTTCGCCCTGCGGTCGCGCGGGTGATCGCCAAGAACAAGCTGGTCGACAAGGCGAAGAACTAAGAAGCTTGCGCCAATTCTACCCTGCCGGCCATCTGCCGCGGGTTTCTGCGCTTCCGGTGCTCACGGACTTAAATGTCCGCTCCGCTCCGGTTCTCGAAACCCGCACCAGCTGACTCGGCAGGGCGAATTGTCATCAAAACCTTCCGGTTGCTGGAGTGCAAGCCAGCGGAGAAATCCGCTGGCTTTTTATTTTGCAAAGTGGACGTTCTTCAGCCGTAGTGCCAGTGCGGCTTGGGCTCGGTGCCGGTGAACTCGACGCCGATGCGGTCCTCGCGGCGCCAACGCACTACCGCCTTGTAGCCGATGCCGTCGACCGGCACATAAAGCAGGAATTCGTCCGGCACGCGCGCATCGATCGGCACTTTCAGCTCGGCGCCGTTCGAGTGCATGTTGCGCACCGTGCATCTCACCTCGGAATTGTTGATGCCGGTCAGGATCGCTGCGCCCTTCAGCACGCGTTGCCTGTGTTGGTTTCTGTGTTCGTTTTCGGCCATGGCGGGTACGTCTCGCACCCCGTTCGCGCGAATCGTCATATTGGAGGACATCGGCATGGATGAATAGAAGCCGCCGATGAATTTAGGGTTATGGGCCGGTAGCGAGCACTGGTTGCGGCAAAAGCAAAACGGCGCCGGGAAGGGCGCCGTCTGCTTGTCTGTGCCGGCGGCGCCGCTCAGCTATAGGGCGACCAGCATTGCTTGCGAGGACCGTAGTTGGGCTGGAAGGTATTGTCCCAGGCGCGATACGACCGGTAGCGGTCGTAGCACCAGCGGACATGCGCGCTGGACAGCCGCTCGGTCCGGTAGATGCGCCTCGGCTGAACGTAGCGCGGGTAGGGATCGTAATAGTAGGGGTCGTAGTAGTTGCCATAGGCCAGGCTGCCCAAGCCCAGGCCGAGGCCCAGCCCAAGGATCGCCGCATCGCTGTCTCGGAAGTGCCGGCGGTGATGCCGCCAGCGCCAGTCGCCGCCGCCATCCCAGTTGCCGCCGTCCCAATGGCGCGAGAATTGACGGTCGCCGCCACGCCACCTGAAGTCGCCGCCACGGTGACGCCAACGCCAGTCCTGGAAGCCGCCGCCATTGTTGTTACCGCCGGCCCAGCTGTCGCGCACCGGAATGATCGTCGGCGCGGCAGTGCTCGTCGCGACGCCGAGATCGGGTTGAAGGATCGGGCCGGCGACCGACTGTGCCGTCACACCCGCAACGAGGCCCAGGGCCAGGAGCCCGGATGTCAGGGAAGAAAAAAGCGGTTTCATTTCACTCTCCAAGGAGCAAAGGCCCCACGCCCAGCACACCCCGGGGAAAGGCCTATTGTTGGAACTTTCCGTCTGAACGGAGGATGAACGGAAAGGTTCCGTCAACCATGGCGAGCATCGGCCTGGCTCTTGTTTTCGCCCTCGCTTGCGGGCAAAGGTCACGGCCATGTCGCTGCGCCTCGCCACCTTCAATGTCGAGAACCTGATGAACAGGTTCGATTTCTCGGGCTACCGCAACCAGCTCAATGAAGACCGCACGCTGGCGCTGTTCGACATCCAGAGCGAGGCCGAATACCGCATCCTCGAGCAGGCCCGCGCGATCGCCCAGTCCGACGACACGCGCCAGTTGACGGCGCTTGCCATCGCGGCCACCCGCGCGGACGTCATCTGCATGCAAGAGGTCGACAATATCGAGGCGCTGAAGGCTTTCGAATATGGCTATCTGTTCAAGATGGTCGGGCGTGGCTACCGGCAGAAATACACCACCGCCGGCAACGATACGCGCGGCATCGATGTCGCCGTGATGATGCGCAACGAGACCACGCAAGGGCAGCCGATCGATTTCGTGCGCATGACCAGCCACGCCTATGTCACCTTCGAGCAGTTCGGGCTGTTCACGCCGGAGCTTGCCACGCTCGGCTATCTCGCGAGCGAGCGTATCTTTCGCCGCGACTGTCTGGAGATCGACCTGAGGATCGGCGGCGCGCCGTTGACGCTCTATCTCGTGCATTTCAAGTCGATGGGGCCGCCGCGCAACGGGTTGGACGGCCGCGAGGCGTCAATGCCGCTGCGCATTGCCGAGGCGCAGGCAGTGCGCCGCATCATCGAGGAGCGTTTCGGCAAGGATCATGCCGCGGACAAGCGCTGGGCGATCTGTGGCGACATGAACGATTACCGGCAGCGCGTGAAGATCGACGGCGACGCCATAGACGGTTACCGTTTCGAGGTTGTCGACGAAGCCCGCTCCTCGATCGACGTGCTGACCGCCGGCGGCTTTTGCGAGAATGTCGTCGAGCGGCGGCCGGAGATGGACCGCTGGAGCTTCTACCACACGCGCGGCCCTGAAGAGCGGCATCTTTGCCAGCTCGACTATATCCTGCTGTCAAAGGCGCTGGCCGCGAAGAACGCCACCGCCGTCCCCGACATCATCCGCAACGGCCAGCCCTGGCGCACCATCTTTCCGCCCGGTCAGGAAGTGGAGCGTTTCCCGCGCGCCGGCTGGGACAGGCCGAAAGCGTCGGACCATTGCCCGGTGACGATCACACTGGACATGGCGTGACGCTCGTGAGTTTCGACTTGCCGCGCAATGTCATCCTACCGGTCGATGCGGTCGACGTCCGCCTCGATCCCGGTCCGCATCCCTTCGCGCTGACCAATGCGGCGGCGATCGCAGACAACTGGCGGCGGGAGACAGCCGCCAATCCGGCGCTGTTCGACGGCACGGTGGTGCTGCTTTCCGAACTTGCTTACCGGGACGGCCGCCTCATCGGCCGCTGCCATGCGGTCAACTATTCGACCTTCATGCTGTGGCGCAAGCGGCGCGAGAATTCCGGCGCCGAGCACGCCTATGCGCATGCCATGCTGGTCGCCGGCGACAATGCGCTGGTGGCGATCCGCATGGGGCCGCATACGGTCAATGCCGGCCGCGTCTATTTCGCCGCCGGGTCCTTCGAGCCGATCGATTTCCGCGACGGGCTGGTCGATGTCGATTTCAACATGATGCGCGAGGTGGGGGAGGAGACCGGGCTTGACTTGTCCAAGGCCGAACGCGGTCGGCACTATCACGCGCTCTCGACAGCGAGCGGCACGGTGATCTTCCGCCGCTACCGGGTCGCCGAGCCCGCCGAAGAGCTGGCGCGGCGCATCAGCGCCTTCGTCGCAACCGAGACGGAGCCGGAGATCGAGGGGCCGGTCATTATCCGCAATGCAGCCGACCTGCCGGACGGGCTGATGGGGCATATGAAGCCGCTGATCGAGTGGCATTTCGCGGGCGCCGACTAACTCCGCCAGGCGTCCGGACGTCAGCAGCCGCTATGATCTGGCTATTCATGCCGCAGCGCGTCGATGGGGTCGAGCCTCGCGCCGCGCAGCGCCGGGAAAAAACCGAACACCATGCCGATCAGCGCCGAGAAGCCGACCGCGAGCAGGATGACGGCGGGGCTGGGCGCGAAAGGTATCGTCAGCGCGATCGAGGCAAGGCCGGCCAGCGAAAGCCCGATCAGGATGCCGATGATGCCGCCAAAGAGCGACAGCACCGTCGCCTCCACCAGGAACTGGATGAGGATGTGTTTTTCGTGCGCGCCGATGGCCAGCCTGATGCCGATCTCGCGCGTGCGCTCGGTGACCGACACCAGCATGATGTTCATGATGCCGATGCCGCCGACCAACAGGCTGACGCCGGCGACCGCGCCCAGCATGCCGGTCATGGTGGTGGTGGCGCTGGTCATCGCGTCGGCGATCTGGGTCATGTCGCGGATGGCGAAATCGGGATCGCGGTCCGGCGTGATGCGGCGCGTGTCGCGCAAAATGTCCTCGACGCGCGGCTGCAGTTCGCTGGTCGGCGTGCGGTCGTCGGCGGCGATATAGATGTTGTCGATGTCGCGGTTGCCGGCGATGCGGCGCTGATAGGCGTGCAACGGCATCAGCACGACATTGTCCTGGTCCTGGCCGAAGCCGGTATAGCCCTTGGGCTCGAGCAGGCCGATGATCGTGCAGGAGGTGCGGTTGACGCGGATGATCTCGCCTTCGGGATCGCCGGCGCCGAAGAATTGCTGGCGCACCGTCTCGCCGATCAGACACACGCCTGTGCCGGCGCGCGTTTCGGAATCGCTGAACGGCCGCCCCGACACCAGCCTCCAGTCGCGAGCATCGAGATAGGCGCTGTCGGTGCCGGTGACGCCCGAGGTCAGGCTTTCGGTGCCGAAGATGACGCGGACCTGTTTTTGCGAGGCAGGCGAAATTGCGCGCGCGCCGCTGAGATGCGCAACCAGCGCGGTCACATCCTTTTCGGCCAGCGGCCGCGTCACCTGATCGAGGCCCCCCGGTCCGCCTGGTCCCGCGGGCCGGCCGGCGCGAACGACGAGCAGGTTGCTGCCAAGCTTGGAAATGTCGGCCTTGACCTTCTCCGTCGTGCCGGAGCCGATGGTGAGCATGGCGATGACGGCCGCGACGCCGATGACGATGCCGAGCAGCGTCAGGAATGAGCGCAATACGTTGCGGCGGATCGAGCGCAGCGAGAGGCGGACGGTCTCCCAGATCATGCCGCTTCCTCCGCTTTCAAGGTGTCGGAGGCGACATGACCGTCGAGGAAGCGGATGGTGCGGCCGGCATAGTCCGCGACATCGGCCTCGTGGGTGACCATGACGATGGAGAGCCCGAGATCGGCGTTGAGCCTGGTCAGCAATTCCATGATTTCGTGCGTGCGCGCGGTGTCGAGATTGCCGGTGGGCTCGTCGGCGACGAGCAGCGTCGGCCTGGTGACGATGGCGCGGGCGATCGCAACGCGCTGCTGCTGGCCGCCCGAAAGCTCGGCCGGGGTGTGGTGCTCGCGCCCGACCAGACCGACCTCGGCCAGCGCCTGCATGGCGAGGTCGCGGCGCTCGCGCGCGGCAACGCCGCGATAGATCAGCGGCAGCTCGACATTTTCAGCGGCGGTCGTGCGCGGCAAGAGATTGTAGCCCTGGAAGACGAAGCCGACATAAAGGTTGCGCAAAAGCGCGCGGCGGTTGCGGTCGAGGCGGCCCGCATCGACGCCCATGAAAGAGTAGGTTCCGACCGTCGGCGTGTCGAGGCAGCCGATGATGTTCATCGCTGTCGATTTGCCCGAGCCTGAGGGACCCATGATGGCGACGAACTCGCCACGCCGGATGGCGAGATCGACGCCGGCCAGCGCATGCACGCGGGCTTCGCCCTCGCCGTAGCTCTTCCAGACCTTGTCGAAGGTGATGAGCAGCGGAGCCGACATGTCGTCAGCTCCGCTGCTGCGCGCCGGTGATGACTTGCGCGCCGGCGTCGAGGCCGGACGTGATCTCGGTCAACTCGCCGTCGGTCGAGCCGATCCTGACGTTGATCGGATGCGGCCGGCCATTCTCCAGCACATAAAGCGTGCGCGAGCCGTCGGTCGGGGCTTTCGTCGCCTCGCGCTGCCGGTTGGGATGGCCCATGCGGCCGGTGAACAGGTCACTGAAGCTCCAGCCGCGCGTCTGCTGTTGCATCGGGCGATAGCGGAAGGCCGTCGAGGGAACGGTGAGCACGCCCTTGGCCTGCCTTGTGACAACAGAGACCGTCGCCGTCATGCCGGGCCTGAGCAGAAGCTCACCATTGTCAACTTCGAGACGCGCTTTGTAGGTGACGACGCCGTCGGTGGTGACCGAGGCGTAGGAGATGTCGCGGATCTCGGCGTCGAAGGGGCGATCCGGGAAGGCGTCGACGGTGAAGCGGGCGTGCTGGCCGGGCTTGACCTGGCCGATATCGGCCTCGTCGACCGCAGCCTGCAATTCCATGTTGCGAAGGTCGGCGGCGATGACGAAGAGCACGGGCGCCTGCAGCGAGGACGCGACCGTCTGGCCGGGATCGACCGAGCGCGTCAGCACGATGCCGTCGATCGGCGCATAGATGGTGCTTTTGGCAAGATCGGTCTGCTGCGCCTTGAGGTCGGCCTGGGCGATGGCGAGATTGGCTTCGGCGCTGTCCAGCGCCGCCTTCGAGCGATCCCGCGTCGCGGTCGCCGCTTCGAGCGACTGGTCCGTCGCCATGCCGCGCTTGGTGAGCGCGCTTGCGCGTACAACCGCGTTCTCGTTTTCCTGCAAGGTCACCTTGGCGTTCTCGACGGCGGCAGCCGCCGCCTTGGCGGAGGCGGTGGCGCGCTCGATCTGGACCTCCAGCTTGACGGTGTCGAGCGTCGCCAGCACGTCGCCCTTCTTGACCTGCTGGTTCTCGCTGGCCGTGACCGAGCGGACGATGCCGGAAAGCTCGCTGGAGATGTCGACCTGGGTCAATGGCTGCAGTGTGCCGGTGGCCGATACCTCGACGGTGAGGTCGGCGATTGCCGCAGGCACGGTGGCGTATTCAATTTTGGGGGGTGCGGCGGCATACCATCGATAGAGGGCAATGCCGGCCGCGACGACCGCTACCGCCAGCATGGCGTAGAGCCAGAAGCGGCGTCGCTTGCGGCTTACGCCCTTGCGGTCGAGCCCGAGCGCGGCCTCTATGGAAGTACCGGATTCCGCGCTTGGCGGATTGACAATCTGGTCCACCCCGGACCCCTATGCTGAAAATCGATGTCCCTATCCGTGCACAGATCAGGCCTTAAGGTCCGAATTTCAAATTAAATTTCCCTCATGTTGGGATTGAGGCGGAAATTCGGGGCGAGGCGAGAGGTTTTCTCCATGGCGCGCAATTACTTGTTCTACGATGTGTTTACCACCGAAAGGCTGGCCGGAAATCCGCTTGCGGTGGTGCTCGACAGCGATGGGCTCGACACTGCCGGCATGCAGGCGATCGCGCGCGAATTCAATCTTTCGGAAACGGTGTTCGTGCTGCCCGCCGACAATCCAAAGCACCGCAACCGTATCCGCATCTTCACGCCCGACTATGAAATGCCTTTCGCCGGGCATCCCACGGTCGGCTCGGCAATCGCGCTGGCGGAACTCGCCGGGGAGGCGGCCGGCATCTTCGTGCTGGAGGAGAATATCGGGCCGGTACGCTGCGCGGTGAGCAAGCATGACGGCTCGACCTTCGCCGAGTTCGACCTGGCGAAATTGCCGGAGCCGCTGGAGCTCAAGGCCGACCCGGACGCGATCGGCGCGGCACTCGGCCTTGCCCCGCACGAGATCGGCTTCGAGAATCACCGCGTCGCCTTCTGGTCGGCCGGTGTGCCTTATGTGACTATTCCGGTTGCCGGCCTGGCGGAGGCGGCCAAGATCAGGCTCGACAACCAGGCATGGTCGGAATTGGCACCCCGCAAGAGCGAATGGGCCTTCGCCAGCCCGTATGTCTACTGCCGCGAGACGGTCCATCACGACAGCGGCTTCCATGTGCGCATGATCGTGCCCGGTACCCCGTCCTACGAAGATCCCGCAACCGGTTCGGCCGCGGCGGCCTTTGCCGGCGCGATCATGCATTTCGATGCCCCGACCGACGGCACCTCGCAGCTCTGGATCGAGCAGGGGCTGGAAATGGGCCGGCCATCGCGCATTCGGCTCGAGCTTAATGTCGATGGCGGAAAACTGGCCTCCGCGCGCATCGGCGGCCATGCGATCAAGGTCGCGGAAGGCAGGCTGTTTGTCTGACCGGTGCGGCCCTTTTTGAGCGAGCATGATCTTTTCCGAAAACCGGTATCCACTTTTCGGGATCATGCTTCAGCGATTTGTCGGGAAATGATCGGGCAGGGCTAGACATGACCGAAAGCGGCGGCTATATGCGCCGCCGACGCTGGTTTTCCAGCGGTGTGGGTGTGTAGCTCAGTTGGTAGAGCAGCTGACTCTTAATCAGCGGGTCCACAGTTCGATCCTGTGCACACCCACCATTTAATTCCTTGTTTTCCTAGCGCTTTACGCTTGCCGAGAAGACCCGGTCTTTTCCGGATCCCGGCATCGGTTCGAGCCGGAGACAGGAAGAGCAAAGCCACCGTCATGCTAGAGTCTGCCCCCGTGGGTATGGACGCTTTCGCTCATGCGCAATATGGATGGGATGCAACCTGTCGTGGCGCTCCCGTTTTCGCTGCGTCGCGAAGGAAGACGACGAGACGTTTGTTCAATGACGCTGCGCCGGGCGACTTGGCCTTTTGATTGACGCCGCCCTGCAAAAGTGTCGATTTCAGGGGAACTGGTCATGACCGACAACAAGCCGGCCGCAGACGTCACCAAGGATTGGCAAGCAACGCAGGGCCAGAAATCCGCCGCCACGCGCCTCCGCCTTTTCGCCGCGCTCTCGTGGATCGTCGCCATTGGCGGCGAGATTGCCGGGATCGTTTTGTTCTACAAGCACAAGTTCGACCAGGGAAACCTGCCGCTGCTGATCGGCATTCTGGTCGGGATCGCGATTTTCGCGATCGCCGGCAACTTGTTTTGGAAGGCTGCCAACCGGCACGACCCGGCCCGGGCATCCGACACGGCCAGCTTCTTCTTCCAAAACCAGCTCGGCGCGATCATCACGCTGATTGCCTTCCTCCCCTTGATCTTCCTTATCCTCACCGACAAGAACATGGATCCGCAGACCAAGAAGGTCGCCGGCGGCGTCGGTGCCGCGCTGGCCGTGCTCGCGACGGTAATGGGGGTCAGCTTCAAGCCCCCGTCGGTCGAGCAGTACACCCAGGACATGAACTCGTGCGCGGCCCAGATCAGGGCGGGGCAGCCGACCACGGCCTGTTCGCCCGAAGTCGCCGCCCAGGCCCAGGAGATCGCCACGGATACTTCCGCGGTGACCGCGGCAACGAAGGACGCCAGTCACCCTGCCGGTCAGGACGTCGTGTACTGGATCGCGCCGGAAAACGGAGCCGCGAAGTCCTCCGAACCGCATGTTTTCCATCTCTGCGCCGCCGTGAGTCCGCTGAAGGACAAGACCGTGAACAGCGGCTCGGTGACGGAGGCCTACGCGCAGAACGCCATCCGCATCACCAAGCAGATCGAGATGGAACAGAAGCAATGCGGTTTCGCCGCCTCGCAATAAGCCTGCCCGCACGATCGCCCCGCGTCGCAACCGGGTGACATTGCGCCTTCGACCCTTCGAAGACTGACTGGGCGTTTCACCGTTTCGCGCGAACGGCGAAACGCCCTCTCTCTGTTCTACTTCTCCGAAACACCGGCCTCGGCGAAGCTCGCCATCTTCGCATGGCATTCCAGCGCCGAGCGAACGATGTTGACGGCAAGGCAGGCGCCGGAGCCTTCGCCGAGCCGCATGCCGAGATCGAGCAGCGGCGGCAGGCCGAGCGCTTCGAGCAGGCGGCGGTGGCCGGCTTCGGCCGAGACATGGGCGGCGATAGTGTGGGCCAGTCCGGTCGGGTGCAGTCTGGCCAGCGGCGCGACCGCGGCGGTGCACACAAAACCGTCGAGCAGCACCGGCACGTTGTTCTTGCGCGCGGCGAGCGTGGCGCCGAAGATAGCCGCCAATTCGCGCCCGCCGAGAGCGGCAGCGATCTTCAGCGGGTCGGAGAGCGAATCGGCATGGCGCTTGAGCCCGGCCTCGATGGCGACGACCTTGCGCTGCAGCCCGGCGTCGTCGACGCCGGTGCCGCGACCCGTCCATTTCTCGGCGCCGCCGCCAAACAGCGCCGTGGAGATCGCCGCAGCCGGTGTCGTGTTGCCGATGCCCATCTCGCCGAAGCAGACGAGGTCGAGGTCGTTGGTCACGGCGTCATAGCCGGCGGTGACGGCGGCGAGGAATGCCTTTTCGTCCATTGCCGGAACCTGCGTGAAGTCGCCGGTCGGATGGTCGAGATCGAGCGGGATAACGTCCAGCTTCGCGCCGGCGATTCGGGCAAGCTGGTTGATGGCGGCGCCGCCACCGGCGAAATTCGCCACCATCTGCACCGTGACTTCCGAAGGATAGGCCGACACGCCCTGCGCGGTGACGCCGTGATTGCCGGCGAAAACAAAGACTTTCACCGCATCGAGTTTCGGCATGTCGCGGCCCTGCCAGCGGCCGAGCCAGGCAGCGATGGTTTCCAGCCGGCCGAGGCTGCCCGGCGGCTTGGTCAGTGTGTCCTGGCGCTTGGCGACGGCGCCGGCGGCCGCATCGCTGCCGGCGGGGAGGTCGAGGCAGGCGGCGCGAAGATCTTCGAGCGATTTGAAGGCAGTCGATTGGGGGGACATGGGGCAAGGTCTCCGAAAGAGAATCAGGAAAGGCAAACGGAAGCGGTAAGCAGCACCGCGATCTCGCCGAGCTGCTGCAGCGCGCCGATCGTGTCGCCGGTCTGGCCGCCGATCTGGCTGAGGCAAAGCGCGCGGAAGGCGGCAAACAGCAGGCCGAGCAGTATGAGCGCCGCGATCGCGCCGCCAAGGCCGAGCGCCAGCAGCGCGACCGCGCCGAGCGCCGCGCCGACAATGGCGGTCTCCGTCGTGACGGAGCCGGCATTGGCCGACAGGCCGTCGCTGCGAGCCGGCGGCAGAAGATGCATGAAGGCGCCGAACAGGCCGCGTGAAGCCGCATGCGCGGCGAGCAGCGCCAGGACGACATGGCCGGGGCCGGTGAGTTGGGACAGCGCGCTCCAGCGGATGAGCAGCGAGATACCAAGCGCCGCGGCGCCATAAGCGCCGATGCGGCTGTCGCGCATGATCTCCAGCTTCCTGTCGCGTGTCCGGCCGCCCCAAAAACCGTCGGCGATGTCGGAAAGCCCGTCCTCGTGCAGGCAACCGGTGACGAGCATCGTCGCGGCGAGCGTGAGCGCCGCGGCCGGGCCGGTGGCGAGGCCGAGGACCGTGGCGATGGCGTAGACCAGCGCGCCGATGATCGCCACCGCGAGACCGGCAAAGGGCGCAGCCCAGATCGCGTCGGCAAGGCTGCGGCCGCCGAAATCGCTCGATGGCAATTTCAGCCGGGTGAAGAAGATGAGGCTGAGGCCGATATCGTCAAGCACTTGCCGGGGTGCGGAAGGGCCGTTCATGCGCCCCTCGCTATGGCATGGAAAAAAGTGCCGCTGACATGGCCGCGCCGGTAGCCGGAAGCGCCAAGCGGGTTGCCCTGGCCGTCGGCAAGGTCGGCCAAAGGCTCGTCATTGCCGGTAGCGGTCATCTGCGCATAGTGGAATTCATGACCGCGGATCAGCGTTCCCTCCGGTCCCAAAGGACAGGCGGCGCGCAGCCGCGCCTCGCGATAGCCGAGGTTCATCTTGCGTTTGGCGAAGCTGGTCGAATGGCCGAGCAGGCCGAGCATCTTATGGCTTTGTCCATCCGCGTCTTCCAGCACTTCGCCCAGCACCATGAAGCCGCCGCACTCGCCATGAATCGGCTTTGTCGCTGCAAAGCGCGCCATACCTGTGTGGAAATTCGTCGCGGCCGCGAGCTTGCCGGCATGCAGTTCGGGATAGCCGCCGGGCAGCCAGCAGACGTCGCAGTCCGGCGAAGGTGCTTCGTCGGCGAGTGGCGAGAAGGGCACGATCTCGGCGCCTGCCTTGCGCCAATGCGTGGCGACATGCGGATAGAGGAACGTGAAGGCGGCATCTTCCGCCAGCGCGATGCGCTGCCCGGGCGGTTGCAGCGCGTCACCGAAGTCGCCGGCCGCCGGCTCCAGCGGGGTGGCCAGCGCCAGGATGGCGTCGATGTCGAGCGACTTCTCGACCATGTCCGCCAGCCGGTCGAGATGCGCCATCAGGTTTTCGTATTCGCCGGCCTGGACGAGGCCGAGGTGCCGCTCCGGCAGATTGAGCATCGGATCGCGCAGGATGGCGCCGACCACGGGCAGGCCGATCGCCTCGATCGCGTCGCCGGACAGACGGCGGTGGCGTTCGCTGCCAAGGCGGTTGAGCACGACACCGGCCATGCGGACATCCGGGTCGTAGGTGGCGAAACCCTTGGCCACCGCCGCCGCCGTGGTCGACTGCCCGGAGACGTCGAGCACCAACAGCACCGGCAGGCCATAGAGCCGGGCGAGATCTGCGGCCGAGCCGGAGCGGCCTTCCGGCGCGGGGATGCCGTCGAACAGGCCCATTGCGCTTTCGAGGATGACGTATTCGGCGTCATCCGTTGCCTGGCTGGCCAGCGCGTTGAGCAGGGAAGGCGACATCGCCCAGCTGTCCAGGTTGACGCCGGAAAGGCCGGTGGCGGCGGTGTGGAAACCGGGGTCGATATAGTCCGGTCCGGACTTCGCGCCGCGCACTTTCAGGCCGCGCCGGGCGAGCGCGCGCAACAGGCCGATGGTGACGCTGGTCTTGCCCGAGCCGGAGCGTGGCGCGCCGATGATGATCGCGCGCGCCGTCATGCGCCGCCCGCCAGTGCCGCGCGCATGGCGACGATGCCGCCGACGACGATCAGCGCCGGCGAAGCAAGCCCGGCAGCCGCGGCCTCATCGGCGATGGTGGCGAGCGTGGCGACGACGATGCGCTCCTGCGGCGTCGTCGCCGCGACGATCACAGCCGCGGGTGTCGATGGCGCGAGGCCGCCGCCGAGCAGCTTTGCCGCGATCACCGGCAGATTGGCCATGCCCATATAGACGACGACCGGCTGTCCGGTGCGGGCGATCGCGGTCCAGTCGATGTCGTCATCGGTGCCGGCGGCGTGGCCGGTGGCGAGGATGACCGCCTTGTTGATGCCGCGCATGGTGGCGGGAATGCCGGTGGCGGCCAAAGCGCTGAGGCCGGAGGTCAGGCCGGAAAGCACACGGAACGGAATGTCTTCGCCCGCCAGCGCCAAAGCCTCTTCGCCGCCACGGCCGAAAATATAGGGATCGCCGCCCTTGAGACGCACGACACGCCGGCCTTCGCGCGCTAGCCGCACGAGAAGGGCGTTGATGTCGTCCTGCTTCATCGAGGGCTGGCCGCCGCGTTTTCCGGCGTAGAAGAGCTCGGCGCCCTGGGCGACCGCCACGACGTCGGGCGAGACCAGCGCGTCATAAACCAGCGCGTCGCATTGCCCGAGCGCCGCCAGCACCTCAAGCGTCAGGCAGCCGGGATCGCCCGGGCCGGCGCCCGCCAGCCAGACATGGCCAGGCTCCAGTTCGCGCGGCTTGAAGTTCAGCCGCGCCAGCGCCTGCTCCACATTTGCCCGTCCGTTTGTATTGGCGCTGCCGTTCACAATCCATCCCGTCCGCGAAAACGCCGCTGGTAGTGGGCGTCGTACAATGAGCTTTCGCCGAAATCCTGCGCTGCGAGAGCGCTGCCGACGAAGATGATCGCCGTGCGCTCCACCGGATTTTCCGCCAGCTGCGCTTCGATGGTGCCGAGCGTGCCGGTCAGGATGCTCTCGTCCGGCCAGGAGGCGCGGAAGACGACCGCGACCGGACATTCGGCGCCGTAGAGAGGCGTCAAATCGGCAACGACGCGGTCGATGGCATGGATGGCAAGATGGATGGCAAGCGTGGCGCCGGTGCGGCCGAAGCCGGCCAGCGTCTCGCCCGGCGGCATTTTCGAGGCGCGACCGGAAACGCGCGTCAGCACCAGGCTTTGCGCGAGCTCGGGGATGGTGAGCTCGCGGCGCAGCGCCGCCGCCGCCGCCGCGAAGGAGGGGACGCCGGGGGTCAGCGTGTAAGCGATGTTGTGCTTTTCCAGGCGCCTGATCTGTTCGGCGACGGCGCTCCACACCGAAAGATCGCCGGAATGGAGGCGCGCGACGTCGTGGCCGGCCTTGTGGGCGGCGACATATTCGGCCTCGATCTCGTCGAGCGACATCGGCGCGGTGTCGATCAGCCTGGTGCCTGGCGCGCAATGTTCCAGCAGCTCCGGCGCGACGATCGAGCCGGCATAGAGGCAGACCGGGCAACTGGCCAGGAGCCGCGCGCCGCGCAGCGTGATGAGATCGGCCGCACCTGGACCGGCGCCGATGAAATGGACCGTCATGGCGCATCTCCGCTGATGGCGATGGCGCAGGTGACCGGACCGAGCACTGTGCGGGGCCCGAGCAGCCTTGCACCGGCCCCGGCGACCGCGAGGGCGGAAGCTTCCGAAACCGACGGCGTGCCGGCGCGGCTTTGCGAGAGATCGCAGCGGCTGCGGGCGCCCGGCGAGGCCAGCTGCAGGACCCGGTCATCGGCAATGACGACAGGCAGGTTAAGCGCGCGGCCGGCGGCGGAAATCGCCGCCTCATCCTTCTTGAGCGGGGCGGTCGCCAGTGCCGAAAGCGCTGTCATCGCGAGGCCATGCGCTTCAAGCGCGGTCTCGATCGCCGCCAGCACTTCCACGACGCTCACGCCTTTGCGGCTACCGATGCCCGCGACCATCATGACTTGACCCAGCTCCACTGCGTAACCGGCATGGCCGGACGCCAGGCCTGCATGGACCCGACAGGTGCCGCGCGGGAAAGCGCGACGCGGGTGAGATCGCCGCCGCGCCTGTTGTGCTGGTCGAGCAGCAGTGCCTCCATCTCCAGCGTCACCGCGTTGGCGACCAGTCGGCCGCCGGCGCGCAGCGCCTTGATCGCTTTCTCCAGCACGCCGGTATCGCTGCCGCCGCCGCCGATGAAGATCGCATCCGGCGTCTCCAGTTTGGCGAACGCCTTGGGCGCCGCGCCTTCGACCACGACAAGGCCCGGCACACCGCAATGCGCGGCGTTGCGGCGGACGCGGACGGCGCGTTCGCCGTTGGCCTCGATGGCGATGGCGCGCAGCGAAGGATGCGCCAGCATCCATTCGATGCCGATCGAGCCCGAACCGGCACCGATATCCCACAGCAACTCACCGCGCCGTGGCGCCAGCGCCGACAGCGTGATGGCGCGGATCTCGCGCTTGGTGATCTGGCCGTCATGCTCGAACAGGTGATCGGCGAGGCCGACGGTCAAGGGCAGGATGCGCGCATCCGGCGTTGATACAATCTCTAGCGCCAGCACGTTGAGCGGGTTGATGTTCTTGAGATCGAAAGCGTCCGCGCGGGAGGTTCGACGCGCTTCATCGGCGCCGCCGAGCGCTTCCAGGACCGTCAGCCGCGACGGGCCGAAGCCGAGTTCGTCGAGCAGTGAGGCGATAGCCGCCGGCGCGTCGGCGTCTGATGTCAGGGCGAGGATGCGCGCGCCGGGTTGGAGCAGGGGTCGGATCAGATCGATCGGGTGGCCGTGCAGCGAGATGGTCTCGACGTCTTGCAACGCCCAGCCAAGACGCGATGCCGCGAGCGACAGCGAGGAGGGTGCCGGCAGGACAAGCATCTCATCCGGCTTGACCTTGCGTGCCAGTGTGACGCCGACGCCGTGGAAGAACGGGTCGCCTGAGGCAAGCACGCAGATTTTCTTGCCTTTGAGCGCCAGCACGTCGCGCATCTCGGCATCGAAGGGCGTCGGCCATGGGCGCGTCTCGCCCTTGGCCACGTTCGAGACGAGAGCAAGGTGCCGCTTGCCGCCGAACACGGTCTCCGCCTGCGCAATGCGCTGCTTGGCCTCGTCGCCGAGACCCGCTACACCGTCCTCGCCGATGCCGACAATGGTCAGCCATTTCGAGACTGGCTTGGCGGCGCGCGCACCCTTAGCAGGCATGATGACCCACCGTATCCTGATCCTCGGCGGCACCACGGAAGCCCGGCAACTGGCGGGAAAGCTCACACGTCGCGCGGATTTTTCGGTCACGCTGTCGCTTGCCGGCCGCACCGAGAGCCCGGTCGCGCAAGGCGTGCCGGTGCGGGTCGGCGGCTTTGGCGGCGTGGAGGGGCTCGCCGCCTATCTTCGCGAGGAACACATCGATCTGCTGATCGACGCCACGCATCCTTACGCTGCCCGTATCTCCGCCAATGCCGCCGAAGCGGCCAGGGAGTCCGGCGTGCCGATCCTTGCGCTGCGGCGTCCCGGTTGGGAGCCCGTCGCGGGCGATCGCTGGACGCTGGTCGGCAGTGTCATTGAGGCGGCAAGTGCGCTCGGCGTGGCGCCACGCCGCGTGTTCTTGGCGATCGGCCGGCAGGAGGCCGGCGCCTTCGAGGCCGCGCCGCAACACCGCTACCTGATCCGCAGCGTCGATCCGGTCGAGCCGAAGCTTGCCGTGCCTGATGCGCTCTACCTGTTGGCGCGCGGACCGTTTCCGGAAGCGGACGAAAAGGCGCTGCTCGAAAAATACGGGATCGACGCCGTCGTTTCCAAGAACAGCGGCGGTGAGGCGACCTATGGCAAGATCGCCGCCGCGCGGGCGCTCGGCGTCGAGGTGGTCATGATCCGCCGGCCCGCGCTGCCTGACGTGCCCTCGGCCGAAACCGTCGATGCGCTGGCGGCAAAAGTCGATCATCTTTTCGATCCCGTTGCCGAACGCGGCGTATAGACCAGCGCGGGTTTTTCTCCACGCTTGATGATGCGCGTCTCGGGCGAGCCGATGATGATGCAGGTCGCCATGTCGGCTTTTTCGGCATCGGCGTCCGCCAGCAGGAAAACCTCGATGCGCTCATCGGGCCGGCCGGCGGCGCGGCCGAAGATCACCGGCGTGGTGCCCGGCAGGATCGCCTTCAGGCATTCGAAGGCGCGGCCGAGCTGCCAGGGGCGGGCCTTGCTGATCGGATTGTAGAGAGCGATGACGAAGCCGGCGCCGGCCGCCGCCAGCAGGCGCAGCTCGATCAGCTCCCACGGCTTCAGATTGTCGGAGAGCGAGATGGCGCAGAAATCATGGCCGAGCGGCGCGCCGATGCGGGCGGCAACGGCAAGCATAGCGGTGACGCCGGGGACGACCGAGAGGTCGACGGCGCGCCATTCGGCCGGGCCTGCTTCGATCGCCTCGCAGACGGCTGCTGCCATGGCGAAGACGCCGGGATCGCCGCCGGAAACGACGGCCACGTTGTGGCCTTCGGCCGCCTTGGCCAACGCTTCGTTGGAGCGGGCAAGCTCTTCGCGGTTGTCGGAAGCGATGCGGGTCTGGTCCGCCCGTAGCTCAAGCCGGTCGAGATAGGGTTTGTAGCCATAGAAGAAGGAAGCCTCTGCGACGGCATTGGCAGCCTGCGGCGTGACCTGGTCGGCATTTCCGGGTCCGAGGCCGATGACGGTGAGACGGCCGCTCATGGCTTTGCCCCCGGACGCGCCGACCAGCCGGCGACCAGCACGATGGCGAAATAGGGCGCCTTGTCGTCCGGCTTTTCGGCAAGCCGCGTCGAGACGCTACCCGGCATGGTGCCGCGCTCGACATAGACGGCCTTGGCCAGCTTGCCGGTCGCTTCCAGCGCGCGCCTGATCTTCGGCAGGTTGCGGCCGACCTTCATGATGACGGCGGCGTCGGTGTCGGCCAGCCTACGGGTCAGCTCGAACTCGCTCATCGTGCCCGGCAGCACGGTCAGCACGTCGTCGCCCTGGACGATCGGCACGCCGGTCTGCGACCAGCAGCCGGACATCGCGGTGATGCCGGGAATGACTTCGGTCGGGAAGCGGTGCGCGAGGCGCACATGCAGATGCATGTAGGAGCCGTAGAAGAGCGGATCGCCCTCCGACAGCACCGCCACCATCCTGCCGGCGCTAAGATGTTCGGCGACTTGTTCGGCCGACTGCTCGTAGAAGTCGGTGATCTGCGCGCGGTAGTCGTCGTGATCCTTATCGATCTCGGTCGTCACCGGATAGAGCAGCGGCAGTTCGACCATGTCGGGTCGGAAACGCGCCTCGACAATGGCGCGCGCATTGCTGTTGTTGCCGCGCTTGGCGAAATAGGCGACGACGTCGGCCTCGGCCAGCGCGCGCGCGGCCTTCAGCGTCAGCAGCTCCGGATCGCCGGGACCGGTGCCGACGCCGACAAGACGGCCTTCTGCAATTGCGTTCACAGGCCCGGCCTCGCTAATGAATTGAGCGCGGCGGCGGTCATGGCGCTGCCGCCCAGCCTGCCGCGCACGATGGCATAGGGCACGCCGTAGGAATTCTCGGCCAAAGCATCCTTGGATTCGGCGGCGCCAACGAAGCCGACCGGCATGCCGATGATCGCGGCCGGCTTCGGCGCGCCGTCGCGCAGTTTTTCGAGCAGATAGAAAAGCGCGGTCGGCGCGTTGCCGATGGCGACGACGGAGCCTGCCATGCGCTCGCCCCAGAGGTCGATCGCCGCGGCCGAACGGGTGTTGCCGATCTCCTTGGCGATGTCATGCGTGCGCGGGTCGCGCAGCGTGCAGATCACTTCGTTGCCCGCCGGCAGCCGGGCGCGGGTGACGCCATGCGCCACCATCTCGGCATCGCAGAAGATCGGCGCGCCGGCAGCCAGCGCGGTGCGCGCCGCGGCGACGAAATCGCTGGAGAAGACGAAATTCCTGGCGGCTTCGACTTGGCCGCAGGCATGGATCATGCGGATCGCGACATCTGCCTCCGTCTCGGAGAATCGCGTGAGGTCCGCCTCGGCGCGGATGATGGCGAAAGAGCGCTCGTAGATCGCCATCCCGTCACGGATATAGTCGTAGGCGGCCATTCACTGGTTCCGTCGATAGAGTTCCGCGATACCGGCCGCGCCGAGCCTTGTGAGGCAAGCGGCGGCGGTTTCGCCCTGATGTCTTTGCGCGCGCAGCGCGGCAAGGATGCCGGCAATGCCGCGCGCGGCGTCATAGCCCGGCCTGTATCCGGCAGGAAGGGCCTTTGCCGTCCCGTCCACGACAAGTCCGGCTCCGTTTTCGTCGCCGACCAAAGTGAGCATCGCCGCTCCGGGATGGGCGCAGCCCTTGGCGCAGCCGGAAACATGCAGGATCAGCGAGGCGTCGAGGAGGTCGGCGCTTTGTTTTGCGATGGCTTCGGCGATGGCGCGCGTAGCGATGCGGCCGGAGGCGCAGGCCGGCGTTCCGGGGCAGGCGGCGATGCGGGTGCGCGGGTCGGCGGGGTTGGTGACGAAGCCGAGCGTGGCGGCGGAAGCTTGCAGGGAGGAGGGAACAGAGAGGCCGAGGAAGAGCAGCGCGCGGCCTGGGGCGAGGCGGATTTCGCTGGCGCCGAGGGAGAGGGCGCTTTGGGTGAGGGCGACGAGCTTTTCGGCCGGCATGCTGCCGTAAGGGAGGCCGATGCCGAGGGTGAAAGTGTCGCCGGCTAAGGGGAAAAGGCCGATAGGTTTGCGTGAGGCCCCCCCCTCTGTCCTGCCGGACATCTCCCCCTCAAGGGGGGAGATTACGCTCTCGCCAATCGTTTCGCCAATCTGCAACGTTGAAAATGGAGAGCCGGCGTCGACGCTGCCAATCTCCCCCCTTGCGGGGGAGATGTCCGGCAGGACAGAGAGGGGGGCGACAGAGTGCCAACCTGCGAGTGAATTGAGCTGTCTCTCCGACAAATCTCTTGTATGGGCCTCACGACCTCGTTCAGCGACCATCCGCAGTGCCGCGACAGCAATATCGCATGCTGCATCGGCATCGACCGTCGCGAGTGGCCTTGCGCCGGGTGGGTCGCCGGCAACCGATACGCGCCAGAGAACACCATCCCCGGTCCGTACCGCCCTCAGCCGCACATCGGCTGTCAACGCATCCATGCCCAACTGCCCGCCGCCGTCGACGATCACCGACACCTTCGGCCCCAGCCGCACCGTCAGCCCGGCCTCCTCGATCGCGGCCCTGATCCGCTCGGCCAGCGGACGCGGGTCGACAACCTCGTGCGGATCGATCCCCGCCAGCGGCCCAATCTCCACCGGAACGCCACTGCGCACCGCAATGCCAAGCGCATCGACCTCCGCCGCCAGCAGCCGCGCGCTTTCTGCCGTCAAACCACGGATCTGCAGGCTGCCGCGCGCGGTCACTTCCATAATGCCGTTGCCGTGGCGCAGAGCGGATTCCCCGAGTCCGATCAGGGACTTCGGCGCCAATCCTCCAGCAACCGGGTTGAGCCGTACCAGCAGCCCGTCGCCGGTCTGCATGGGAGCGCTGAGTGCGGGGCAGGCGCCACGGCGCGAAAACGCGTTCATGCTGCCACCCCACCTGCCTGGGCCTCGGCGATCAGGGCCGCGAGGTCGTCGTCGATGGAATTCCTGAGCGGATGCCAGAGGCCGCGCCGCCGCGCGGCGAGAAAGCGCTCGGCGATGACCTTGGCGGCGGCGGGGTTCTCGCGCAGCAGGAAGGCCCGGACGTCCGGGTCGCCGACATAGGCGTCGTGCACGGCCTCGATCAGCGCGCCCGGAATGGCATGGGTGGTCTCGGCGAAGCCGACGAGGCGGTCGACCGTTTCGGCGAATTCCGAGGCGCCGCGCGGGCCGTGGCGCATCTGGCCGGCGATGAAACGAGGGTTCACGGCACGGGCGCGTACCACGCGCGACACGGCTTCGCCGACCGAACGAGGCTTCGGCTTTTGCGGGTCGGTCGTGTCGAGCACGATGACGTCGGCATTCCGGCCAAGTGCGGCAAGGGCTGCCGAAAACCCGCCGATGAAGGCGACATCGGCCGAACCTTCGAGGATGTCGCGGCCCGGGTCGTCGCCGGTGTGGACGAGGAGATCGGCTTCGGCAATGCGGCCTTCGAAAGCGCCGGGCGCGGCAATCGCTTCGCCGTCGGCGCCGCCATAGGCGTGCGATGTCGCGTCGAGATAGGCGCGGCCGATCTCTTCGCGCGCGCCCCATTCGCCGCGCGACAGCAGATCCTCGACGCCGGCGCCATAGGTGCCGGGCGAGGTGCCGAAAATACGTGGGCTGATCTTGCCCTGAGCACGCGTCGAGGCGGCGAGCGGGTTTTCCGTATCGTCCTCGTCACGGCCGGCGACGGCGTTGGCAGCGGCGTCGATCAGCGCGATCTGGGTCGGGAACATGTCTCGGAACAGGCCGGAAATGCGCCAGGTGACGTCGACGCGCGGGCGACCGAGCGCGGCCGGTGGCAAGACCTCGATGCCGGTGACGCGACCGGTGGCGGCGTCCCATTGCGGCCGGCAGCCCATCAGCGCCAGGCCTTGCGCGATCTCCTCGCCGCCGGTGCGCAGCGAAGCCGATCCCCAGAGATCGATGACCAGCGAACGCGGCCAGTCGCCATGGCTCTGCATATAGCTGCGCACGACTTCTTCCGCCGCCGCCTGGCCGAGATCATAAGCTGTCGGCGTCGGCATCGTGCGCGGATCGGAGGTGAAGAGATTGCGGCCGGTGGGCAGCACGTCGGAGCGGCCGCGCGCCGGCGCACCGGCCGGTCCTGCCTTGATGTGGCGACCGTCGAGAGCGGCGAGCAGTGCTGCCTTCTCTGCCACGGCGCTTTGCCGGCGCAGCGGATCGGTCTCGCCCTCCGGCGCGCGGCCGTAGACATGCAGCCCGTCCTTGACGGCGAAATCCTTGAGGTCGCAAAGCCAGGCGTCGATGCGCCGCAGCGCTTCGTCGGGTTGATCGGTCTTGGCGACGCCGGCTTCCGAGGCAAGCCAGGTCTTGCGCGCCGTCTCGACGATCAGCTTCGCCAGACGGTCACGGCGACGGCGGTCGAGGCCGTCGGCCTGGGCATATTCATCCACCAGGCGTTCGAGCTTCTGTTGCGCCTCGTCGAGGCCGGCCCCGGTGAGCGGCGGCGGCAGGTGGCCGAGCGTGACGGCCGCAATGCGGCGCTTGGCCTGCGCGGCCTCGCCGGGATTGGAGACGATGAAGGGATAGATGACCGGCAGCGAGCCGGTGACGATCTCGGGGAAACAAGTGTCGGAGAGCGCGACGGTCTTGCCCGGCAGCCATTCCAGCGTGCCATGCGCGCCGACATGGACGATGGCATGCACGCCGAGCGATTTCTGCAGCCAGAGCCCGAACGCGATCAGCTCGTGGCGGGGAGGCAGCGTCGGGTCGTGGTAGTCGGCGCGGCGGTCGGCCGAGCGGCCGCGGTCGGGGGCGAGCGCCACGGTGACGTTGCCGAAGGTCGCGGCGTGGAAGGGGAAGTGGGGTTCGCGGGCCCGTTGCGAAGGCTGGCGTTCTGTCGCCCCCCCCTCTGTCCTGCCGGACATCTCCCCCTCAAGGGGGGAGATTGGCAGTTCCGCCGCCGGCTCTCCTCTTGCCAGGCCGGAATTTGGCGAAAGCCGTGGCGAAGGAATAATCTCCCCCCTTGAGGGGGAGATGTCCGGCAGGACAGAGAGGGGGGCCTCGCGCAAACTTATCTGGTCCTGCGCTTTGCCCCACGCCGCTTCCGCCGCACTACGCGCAGCTTCCGGCAGCTCGGCGGAAAGGGCTAGGTAGTCATCGAAACTCAATCCTTGTCCACCCACCTCCAGCGCATCCAGCAACTCTCTTGGCGATTGCGGAATCCCGTCAACCGCATAGCCCTGTTCCTTCAGGTCATGCAGCATGGCGAGCACGCTCGACGGCACATCAAGCCCCACGGCGTAGCCGGTCCGTCCCGGCGCGCTCGGGTAATCCGGGAGCAGGATCGCGAGCTTGCGCTTGGCTCGCTCGCTCTGCTGCAGGCGAATAAACGCCGCGATGCGCTTGGCGACCTGCGTGACGCGATCCGCTTCAGGCCGGTTGGCAAACGCGCGAAAAGCCAGGGCCGGATCGGTCTCGACCTCGCCCTTGAACGAGATCGTGCCGGCGAGGATGCGGCCGTCGAGCTCGGGCAGCACGACATGCATGGCGAGATCGGCGGGCGCCAGGCCACGCTGGTTCTTTTCCCAGACCTCGCGCCGGGTGGTGGCGACGATGACCTGGAAGACCGGCACGCCGGCCCGGTCGAACAGGGTTTCGGCGCCTGGCTCGGCGCCGGAGGCGAAGGCGGTTGCGGTGACGATTGCGGCGGGGCTTAGTGAGGCGATGGCGTTTTCGACGAAGGCAAGAGATGTCTGGTCCTTGAGGCTGGACACGAAGATCGGGACCGGCGTCAGGTCTTGCGAGCGCAGCGCGTCAACCAGTGCGTTGATCGGCGCGACGTCGGCGGCGAGAAGCATTGAGCGGTAGAAGAGGATGGGGACGACGGGGGAACCGAGATTGTCGGCGTTGAGTTCCGTCGCCCCCCTCTCTGTCCTGCCGGACATCTCCCCCTCAAGGGGGGAGATTGCTCCGTCGTCGACGGTTTCGCCAATCGCGGATACCGCAGAAGGTTCTATCGTTGAGTTGGCAGAAGGGGCAACAGGCTCGGTGACGGCTAATCTCCCCCCTTGAGGGGGAGATGTCCGGCAGGACAGAGAGGGGGGCGAAGGATCGCCGACATTTGAAGGATCAAGCTTGTCGATGACTCCCAGGCCCGGCTGGTAAAACCCCGCCTTCGGCACGCTCACCGCTTCGGCGACTATCGCCTCCGACCCGGCAAGCCGTGCCAATCTTTGTACCAGCGCGTTCATATTCGCCGGACCGCCTTCGCGGAAATAGCCGAGCAGGGCGTCGAGCTCGGGGCGCGGCAGGGTCGAGGCCTCGATCAGCCGCTGATCCTCGTCGTGGCTCTCGCCGGGCAACAGCGCGAGCTTGATGCCGCGCTCGCGCGCCAGCGCCGCGAGCTGGTCGCAGCCATAGCGCCACCAATCATAGCCGCCGAGGATGCGGACAAGGATGACCTTGGCATGGCGGGCAACGCTGTCGATCCACAGGTCGACCGACATCGGGTGGCGAAGGTCGCGCAATGCCGCCAGCCGCATCGAGGGCAGCCGCACCGCATCCGCCTTCCAGGCGGCTGCCAGGCCGGCGAGGTCGCTGTCGGTGAAGGACAGGGCCACGACATCCGCAGGCGTCTGCCTGAGGTCGATCGGCTCGGCGAGATCGTCGAGCGAAGCGGATGTGGTGGCGAGGATGTGCATCGCGGTCCGAATTTGCCTCAGCCGGCGAGGATACGCTCGATCGCCGGGCGGTTCAGCCCCTTGAGACCGATGACGACAAGCCGCGAGCGGCGGTCGTCGTCGGCCGTCCAGGCGCGGTCGTAATAGTGGTTGACGCGTGGGCCGACGGCCTGGAGCAGAAGCCGCATCGGCTTGCCGCCGACCTCGACGAAACCTTTGACGCGCAACACGTTTTCCTGCTCGGCGGCTAGCGCGACGCGCTTGGCCAGCTCATCCGGGTTGGAAATCGCGGGAATGTCGAGGACGAAGGAATCGAAATCGTCGTGCTCGTGGTCGAGCTCATCGTCGTGATGGGTCTTGCGGTTCTCGATGTCGTCCTCGACGGCGAGGCCGAGGCCAAGCAGCACCGACGGGTCGACCTTGCCTTGCGCGGTCGGCACGATTTTGACGGCGCGCGCGACGTGCTCGCCGATGACGGCGTTGGCGCGTTGCGAGCCGGCCGCATCCATCAAATCGCTCTTCGACAGGATGATCAGGTCGGCGCAGGCGATCTGGTCCTCGAACACCTCCTCGACCGGATCGTCATGGTCAAGGGAATCGTCGGCGGCGCGCTGCGCCTGAAGGGCATCCATGTCGGAGGCGACGCGGCCGTCGGCCAGCGCCGGGCCGTCGACCACGGCGACGACGCCGTCGACGGTGACGCGGCTCTTCACGGTCGGCCACTGGAAGGCCTGGACGAGCGGCTTCGGCAGAGCGAGGCCGGAGGTCTCGATCAGGATGTGGTCGACCTTGGGGTTGAGCGACAGGATCTGGTCGAGCGCCGGCACGAAATCGTCGGCCACGGTGCAGCAGATGCAGCCATTGGCGAGTTCTACGATGTTTTCTTCCGGGCACGCGTCGACGCCGCAGCCTTTGAGGATCTCGCCGTCGATGCCGACATCGCCGAACTCGTTGACGATGATCGCCAGCCGCTTGCCCTTGGCGTTTTCGATGAGGTTTCGGATCAGCGTCGTCTTGCCGGCGCCGAGGAAGCCGGTGACGACGGTGCAGGGAACACGGGAAACGGAAGCGTTCATGGTCAATCCTTCAGCATGTCAAGGGGAGGGATGCGGGCAACCAGGCCGCGCTTGAGGGAATCGGGCCGGCCGCGCCAGGGGATCAGGCCATCGGTCGAGGTGGCGAAGAGCTTTGCACCGGCGACGAGGTCGGCGCCGCTGGCGGTATTCAGATCGCCGAACACATAGCTCCAGCAGCCGTCGCGCAGCAGCGCGGCGCTCAGCCGGCGCTTGCAATTGCCGAGGCATTCTACGGTGCGGATGCGGATGTTTTCGCCCGACGCGGCGCGGCGCGTGTCTTCGGCCAGCAAGGCGCCGGCGCGCGGATGCGCGTCCGAACCGGTCTCGTCGCGGCAGGAGGAGCAGACAATAATGGTCACGCCGGCCAGTGCGTCGTCGGGCTCGGACGAAAAATCCGCTGCTTTAGCCGGGAAACTGCCGTTGCGATCCAAAACCATGCTCCTTGCCCGGAAAACCCGCCGGGCATTCGGATACTCAAAGTCTCAGACGGCAGGTCTCCTGGCTCGCGGGTCGTCGCCTTGAATGCCGCCTTCCCGGGACATCCCAGTGGTTTTCGGCTAAGGCTCGTCGCTTACAGTTGCGGGGACAGCCGCGGATTTGGGTTTTTGGCCCGCACCGCATTCCCTCTTGGCCCCTGCCGTTGCGGGTAGGGGACCGTCTAGGTCGGATTTAGGCTTTTGCAGGCGGCAGTGTCAACGCGCGGCTACGACACCGCGATGTCGGCCAGCGCCGGTCCGAGGTCGCCGGCAGGCGTCACTTCGATCGCCTCCAGCCCGAGCCATGCCTGCATCTGCTTCAACTCGTCGAAGAGCTGGGCGGCGGTTTCAGGCGGCGCCCCGACTTCGGCATAGGCGGCGTGAACGCGCAGCACGCTGGCCGGGCGGTCGGCCCTGAGATCGACGCGGGCGACGATCCGGTCGCCGAGCAGGAAAGGCAGCACATAATAGCCGTATTGGCGCTTTTCGGCCGGGGTGTAGATCTCGATACGGTAGCGGAAGCCGAACAGTTTTTCTGTGCGCGTGCGTTCGAAAACCACTGGATCGAAAGGGGCGAGCAGGGCGCGGGCCTCGATGCGGCGCGGGAAACGGGCATCCTTGTGGAGATAGGCCGGCTTGTCCCAGCCTTCGACCTTCACCGGTAGCAATTCGCCAGTTTCGACCAGTTCCTCGATGCGGTCCTTCGTGTCGCCCGGTGCAAGGCGAAAATAGTCGCGCAGGTCGCCATAGGTGGCGATGCCGTGGGCGCGAGCCGAGATGCGGAGCAATTCGCGATGCGCGTCCTCGACCGAGGGCACGGGCAGGTCAAGCACCGCCTGCGGCAAAACGCGCTCCGGCAGGTCGTAATAGCGTTCGAAGCCGCGCCGGTAGGCGGTGGTGATGCGGCCGGCCCAGAACAGCCATTCGAAGGCGTGCTTGGCCTCGCTCCAGCCCCACCAGCCGCCATTGCCCTTGTGGCCCTCGATGTCGGAGGCGGCGATCGGCCCGCGTTCGGCCACCTCCTTGTAGATCTCCTCGATCAGTTCGCCGCGCTCGCGGCCCCATTTGGCGAGGCCGATATACATTTCGTCGCCCTGCTCGGCGCGCTGCATGCGCCAACGTATCAACGGGTAGGTCTCGACGGGGAGGAACGACGCCTCATGCGCCCAATATTCAAAGACGGCGCGCTTGCGGGTCACCGCGGCGTTGTCGAGCAGCGTAAGCGGGTAGGGGCCGAGGCGAGAATAGAGCGGCATATAATGAGCGCGCACCACGGCGCTGACGGAATCGATCTGCAAGAGGCCGGTTCGCGAAAGCACACGCGCAAGGTGCCGGCGGTCGGGTACTCCTCCCGGGCGAGGGTCGTTGAACCCTTGCGCGCCAAGCGCGATACGCCTGGCCATGGCGAGCGAGATTTTCTCCTTCATCAAGGTGTCCTTGCCGAGATCGTCCGTTGGTTTTTAGCCGGTGATTCCGGCCATGCTAGCAGGCAAATGGCGGGAGACATGTCAGGAGAGAAAAGTGGAGTAAAAAGCGAAGGAAATCAAACAAGAGCGGATCGGACCAGTTTCTTCCGATAAGGCGTCCAGGGCCGCGATTTGAACAAGGTTTGACTTGCGTCACCGAAACCGCTGCGCTAACCCTCGCCGCGTTGCAGCATGGGCCTCTTAAAACGGTTCAGCGGTTAAACTGTCACGCTTCCGCATTAGAGTTCGTTGCTGTAATCAAAGTGAACTGCCCGCCTAAGGAAAGCCGCCGCATGAGCGCACTCCTGAGTTCATATCTGCCGATCGTCCTGTTCATCGCCGTGGCGCTGGTCGTCGGCCTTGCGCTGCTCATAGCGCCGTTCCTGGTGGCCTACCGCAATCCCGACCCGGAAAAGCTCTCCGCCTATGAATGCGGCTTCAACTCGTTCGACGACGCCCGCATGAAATTCGACATCCGCTTCTACCTGGTGTCGATCCTGTTCATCATCTTCGATCTCGAGGTTGCCTTCCTGTTCCCATGGGCGGTCTCCTTCTCCAAGGTCGGCATGCTCGGCTTCTGGTCGATGATGGTGTTTTTGGCGGTGCTGACCATCGGCTTTGCCTATGAATGGAAAAAAGGAGCGCTGGAATGGGATTGAACGACAGTTCAGGCACCCTCGTCGCGCCGAAGCCCAAGGGCATCATCGACCCCAACACCGGCAGGCCGGTGGGGGAGGATGATCCCTTCTTCCTCGAAATCAACAATGAGCTGGCCGACAAGGGTTTCCTTGTCACGTCGACCGAAGCGCTGATCACCTGGGCGCGCAGCGGCTCGCTGATGTTCATGACCTTCGGCCTCGCCTGCTGCGCGGTCGAGATGATCCACACCTCGATGCCGCGCTATGACTCGGAGCGCTTCGGCGTTGCGCCGCGCGCGTCGCCGCGCCAGTCCGACATCATGATCGTCGCCGGCACGCTGACCAACAAGATGGCGCCGGCGCTGCGCAAGGTCTACGACCAGATGCCGGAGCCGCGCTACGTCATCTCGATGGGCTCCTGCGCCAATGGCGGCGGCTACTACCACTATTCTTATTCGGTGGTGCGCGGCTGCGACCGCGTCGTGCCGGTCGACATCTATGTGCCCGGCTGCCCGCCGAGCGCGGAAGCGCTGCTCTACGGCATTCTCCTTCTGCAGAAGAAGATCCGCCGCACCGGCACGATCGAACGGTGAGCCGATGACCCAGGCGTTGAACGAACTCTCCACCTATCTCGGCGAGAAGCTCTCCGGCCGCATCGGCGAAGCCGTGCTTGCCTATGGCGAACTGACCCTTTCGGTCGAACCGGGCAATCTGATCGAGGTGGCGACCTTCCTGCGCGACGATCCGCGCTGCCAGTTCATCTCGATCATCGACATCTGCGGAGCGGATTACCCGTCGCGCGCCAGGCGCTTCGATGTCGTCTATCACCTTTTGTCGCCGAAGCAGAATGTGCGCATCCGGCTCAAGGTCCAGGCCGACGAGGAAACCCTGGTGCCGTCGCTGACGGCGGTCTATCCCGGCGCCGACTGGTTCGAGCGTGAGACATACGACCTCTACGGCGTGCTGTTTTCGGGCCATCCGGACCTGCGCCGCATCCTGACCGACTACGGCTTCGAAGGGCACCCGCTGCGCAAGGATTTCCCGCTGACGGGTTTCGTCGAGGTTCGCTACGACGACGAAGCCAAGCGGGTCATCTACGAGCCGGTCGAGCTCAAGCAGGAATTCCGCAATTTCGATTTTCTCTCGCCCTGGGAGGGCACTGACTACGTGCTGCCTGGCGACGAGAAGGCGAAGTCAAACTGAGGCGCCACGATGGCTGAAACCTCCGTCCGCAATTTTAACATTAACTTTGGGCCTCAACATCCGGCGGCGCACGGTGTTTTGAGGTTGGTTCTCGAGCTGGACGGCGAAGTCGTCGACCGCGTCGATCCGCATATCGGCCTTCTGCATCGCGGCACCGAAAAGCTGATCGAGGCCAAGACCTACCTGCAGGCCGTGCCTTATCTCGACCGGCTCGACTATTGCGCGCCGATGAACCAGGAGCATGCCTTCGCGCTCGCGGCCGAGCGACTGCTCGGCATCGAAGTGCCGAAGCGCGGCCAGTTGATCCGGGTGCTCTATTCCGAGATGGGCCGCATCATGTCGCACATCTTGAATGTGACGACGCAGGCGATGGACGTCGGCGCGCTGACGCCGCCGCTATGGGGCTTCGTCGAGCGCGAAAAGCTGATGGTGTTCTACGAGCGTGCCTCCGGCTCGCGCATGCATGCGGCCTATTTCCGGCCGGGCGGCGTGCATCAGGACCTGCCGCAGGAGCTGGTCGAGGACATCGGCAAGTGGATCGATCCGTTCCTGAAGTCGATTGACGACCTAGACGCGTTGCTCACACCCAACCGCATCTTCAAGCAGCGCAATGTCGATATCGGCACGGTGTCGCTTGCCGACGCCTGGGCGTGGGGCTTTTCCGGCGTCATGGTGCGCGGCTCGGGTGCTGCCTGGGACTTGCGCAAGTCGCAGCCCTACGAATGTTATTCCGAGATGGATTTCGACATCCCGATCGGCAAGAACGGCGACTGCTACGACCGGTACCTGGTGCGCATGGAAGAGATGCGCCAGTCGGCCAAGATCATGCGCCAGTGCGTGGATCTGTTGCTCGGCAAGGAAGGCGCCGGCCCGGTGTCGAACCTCGACGGCAAGGTGGTGCCGCCGAAACGCCAGGCGATGAAGCGCTCGATGGAAGCGCTGATCCATCACTTCAAGCTCTATACCGAGGGCTATCGCGTGCCGGCCGGCGAGGTCTATGCGGCCGTCGAGGCGCCGAAAGGCGAATTCGGCGTCTATCTGGTCTCGGACGGCACCAACAAGCCCTATCGCTGCAAGCTGCGCGCGCCCGGTTTCGCGCATCTGCAAGCCATGGATTTCCTGTGCCGCGGCCACATGCTGGCCGACGTCACCGCCGTACTTGGCTCCCTCGACATCGTGTTTGGTGAGGTCGATCGCTAAATGTCAGTCCGCCGTCTCGCAGATGCCAGCGTCCAGCCCGCTTCCTTCGCCTTCAACAAGGCGAACGCGGCGGCGGCGCAGCAGTGGATCGCCAAATACCCGAAAGGGCGCGAACAGTCGGCCATCATTCCGCTGCTGATGATCGCGCAGGAACAGGAAGGCTGGGTCACCAAGGCGGCGATCGAGACGATCTCCGACATGCTCGGCATGCCGCGTATCCGTGGCCTCGAAGTCGCGACCTTCTATACGCAGTACCAGCTCAATCCGGTCGGCACGCGTGCGCATATCCAGGTCTGCGGCACGACGCCCTGCATGCTGCGCGGCTCGGAAGCGCTGATGGATGTGTGTCGCTCGAAGATCCATCACGACCAGTTCCACACCAACGACAAGGGCACGCTGTCGTGGGAGGAGGTCGAATGCCTCGGCGCCTGCGTCAACGCGCCGATGGTCATGATCTTCAAGGACACTTTCGAGGACCTGACGCCCGAGCGGCTGGCCGAGATCATCGACCTTTACGATGCCGGCAAGGGCGCCGAGGTGAAGCCCGGTCCGCAGAACGGCCGCCACGGCTCCGAGCCCGCCGGTGGCTTGAAGACGCTGACCAGCGAAAAGGCGATCCTGAAGTCGACGCGCGACAAGGAAGCCAAGGCTGCCGCGAAGGCGGTCAAGGATGCCGCTGCCGCTGCACCGGCTGCTGTTTCTGCCGCCGTCGTCTCGCAGGCTCCCGCCGGGCCGGCGTCGGGCCCGGTTGCGCCATCCAAATCCGCCAAGCCGAAGACCGATGCGCCGGAAACCAGCCCGGCGTTGGCGACGCCGTCGCCGGTCAAGGTCGCGCCGGCCACCGAGAAGGCGGCCAGCGTCAGGGCGCCGCGCCATTCTGCCGCCAACGCCAACCAGGCCGATCCGGAAGTCGAGGCGGTTTCCAAGCCGCGCAGCGGGCCAAAGACGAAAGCCGAGCCGGCTGCCGCCTTCAAGGCGCCGGAAACCAAGCAGCCTGCCGCCAAGACGGTGAAACCCTCGCTCGAGGACAAGAACCGGCCCGCCGGCATCGAGCGCCCGGCCGCGGTCGACGATCTCAAGCTGATCTCCGGCGTCGGGCCGAAGATCGAGGGCATCCTGCATTCGCTTGGCATCTACACCTTCGCGCAGGTCGCCGCCTGGAAGAAGGCCGAGCGCGAATGGGTCGACGGTTATCTCAATTTCCGCGGCCGTATCGAGCGCGACGACTGGGTGAAGCAGGCCAAGGCGCTCGCCAAGGGCGGCGTCGCCGAATACATCCGCGTCTTCGGCAAGAAGCCGGTCTGAGGGACGAAAAATGCTTCAGGACAAAGACCGCATCTTCACCAACATCTACGGCCTGTTCGACACGTCGCTCGCCGGGGCGCAGTCGCGCGGTATCTGGGACGATACGCCGGGCCTGATCGCCAAGGGTCGCGACTGGATCGTCAACGAGATGAAGGCGTCCGGCCTGCGCGGCCGCGGCGGCGCCGGCTTCCCGACCGGATTGAAATGGTCGTTCATGCCGAAGCAGAGCGACGGCCGGCCGAGCTATCTCGTCATCAATGCCGACGAATCCGAGCCTGGCACCTGCAAGGACCGCGATATCTTGCGCAACGATCCGCACACGCTGGTGGAGGGCGCGCTGGTCGCCGGCTTCGCCATGGGCGCGATCGCGGCCTACATCTATGTGCGCGGCGAGTTCATCCGCGAGCGCGAGGCGCTGCAGCGCGCCATCGACGAGGCTTACGCGGCCAAGCTCATCGGCAAGAACAACACGTCCGGCTACGACTTCGAAGTCTACATGCATCACGGCGCCGGCGCCTATATCTGCGGCGAGGAGACCGCGCTGCTCGAAAGCCTGGAAGGCAAGAAAGGCCAGCCCAGGCTGAAGCCGCCATTCCCGGCCAATGTCGGCCTCTATGGCTGCCCGACCACCGTCAACAACGTCGAATCGATCGCGGTGGCGCCGACCATCCTGCGGCGGGGTGCGGCCTGGTTCTCGTCCTTCGGCCGCCCGAACAATGCCGGCACCAAGCTGTTTTGCGTATCCGGCCACGTCAACAATCCGTGCACCTTCGAAGAGGCGATGTCGATCCCGTTCCGCGAGCTGATCGAGGAGCATTGCGGCGGCATCCGTGGCGGCTGGGACAACCTGCTCGCGGTCATCCCGGGCGGCGCTTCGGTGCCGCTGGTGCCGGCCGAGCAGATCATGGACGCGCCGATGGATTTCGACGCGCTGCGCGACCTGAAATCCGGACTTGGCACGGCGGCCGTCATCGTCATGGACAAATCGACGGATATCGTGAAGGCGATCGCCAGGCTTTCCTACTTCTACAAGCACGAGAGCTGCGGCCAGTGCACGCCGTGCCGCGAAGGCACCGGCTGGATGTGGCGGGTGATGGAGCGGCTGGTACGCGGCGAAGCGCAGAAGCGTGAGATCGACATGCTGCTCGACGTCACCAAGCAGGTCGAGGGTCACACGATCTGCGCCCTGGGCGATGCGGCGGCCTGGCCGATCCAGGGCCTGATGCGGCATTTCCGCGGCGAGGTGGAACGCCGCATCGACGAGTTTTCGCGCAACGCGCACCGGGTCGAGCCGGTGATGGTGGCGGCGGAATAGGACTTCGAAATACGGGCTTGGCCCGAAGACTGAAAGCAGGGGCGGGGCATACGAAGAAACGACCAGGAGATCTCTATGGCGCCGTATTCGATACCCTATCCGTTCATGCCTGATTTGGACCAGCTCGAGAAGATGAACCAGGACCTGACCAAGATGATGCCGAAGGAGATGGCCAGCGCCGTCAACCTCTTCGCGCATCCGGTCGCGGGCGCGGCGGCGATGTCGGCGCTCAGCATCGGTCTTGCCAACCATGCCGTCGGCATGTGGATGGGCGCCTTCACCGGCGCGATGGAAGCCTCGCAGCGCATGTTCCAGCCTTTCCTCGACGACCTCGAGGCGCAGAACGAAGCGGCCGCCAACGCGTCCAAGGCGCGCAAGGCGACCGAGACGCTGATCGCCAGGGCGCAGACCTTCGCCAGGGACGTGACCGATATCGCGGCGAACGCGACCGAGAAGGCGCTTGACGCGACCGGGGCCGATATCGTCGCCCAACCGGCCCCGACCGGGCTGATGCCCGAGGATTTCAGGCAGCCGAAGGCGCTCGACAAGCCGGCGGCGCCGTCGGACCTAAAGGCGATTTCGGGTATCGGACCGAAGCTGGAGAAGGTGCTCAACGGCCTCGGCATCTGGACCTATGGCCAGATCGCCGCCTGGACGTCGGAAGAGATCGCTTGGGTGGAGGATTACCTGTCGCTCGCCGGCCGCATCGGCCGCGACGACTGGGCTGCGCAGGCGGCGGCGCTGGCCGCGAATAAGTGAATTGAAATGCCGAGCGCGGCTTGAAGCCGCGTCCGGCAAAACGGATTGCGGAACATCCGCGAGGGTTTGAGGCGAATGGCAAAGCTAAAGGTCGACGGGAAAGAGATCACGGTACCCGACCATTACACGCTGCTGCAGGCGGCCGAGGACGCCGGCGCGGAAGTGCCGCGCTTCTGCTTCCATGAGCGGCTGTCCATCGCCGGCAATTGCCGCATGTGCCTGATCGAGGTGAAGGGCGGTCCGCCCAAGCCGCAGGCGTCCTGCGCCATGGGCGTGCGCGACCTGCGCCCCGGTCCGAACGGCGAGCCGCCGGAAATCTTCACCAACACGCCGATGGTCAAGAAGGCCCGCGAAGGCGTGATGGAATTCCTGCTGATCAACCATCCGTTGGATTGCCCGATCTGCGACCAGGGCGGCGAATGCGACCTGCAGGACCAGGCGATGGCCTTCGGCGTCGATTCCTCGCGCTATCACGAGAACAAGCGCGCGGTCGAAGACAAGTATATCGGCCCGCTGGTCAAGACAGTGATGAACCGCTGCATCCATTGCACGCGCTGCGTCCGCTTCACCACCGAGGTCGCCGGCATTTCCGAGCTCGGCCTGATCGGCCGCGGCGAGGATGCCGAGATCACCACCTATCTCGAACAGGCGATGACGTCGGAACTGCAGGGCAACGTCATCGACCTGTGCCCGGTCGGCGCGCTGACCTCCAAGCCGTTCGCCTTCCAGGCGCGGCCGTGGGAACTGACCAAGACGGAATCAATCGACGTCATGGACGCCGTCGGCTCGGCGATCCGCGTCGACAGCCGCGGTCGCGAGGTGATGCGCATCCTGCCGCGCGTCAACGAACAGGTGAACGAGGAGTGGATCTCCGACAAGACCCGCTTCATCTGGGATGGCCTGCGCACGCAGCGTCTCGACCGCCCTTACGTTCGCAAGAACGGCAAGCTGGCACCGGCAAGCTGGGCGGAAGCCTTCGCCGCCATCAAGGACGAGGTGGCCAAGGCGGCGCCCGAGCGGATCGGCGCGATCGCCGGCGACCTCGCGGCGGTCGAGGAAATCTATGCGCTCAAGCTTCTGATGGCGGCGCTCGGCTCGAAGAACATCGACTGCCGCCAGGATGGCGCCGCGCTCGATCCGTCGCTCGGCCGCGCCAGCTACATCTTCAACCCGACCATCGAGGGCATCGAGCAGGCCGACGCGGTGCTGATCATCGGCGCCAATCCGCGCTTCGAGGCCTCGGTGCTCAACGCCCGCATCCGCAAGCGCTGGCGCGTCGGCAATCTGCCGGTCGGCGTCATCGGCGAGATCGGCGACACGCGCTACGACTATGAGCTCATCGGCGCCGGTCCGGAATCCCTGAAAGGGCTGGCGGACGGCACCGGCAAATTCTTCGAAGTGCTGAGCAAGGCCACGCATCCGTTGATCATCGTCGGCCAGGGCGCGCTGGCACGTGCCGACGGCGCCGCGGTGCTCGGCCAGGCGGCGAAGCTCGCGGCCGCCGTCAACGCGGTCACGGCCGAGTGGAACGGCTTTGCGGTGCTGCACAACGCGGCGGCAAGAGTCGGCGGCCTCGACGTCGGCTTCGTGCCGGGCGAGGGCGGCAAGGACGTCGCCGGCATGCTGGGCGACACCGACGTGCTCTTCCTGCTCGGCGCCGACGAGATCGACATGGCCAGGACCGGTGGCGCGTTCGTCGTCTATATCGGCACGCATGGCGATGCCGGCGCGCACCGCGCCAATGTCATCCTGCCGGCCGCCGCCTACACCGAGAAGTCCGGCACCTTTGTCAACACGGAAGGCCGCGTGCAGCAGACCAATCGCGCCGGCTTCGCTCCTGGCGAGGCCCGCGAGGACTGGGCGATCGTGCGGGCGCTCTCCGACGTGCTCGGCAAGAAGCTGCCCTTCGATTCGCTGGCGCAGCTGCGCGCCAAGCTCTATGGCGAATTCCCGCATCTTGCCCGCATCGACCAGGTGCAGGCCGGCAGCGGCGACGACATCGCCAAGGTGGCGAAGCTCGGCGGCCGACTGAACAAGGGCACCTTCACCTCGCCGGTGAAGGACTTCTATCTCACCAACCCGATCGCGCGGGCGTCGGCCGTGATGGCCGAATGCTCGGCGCTGGCCAAGAGCGGCTTCAAGCAGGCGGCGGAATAAGCATGGAAACGTTCTTCTCCTTCTACGTGCTGCCGGCGCTGCTGATCCTGTTGAAGTCGGTCGTGCTGATCGTCGTCCTTCTGATCGGCGTCGCCTACCTGCTCTACGCCGACCGCAAGATCTGGGCGGCGGTGCAATTGCGGCGCGGCCCGAACGTCGTCGGCCCGTGGGGCACGCTGCAGGCCTTCGCCGACCTTTTGAAATTCGTCTTCAAGGAGCCGGTGATCCCGTCGGGCGCCAACAAGGGCGTGTTCCTGCTGGCCCCGCTGGTGTCGGCGGTGCTGGCGATTTCGGCCTGGGCGGTCATTCCGGTCAATGAGGGCTGGGCGATCGCCAACATCAATGTCGGCATCCTCTATGTCTTCGCCATCTCCTCGCTTGAGGTCTATGGCGTGATCATGGGCGGCTGGGCGTCCAATTCGAAATACCCGTTCCTGGGCGCGCTGCGCTCGGCCGCGCAGATGGTGTCCTACGAGGTCTCGATCGGCTTCGTCATCGTCACCGTGCTGCTCACTGTCGGCTCGCTCAACCTCTCCGACATCGTCATGGCGCAGCAGGACGGCCTCGGCACCAGGCTCGGCCTGCCCAATACCTTCCTCGACTGGCACTGGCTGTCGCTGTTGCCGATGTTCGTGGTGTTCTTCATTTCCGCGCTTGCCGAGACGAACCGCCCGCCTTTCGATCTGGTGGAGGCGGAATCGGAACTCGTCGCCGGCCACATGGTCGAATATTCGTCGACGCCATTCCTGCTCTTCTTCCTCGGCGAGTATGTCGCCGTCGTACTGATGTGCGCGCTGGCGACCATCCTGTTCCTCGGCGGCTGGCTGCCGCCGTTCAACTTCGCGCCCTTCACCTGGGTGCCGGGGGTGATCTGGTTCGTGCTGAAGATCTGCCTGATGTTCTTCATGTTCTCGATGGTGAAGGCTTTCGTGCCGCGCTACCGCTACGACCAGCTGATGCGGCTGGGCTGGAAAGTCTTCCTGCCGATCTCGCTGTTCATGGTCGTGGCCACCGCGGCGTTCCTCAAGATCACGGGGTTTGCGTGATGTCCGCTCTGGCCCAGGCCGCAAAATCGCTGCTGCTGAAGGATTTCGTCAGCGCCTTCTTCCTTTCGATGCGCCAGTTCTTCGCTCCGAAGGAAACGATCAACTATCCGCACGAGAAGGGGCCGACCAGCCCGCGCTTCCGTGGCGAGCATGCGCTGCGCCGTTACCCGAACGGCGAGGAACGCTGCATCGCCTGCAAGCTCTGCGAGGCGATCTGCCCGGCGCAGGCCATCACCATCGAGGCCGGCCCGCGCCGCAATGACGGCACGCGCCGCACCGTGCGCTACGACATCGACATGGTGAAGTGCATCTATTGCGGCTTCTGCCAGGAAGCCTGCCCGGTCGACGCCATCGTCGAGGGGCCGAATTTCGAATTCGCGACCGAGACGCGCGAGGAGCTTTACTACAACAAGGAAAAGCTGCTTGCGAACGGCGATCGCTGGGAGCGGGAGTTGGCGCGCAACATCGCGCTGGACTCGCCCTATCGCTGACATTTGACGCATGGACGGGGCGAGGGGCCTCGTCCAGAGGATGATCCCGAAAAGTTGCAGACTTTTCGGACAAGATCATCCTCCGGAATGAAAGAGTGTCGCATGTTTCTTTCGATCGGGTCTTTCAACCCGATCGAAACATGCGATAGGAACACGCAACTTGCCGGCCGGAGGCGGTCGCAAAAATCAAACAGGACGAACGTCCTGTTCGGACAGGAACCCGGGGGAACCCATGCTGAGTGGACTAGAGGCGGCCTTCTTCTACCTCTTCGCCTTTATCGCCGTGGCGTCGGCCTTCATGGTCATTTCGTCGCGCAACCCCGTGCATTCCGTGCTGTTCCTGATCCTCACCTTCTTCAACGCCGCGGGCCTGTTCATGCTGACCGGCGCCGAGTTCCTGGCGATGATCCTGCTCGTCGTCTATGTCGGCGCGGTCATGGTGCTGTTCCTGTTCGTCGTCATGATGCTCGACGTCGACTTCGCCGAGATGAAGCAGGGCGCCCTGCAATATGCGCCGATCGGCGCGATGGTCGGGCTGATCCTGGCGGCGGAGCTGATCGTCGTGCTCGGCGGCTACACATTCGCGCCGCAGCTTGCCTCGACGGTCGCCAAGGCAACGCCGGACCTCGCCGCGCGCTCCAACACGGCCGCGCTCGGCGATATCCTCTATACGGACTACCTCTATTATTTCCAGATTTCCGGCCTGGTGCTCTTGGTCGCCATGATCGGCGCCATCGTGCTGACGCTGCGCCACAAGGAAGGCGTCAAGCGGCAGTCGATCGCCGCGCAGGTCGGCCGCACGCCGGCGACGGGCATGGAAATCCGCAAGGTCAAATCGGGCGAGGGCATCTGAGATGGTCGTCGGCATTGCACATTACCTGACCGTATCGGCGATCCTGTTCACGCTCGGCGTGTTCGGCATCTTCCTGAACCGCCGCAACATCATCGTCATCCTGATGTCGATCGAGCTCATCCTGCTCGCGGTCAACATCAATTTCGTCGCGTTCTCGGCGGCGCTGCATGACCTCGTCGGACAGGTCTTCGCCTTGTTCGTGCTGACGGTCGCGGCCGCGGAAGCCGCGATCGGTCTTGCCATTCTTGTCGTCTTCTTCCGCAACCGCGGCTCGATCGCGGTCGAAGACGTGAGCGCGATGAAGGGTTGACGGGAACCATCATGTATCAGGCTATCGTCTTCCTTCCGCTGCTTGGCTTCCTGATTGTCGGCCTGTTCGGCAATTCGCTCGGCGCCAAGGCTTCCGAATACATCACCTCCGGTTTCCTGGTGATCGCGGCGGTGCTGTCGTGGATTGCCTTTTTCACCGTCGGCTTCGGCCATGGCGAGGTGTTCACCGTGCCGGTGCTGCGCTGGATCCAGTCGGGCGGCATCGACGCCTCCTGGGCGCTGAGGGTCGACACGCTGACGGTGGTGATGCTGGTCGTGGTCAACACGGTGTCGGCGCTGGTTCACATCTATTCGATCGGCTACATGCATCACGATCCGAACCGGCCGCGCTTTTTCGCCTATCTGTCGTTGTTCACCTTCGCGATGCTGATGCTGGTGACGGCCGACAACCTCATCCAGATGTTCTTCGGCTGGGAAGGGGTCGGTCTTGCCTCCTATTTGCTGATCGGTTTTTGGTACAAGAAGCCGTCGGCCAACGCCGCCGCCATCAAGGCTTTCGTCGTCAACCGCGTCGGTGACTTCGGCTTCGCTCTCGGCATCTTCGGCGTGTTCGTGCTGTTCGGCTCGGTCAACCTGGGCACCATCTTCGCCAATGCGGCCACCTACCTGCCGGCCGAAGGCGCGCCAGCGGGCGCCGCCGTGCTCACCTTCCTCGGCCATGCGCTCGACAAGCAGGCGGCGCTGACGGTGGTCTGCCTGCTGCTCTTCATGGGCGCCATGGGCAAGTCGGCGCAGGTGCCGCTGCACACCTGGCTGCCGGACGCGATGGAAGGCCCGACCCCGGTCTCCGCGCTCATCCACGCGGCGACCATGGTGACCGCCGGTGTGTTCATGCTGGCGAGGCTTTCGCCGCTGTTCGAGCTGTCACATACGGCGCTGACCGTCGTCACCTTCATCGGTGCCTTCACCGCTTTCTTCGCGGCAACGGTCGGCCTCGTCCAGAACGACATCAAGCGCGTCATCGCCTATTCGACCTGCTCGCAGCTCGGCTACATGTTCGTGGCGCTGGGCGTCGGCGCCTATGGCGCGGCGATCTTCCATCTGTTCACGCACGCCTTCTTCAAGGCGCTGCTGTTCCTCGGCTCCGGCTCGGTCATCCACGCCGTGTCCGACGAGCAGGACATGCGCAAGATGGGCGGCCTGAGGAAGCTCATCCCGGCAACCTACTGGATGATGATCATCGGCACGCTGGCGCTGACCGGCGTCGGCATCCCTGCAACGGTGATCGGCACCGCCGGCTTCTTCTCCAAGGACGCCATTATCGCCACGTCGTTCGCCAGCCACAATGCGGTCGCGGGCTTCGCGTTCATCCTGCTGGTGGTCGCCGCCTGCTTCACCAGCTTCTATTCCTGGCGGTTGATCTTCATGACCTTCCACGGCGAGCCGCGCGCCAGCCACGAGGTCATGCATCATGTCCATGAATCGCCAGCGGTGATGCTGGTGCCGCTCTATGTGCTCGCCGCCGGCGCGCTGTTCGCGGGCATCATCTTCCACGGCGCCTTCATCGGCGAGGGCTATGCCGAGTTCTGGAAGGCGTCGCTGTTCACGCTGCCGGACAACCACATCCTGCACGAGATCCACGAGCTGCCGCTCTGGGTGGAGCTGGCGCCCTTCGTCGCCATGATCATCGGTTTGGCGGTTGCCTGGAAGTTCTACATCCGCACACCGGAACTGCCCGGAAGCGTAGCCGCCAATCACCGCCTGCTTTACGGCTTCCTGCTCAACAAGTGGTATTTCGACGAGCTCTACGACTTCCTCTTCGTGCAGCCGGCCAAACGCCTTGGCAGGTTCCTGTGGAAGACCGGTGACGGCACGATCATCGACGGGCTCGGCCCGGATGGCATCTCGGCGCGCGTCGTCGACGTCACCAACCGCGTCGTCAAGCTGCAGACCGGTTATCTCTACCACTACGCCTTCGCCATGCTGATCGGCGTGGCCGCTCTCGTCACCTGGATGATGCTCTGATGACCGACTGGCCAATCCTCTCGCTGGTCACCTTCCTGCCGCTGGTTGGTGTTCTGCTCATCCTGTTCATCAGCGACGACAGCGAAAACGCGCGCCGCAACATCCGCGCCATCGCCTTCATCACGACGGCGTTCACCTTCGTCGTCTCGCTGTTCATCTGGACGGGCTTCGACAATTCGCAGGCCGGCTTCCAGTTCGTCGAGAAGCACGCCTGGCTGGATTCGGGCATCTCCTACCATATGGGCGTCGACGGCATCTCGATGCTGTTCGTCATCCTGACCACTTTCCTGATGCCGCTTTCCATCCTTGCGTCCTGGGAAGCGATCGAGAAGCGGGTCAAGGCCTATATGATCGCCTTCCTGATCCTCGAGACGCTGATGATCGGCGTGTTCTGCGCGCTCGACATCGTCCTGTTCTACGTCTTCTTCGAGGCGGGCCTGATCCCGATGTTCATCATCATCGGCGTGTGGGGAGGCAAGCGGCGCGTCTATGCCTCGTTCAAGTTCTTCCTCTATACGCTGGCCGGTTCGGTGCTGATGTTGCTCGCCATCATGGCGATGTTCTTCCAGTCGGGCACCACCGACATCCCGACGCTTCTGACGCATCACTTCCCGGCCAACATGCAGACCTGGCTGTGGCTCGCTTTCTTCGCCTCCTTCGCGGTGAAGATGCCGATGTGGCCGGTCCACACCTGGCTGCCCGATGCCCACGTCGAGGCGCCGACGGCAGGCTCGGTCATCCTGGCCGCCATCCTCTTGAAGATGGGCGGATACGGCTTCCTGCGCTTCTCGCTGCCGATGTTCCCGGAAGCGTCGGCGATGTTCGCGCCGCTGGTGTTCACGCTCTCGGTCGTAGCCATCATCTACACCTCGCTGGTGGCGCTGATGCAGGAGGACATGAAGAAGCTGATCGCCTATTCGTCGGTCGCGCATATGGGCTTCGTCACGATGGGCATCTTCGCGATGAACCAGGAAGGCGTGCAGGGCGCGATCTACCAGATGCTCAGCCACGGCCTCGTGTCGGGCGCGCTGTTCCTGTGCGTCGGCGTCATCTACGACCGGATGCACACGCGCGAGATCGACGCCTATGGCGGCCTGGTCAACAACATGCCGAAATACGCCGCCGTGTTCATGATCTTCACCATGGCCAATGTCGGCCTTCCCGGTACCAGCGGTTTCATCGGCGAATTCCTGACCATGCTCGGCGTGTTCAAGGTCAACACCTGGGTGGCCTTCTTCGCCGCCACCGGCGTCATCCTGTCGGCGGCCTATGCGCTCTGGCTCTATCGCCGCGTGATCTTCGGCGCGCTGACCAAGGACAGCTTGAAGAACTTGCTCGATCTGTCGCCGCGCGAGAAGGCGATTATCTACCCGCTGGTGGTGCTGGTGATCTTCTTCGGCGTCTATCCGGCGCCGGTGTTCGACGCGACGGCCCAATCGGTCAAGGCGCTCGTCACCAACGTCACCGCATCCATCAATTCCGCGCAGACCGCGGCGGCGAACTGACTGGGGAATAGACCATGACGCCGGACCTTCTCTCCAGCCTTTCGCTCTCGACGCCGGAACTGATCCTGGCCGTCGGCGCGCTGGTGCTCCTGATGATCGGAGCCTATTCGCGCTCCAACAACACCATGACCGTGACCGGGCTGGCCGTCATCGTGCTGGTGGTGGCCGGCCTGTGGCTTGCCTTCTCCGGCGGGCGGGGCGCTGCCTATGGCGGCGCCTTCGTGCAGGATTCCTTCAGCGCCTTCATGAAGATGCTGGCGCTGATCGGTTCGGCGGTGACGCTGGTCATGTCGATGCGCTTTGCGCGCCAGGAACATTTCGACAAGTTCGAATTTCCGGTGCTTATCCTGCTCTGCACGCTCGGCATGCTGCTGATGATCTCGGCCAACGGCATGATCGGGCTCTATCTCGGGCTCGAGCTGCAGTCGCTGGCGATCTACGTGCTGGCGGCGATCAACCGCGACAATCTGCGCTCGACCGAGGCGGGCCTGAAATATTTCGTCCTCGGCGCGCTGTCGTCGGGCATGCTGCTTTACGGCATCAGCCTCGTCTACGGCTACACCGGCAACACCGGTTTCCAGGAGATCGCGACGGCACTCGGCAGCGGCGAGCGCCAGCTCGGCCTCGTCTTCGGCCTGGTGTTCGTGCTTGCCGGCCTTGCCTTCAAGATCTCGGCCGTGCCGTTCCATATGTGGACGCCGGACGTCTATGAGGGCGCGCCGACGCCGATCACCGCTTTCCTGGCGGCGGCGCCGAAGATGGCGGCGATGGCGCTGATCGTGCGCGTCACCATGGGCGCTTTCAAGCCGATCGCCGCCGACTGGCAGCAGATCATCGTCTTCATCTCGATCGCCTCGATGGCGCTCGGCGCATTCGCGGCGATCGGCCAGACCAACATCAAGCGCCTGATGGCCTATTCCTCGATCGGCCATATGGGTTATGCGCTGGTCGGCCTTGCCGCCAACAGCCAGGCCGGCGTGCGCGGCGTCGCCATCTACATGCTGATCTATCTGGTGATGACGTTGGGCACCTTCGCCTTCATCCTCGCGATGCGGCGCAAGGAAGGCAATGTCGAGCAGATCAGCGATCTCGCCGGCCTTTCCTCGGCCAACCCGATCATGGCCACCATCCTCACCATCCTGATGTTCTCGCTGGCCGGCATTCCGCCGCTCGCCGGCTTCTGGGGGAAGTGGTACGTGTTCCTCGCCGCCATCAACGCGCATCTCTACGCGCTGGCGATCATCGGCGTGCTGGCCTCGGTGGTGGGCGCCTACTACTATCTGCGCATCATCAAGATCATGTGGTTCGACGAGCCGGTCGGCGGTTTCGTGCCTATGGCCAGCGAGCTGCGCCTCGTGCTCGGCGTCAGCGGCGCCTTCGTGCTGTTCTATGTGCTGATCGGCGGGCCGATCGGCAGCTATGCCGAAGCCGCCGCCAAGACCTTCTTCTGACGGGATGGCATTTCGGCTGGCTCCAACCGCGGCGTCGGAGGGGTTCCGGCTCGAGGCGCATGACAGCGTCGGCTCGACCAACGCGCTGGCGCTGGATCACGCGCGCGCCGGCGATCCCGGCAAGCTCTGGGTCGTTTCGAAGAAGCAGGAAAGCGGTCGCGGCCGCCGTGGCCGTGTCTGGGCAACGCCTGAAGGCAATCTCGCGGCGACACTGCTTCTGGTTCCGGGCGGCGAGCTGCGGCTTGCCGCGACGCTCGGCTTTGTCGCAGGGCTGGCGCTGGCCGACGCGCTCGACGCCGTCGTGCCGAAGGGCCGGATCGCCGTCGCCTTGGATGGCGCGAGCCAGGGCCGCAACCGCTTCGAACTGAAGTGGCCGAACGACGTGCTGGCCTCGGGCGCCAAGCTTGCCGGCATATTGCTGGAATCGGCGATGCTGGAGGGCGGCCGTTTCGCAGTCGCCGTCGGCATAGGCGTCAATGTCGTGGCCTATCCCGAGGACTTGCCTTATCCGGCGACGTCGCTGCAGGCATTGGGCGCCGAGTGCGACGCCGAGATACTGTTCCTGGCGCTTTCGGATGCCTGGAGCGAGAATGCCCGGATGTGGGATAACGGGCGCGGGCTCGATGCCATCAGAAAGCGCTGGCTTGGCCGTGCGGCGGGCCTCGGCGGCGAGGTTGCTGTCAGAATTGACGGCAATGTGGTGCGCGGCGTCTTCGAGACCATTGACGAGGACTGCCGTTTCGTGATCCGCGACGATAAGGGATCGGTTTTGACGATCGCGGCCGGCGACGTGCATTTCGGCGCTGTCGCCTCGGCCCGGGTATAATTTTGTTCAGTGCAATTCCGGACGGAAACCGTGACACGCATTTCCCGGCATTGCTCCAACGGCTTGGCCTGACGGCCAGGAAGGAAAGAATTCATGGCGAATAAGGAAAACGCCGAGCTCGTCTTCGCGCCGCTGGGCGGCGTCGGCGAGATCGGCATGAACTTCGCCCTCTACGGCTATGGGCCCGCCGACGCGCGCGAATGGATCATCGTCGATGTCGGCGTCACCTTCCCCGACAGCGCGCATCCCGGCGTCGATCTCATCCTGCCCGATACGCGCTTCATCGAGGAGAATATCGACGGGCTGCGCGGCATCGTGATCACCCATGCGCATGAGGACCATTACGGCGCGCTGCTCGATATCTGGCCGAAGCTCAAGGCGCCTGTATGGATGACGCCGTTCACCGCCGGCCTGCTCGAAGCCAAGCGGCAGGGCGAGCAGAATGCGCCGAAAATACCGGCGTCGATCTACCGTGCGGGCGAGAAATTCACCGTCGGACCGTTTGAGATCGAGGCCATTCCGGTGGCGCATTCGATCCCCGAGCCGATGTCGCTGGCGATCACCACGCCCGCAGGCACCGTCATCCACACCGGCGACTGGAAGATCGACCCGGCGCCGACGATCGGCCCGATGACCGACGAGGCGCGTTTCCGCGCCTATGGCGACAAGGGCGTTCTGGCGCTGATCTGCGATTCCACCAACGCGCTGAGGGAAGGGGAGTCGCCCTCGGAAGTGGCGGTCGGCGAAGGCCTCAAGGGCGTCATCGAGAAAGCCAAGGGCCGCGTCGCGGTCACCACCTTCTCCTCCAATGTCGGGCGCATCGTCTCGATCGCCAGGGCGGCGCGCGACGCCGGCAGGCAGTGCCTGGTGCTCGGCCGCTCGCTGAAGCGCGTCATCGATGTGGCGGGCGAGCTCGGCTATATGGACGGCCTGCCGGAGTTCATCGCCGAGGAAGACTACGGCTATATCCCGCGCGAGAACCTGGTGATCATCTGCACCGGCAGCCAGGGCGAGCCGCTGGCGGCGCTTGCAAAGCTTTCGCGCGACGAGATGAAGTCGGTGGCGCTGACGGCCGGCGATACGGTGGTGTTTTCCTCGCGCACCATTCCCGGCAACGAAAAAGCGATCCTCGAGATCAAGAACCGGCTGATCGACCTCGGCATGAAGATCATCGAGGACGGCGACGCGCTGGTGCACGTCTCCGGCCATCCGCGGCGCAGCGAATTGCGCAAGATGTATGAGTGGGTGCGGCCGCAGATCGGCGTTCCCGTGCATGGCGAGGCGGCGCATCTGGTGGCGCAGGGCTCGCTGATGTCGACGTCGGGCATCGGCCAGGTGGCGCAGGTGCGCGACGGCGACATGCTTCGGCTCTGGCCTGGTCCCGCAACGATCATCGACCAGGTGCCGTTCGGCCGGCTCTACAAGGATGGCAATCTGATCGGCACCGACCAGGCGATGGGCATACGCGACCGCCGCAAGCTTTCCTTTGCCGGCCATGTCGCGGTCAATGTCGTGCTCGACGACAAATATGAGCTTGCCGGCGACCCCGACCTGGTGGCGATCGGCGTCGCCGAGGCCGATGCCCGCGGCGAGACGCTGGAGGACCTGATGCTCGATGCGGCAATCGGCGCGGTGGACTCCATTCCGCGCCAGCGCCGAAAAGACCTCGACCTGGTGCAGGAAGCGGTGCGCCGTGCCGTGCGCGGCGCCGCCAACGAAGCCTGGGGCAAGAAGCCGCTGGTGACGGTGTTTGTGACGAGATGACGGAATAGGCAATAGGGATTAGGCAGTAGGCAATAGGAAAGGCGATTGCGTTTCAGCTCGCCAAATTTGCTTCTTCTCTACTGCCTACTGCCTACTGCCTACTGCCTACTGCCTAAGGAAAACCGCCAATGCTTGGACGCCTGAACCATGTCGCGCTTGCCGTGCCGGATCTGGCCGCGGCGATGGCCGCCTATCGCGATACGCTGGGCGCGCGGTTGAGCGCGCCGCAGGCGCTGCCGGAACATGGGGTCACCGTCGTGTTCGTCGATGTCGGCAACACCAAGATCGAGCTGCTGGAGCCGCTGGGCGAGGCTTCGCCCATCGCCGCGTTCCTCGAGAAGAACCCCTCCGGCGGCATGCATCACGTCTGCTATGAGGTTGATGATATCCTGGCCGCTCGCGATCATTTGAAACAAAGCGGCGCGCGCGTGCTGGGCGACGGCAACCCGAAGATCGGCGCGCATGGCAAGCCGGTGCTGTTCCTGCATCCCAAGGATTTCTTCGGCACGCTCGTCGAACTGGAGCAGGCATGAACTGGATTCTGTTCGCCGCGCTGTTCTTCGTCACCTGGTGGCTGGTGCTGTTCGTTGTTCTTCCGTTCAGCCTGCGCACCCAGGACGACGACCAGGATGTCACGCTCGGCACCGTTTCCAGCGCACCGCGCGGCCCGCATATGCTGCGCGCCTTCATCCGCGCGACGATCGTGACGGTGATCGTGATGGGCGTTCTCTACGGTCTTACGATGGGCCTGGGATTCAGCTTCGACGACATCATGCGGATCATGCCGGACTTTAGTCCGAACGGCAGTCACTGACGCTGAAGATACAGTCTCCGCAAGTATTGGGCAGCATGCGCGCGCCAAGGTTGAAATCGGAAGCCGGCTTCCGATTTCAACGGCTGGTCACGCCTGATGCTGTTTGGCAGATGGTTGTGCTAAGCAGATGATTGCACAAAAAAAATGCAAGGCACGAGGCCTTGCAATTTAAACGCGTCCGATCCGTTTCCGGTGTCCGGCGGCAGCGAGTTACCGCGCCTAGATCGCATCCTCCCAAGACTTTGACCGCGTAGGAGAGCAGATTTTTCTCCGCCCTCTCGGTTATCGGGGCACACTAGACCAAGGCAGGTGAAAATGTCACGAAGAATTTTGCCTCGAAACAGGCAATATCGTGCTGCACTGCACAATAGTGCGGCAGGGCTTGCTTGTGAATCGATCAAAAAGCCATTTGCGGCACTTTGCGGCCAAAATCGCCTTTTTGGTAAGGTGCAGAAGGCCCCGATACTTTGGGGCACTCGGGTTTCCATTCGGCCATGAAATGGCTATGAAACCCGGGCAAGCAGCCTAAGGTGCGCCGATTCCCCGCGCCGCCATCTTCATTCACGGACCAGTCCATGCGTTTGTCGCGCTATTTCCTGCCCATCCTCAAAGAAAATCCCCGCGAGGCCGAAATCGTCTCGCACCGGTTGATGCTGCGCGCCGGTATGATCCGCCAGCAAGGGCAGGGCAGCTTTTCGTGGCTGCCATTGGGCAAGCGCGTGTTGGACAAGGTCTGCCGGATCATCCGCGAGGAACAGGACCGCGCCGGCGCGCTGGAAATCCTGATGCCGACCATCCAGTCGGCGGATCTGTGGCGCGAAAGCGGCCGTTACAACGACTACGGCAAGGAGATGCTGCGCATCAAGGACCGCCAGGACCGCGACATGCTCTACGGGCCGACAAACGAAGAGATGGTCACCGAGATTTTTCGCGCCTACGTGAAGTCCTACAAGGACCTGCCGCTCAACCTCTACCACATCCAGTGGAAGTTCCGCGACGAGGTGCGGCCGCGCTTCGGCGTCATGCGCAGCAGAGAATTCCTGATGAAGGATGCCTATTCCTTCGACCTCGATTTCGAGGGCGCCAGGGCCGCCTACAACCGCATGTTCGTGTCCTACCTCAGGACGTTCACCCGCATGGGCTTGCAGGCCATTCCGATGCGCGCCGACACCGGTCCGATCGGCGGCGATCTCAGTCATGAGTTCATCATCCTGGCCGAAACCGGCGAGAGCAAGGTGTTCTGTGACCGCGCCTATCTGTCGCTCGACGTGCCGGGCGCCGGCACGAACTTCTCCAACGATGCCGAGATCGGCGAGATCGTGCAGAAATGGACGACGCCTTACGCCGCCACCGACGAAATGCATGACGAGGCGGCCTGGGAGAAAGTCGCCGAAGGCGACCGGCTCTCGGCGCGCGGCATCGAGGTCGGCCATATCTTCCACTTCGGCGAGAAGTATTCCAAGCCGATGAACGCCAAGGTGACCGGCCCCGACGGCAAGGATCACTATGCTTCCGGCGGCTCCTACGGCATCGGCCCGTCGCGGCTGGTCGCGGCGATCATCGAGGCGAGCCATGACGAAAACGGCATCATCTGGCCGGAGGCGGTGGCACCCTTCGATATCGGCCTGATCAACATGAAGGTCGGCGACGGCGAATGCGACCGCGTCTGCGACGAGTTCTACGCAGCGCTTACTTCAGCCGGCAAGGACGTGCTCTATGACGACACCGACCAGCGGCCGGGCGGCAAGTTCGCCACCGCCGACCTGATCGGCCTGCCGTGGCAGGTGATCGTCGGCCCGCGCGGCGTGGCCGCCGGCGAGGTCGAGATCAGGAACCGCAAGTCGGGCGAGCGCGAGACGCTGCCGATCGCCGAGGCCAAGAAGCGCCTGGGTATCGCCGCATGAGCGAGGCGGCGACAGCGGCCAGATCAGGGGCGGGCGCCTTTTCCGGATTCGAGCGCATGGTGGCGTGGCGCTACCTGCGCTCGCGGCGCAAGGAAACGGTGATCTCGGTCATCGCCTCGATCTCCTTTCTCGGCATTATGCTCGGCGTCGCGACGCTGATCGTCGTCATGGCCGTGATGAACGGTTTTCGCGCCGAACTGCTCACCCGCATCCTCGGCGTCAACGGCCATCTCATCGTGCAGCCGCTCGATTCGCCGCTGGAGGATTACGCCCAGGTGGCGAGCCGCATCAACGGTGTCGCTGGCGTCAAATACGCCATTCCGCTGATCGACGGCCAGGTGCTGGCGCAAGGCAATGTCGGCGGCGGCACGGGCGCCCTGGTGCGCGGTATCCGCGGCGAAGACCTCGGCAAGATTTCGATCGTCTCCAGCAACATCAAGCAGGGCACGCTCGACGGTTTCGACACCGGCGAGGGCGTGGCGATCGGCAAGCGTATGGCGGAGAGCCTCGGGCTGGTGCTCGGCGACACGATCACGCTGATCTCTCCCGACGGCGACGTGACGCCGCTCGGCACCACGCCGCGCATGAAGGGCTACAAGGTCGTGGCGATCTTCGAGGTCGGCATGTCGGAATATGACAGTTCGATCGTGTACATGCCGTTCTCGGAGGCGCAGCTCTATTTCAACATGGACGGGCGCGCGCAGACCATCGAGATCTATGTCGACAATCCCGACAATGTCGATGCGCTGAAGCCGCTGGTCGAGCAGGCGGCGCAGCGCCCGGTCGATCTCGTCGACTGGCGCCAGCGCAACGAGACCTTCTTCTCGGCGCTGCAGGTCGAGCGCAACGTCATGTTCATGATCCTGACGCTGATCGTGCTGGTGGCGGCGCTCAACATCATTTCGGGCCTCATCATGCTGGTGAAGGACAAGGGCCACGACATCGCCATCCTGCGCACGATGGGCGCCTCGCGCGGCGCGATCCTGCGCATCTTCCTGATGACGGGGGCGGCGATCGGCGTCACCGGCACCATCGCCGGCGTGCTGCTCGGCGTCGTCATCTGCCTCAACATCGAATCGATCCGCCAGTTCTTCTCCTGGATGACCGGCAGGATCCTGTTCAATCCCGAGCTCTATTTCCTCAGCCAGCTGCCGGCGAAGATGGATCCGCGCGAGACGACCTATGTCGTGATCATGGCGCTTGCCCTGTCGTTCCTGGCGACAGTGTTCCCGGCCTGGCGGGCCGCCCGGCTCGATCCCGTCGAAGCTCTGAGGTACGAATGATGGCCGAGGCCATTATCGAGTTGAAGGGCGTCGAACGGCACTACGTCCAGGGGCCGCGCAAGCTCACCATTTTGAACGGCGCCGACTTTTCGCTCCGGCGCGGCGAGATGGTGGCGCTGGTGGCGCCGTCGGGCACCGGCAAGTCCACCCTTTTGCACACGGCGGGGCTGCTGGAGCGGCCCGACGCGGGCGACGTGATCCTCGCCGGCCGTGCCTGCGGCCGGCTGTCGGACGACGAGCGCACCGCGATCCGCCGCAACGATGTCGGCTTCGTCTACCAGTTCCATCATTTGCTGCCGGAGTTCTCGGCGCTCGAGAACATCATGATGCCGCAGCTGATCAAGGGGCTTCCCGCCAAGGACGCCTCGGAACGGGCAGCCCAGCTTCTCGACTACATGCAGATCGGCAAGCGCGCGCAGCACCGGCCGGCCGAGCTTTCCGGCGGCGAACAGCAACGCGTCGCCATTGCCCGCGCGGTCGCCAACGCGCCGCTGGTGCTCCTGGCCGACGAGCCGACCGGCAATCTCGACCCGGTCACCGCTTCCTATGTATTCGACGCGCTCGAGGCACTGGTCAGGCAGTCGGGCCTTGCCGCGCTGATCGCCACCCACAACCATGAGCTCGCCTCGCGCATGGACCGGCGCGTGACGCTGGCCGAGGGCAAGGTGGTGCCTCTCTAAGGCCGGGTCGACCCAGCGTAGGCCTGGAGCCGGCTTTTAGACGGCGACGCTTGTCAGCGCGAGGCCTCTGTCACGAACGTGATAGAATGCGGCCTCTCGCCGGTCGGAGGCCGCCGTGAAAAAGGTCATTCTCGGGATTGTCGTGCTGTTGTTCCTGGCGGTCGCTTTGTCGACCGCTTACTCCCTGCTTTTCGGATGTCCGCATGGCGGCTCATACCGGTGCGTCCAGGGCTTCAATCGGGAAACCTGCGGCTGCCCGCAGTCGTAGGTTTCGAGCGCTCCTGCCGCCAAGACAACAGGCATCCATCAGCACGTTGCGCGCGACGGTTGGCAACCGATAGCGTTTGATCTCGTGGCCCTTAAGGGGCGCTCGCAGCACAGCGCCTTCCTCGCAGCGAGCGATTAACCTTTCATTTACCGTGCAAAATTCTCTGCCTGTCGTCGTGCCAGGATGGTCGTTGACATTCGAACAAAATTAGAACAAATTACGAACATACCAACAACGGAGAGAGTTATGTCTGATCTGGTTCAGGATGTCGTCTCGCTGGTTTGCATGAGCACCTTTCTCGTTTCGATGGCGATCTGGATCGGCGCCATGTGATCAGGCGGCCTTGCCGCCATACGGGACGGGCAAATGCCCGCCCGTTTGTTCGAGCGGGCGAGAACCTGCCCAGGGACGGGGAAGACCCGCCCGGAACGGATAAGAGCCCGCCAGGGACGGGCAAGAGCCCGCCCATGTTTGTTAAGTCTTTCTTGGCCGCGCCGCCGTTAGGCTGCTCCTTCAAGACAGGGAGCGAAGGCAAGTGTCGGTCATCGTCACGGTCACCCTCGTGGCCGGCAATCTCGGACTGATCTTTCTTTTGATGACCGTGCCGCTCGGACTGCGCACGGTGACGGCGCGCCGCGTAATCAAGGCCGACCGTGATCGCCTCTGGCAGGCGCTGTGGCCGTTCGGCGGCGATGCCGGGTGGTCGGGCGAAATCCTTTCCGCCGAGCCCCTGGACAGCGAGGGGACGGCGCTGATCCGGCTCTCCTGGGAAGGACGGGACGGCCGGCCGATCGACCGCAAGGCGCGGTTCGAGGATGTGAAGGAAGGAAGCTACTTCTCGATGATCGTCGTCGACGACACGGCGCTCGATCCATCGTTCTGGGCGAATTATCGCGAGACCGCCGAACTCGTGCCCGAGGGCGATGCCACGCGTGTCACGCTTACCCAGACCGATCGCTATCGCGGCGTCGCGTTCCTTATCTTCCGTTTCTTCGCCATGCGCCGCGAGCTCCGCAAGCTGGACGTCTGGGCGGCTACCGGCACGTATCGCAAGGGCGGCTGGTTCGAGCGTCCGCTGAGCCAGGTCGGCTTTGCCCTGCTTTCGGCCTTGATCCTGTGGCCGTTCTTCGGCCTCAATATCGGCGGCCTGGCCCTTGCCGCGATCCTGACGTCGGTGGTCGCCCTGCACGAGCTCGGCCATATGGCCGCCTTCCGGCTGACCGGGCATCGCCGGGCGCGGATGATCTTCATCCCGCTGCTTGGCGGCATCGCCATCGGCGGCAGGCCCTATGACAGCCGCTTCGAGGTCGCCTTCGTGGCGCTTATGGGCGCCGGCTTCTCCGCTTTCCTGGTGCCGGTGCTGATCGCCGCCAGCGGCTTCGCCAACGGCGAAGGACATCGGCTCGCCGCCATGCTCCTGGCCACGCTTGCCGGCTGCGCCTCGCTGTTCAACATCGCCAATCTGGTGCCGGTGTGGAAGTTCGACGGCGGCCAGGTGTTGCGCCAGATCTGCCCGGGTCCGGCGGCACTCGCGCTGGCGTCCTTCCTGCTTTTGTCGGCGCTCCTGGCGCTCGGCTGGCAGGCCGGTTTCTCACCGAGCTTCCTGCTGATCGCCGGCGCGGTGTTCGCGATCCTCAGCCTGATCACCATGGGCAGCGGCGTAAAGCCGCGACACGAGCTGAAGCCGATCCGGCCCTTCGACCGGCTGGCCATTGCCGGCGCGCTGCTCGCCGTCTTCGCCATCCATGGCTACGGCATGCTGTGGGCCTCGGCACAACTGATGTAGAGTGTGCTGAGTTTCAGATGAGGTCGGCCTGCAAACGGCGGCTTCCTGCGCTTCCGGTGCTCACGTACTTCAAGTACGCTCCGCTCCGGCTTTCGCCGGCCGAAGCCCTCATAGGGGTCTTCGCTCCATGAAGGCTACGGCCGGCGTAGGCCGGTTCTCGGAATCCACCTTGTTCGGTCGCTTCGCGCCCGTCTTCGACTTCGTCTCGACCTGACCCGAATCTCAACACACTCCCGGCGGAGCGACTCTCAGCCGGCCTTGCGGGCAGGCTCGGCAACCGGAACGGCTGCAGGCCCAAACACGTCCTCGAACGCCGATTTCAGCGCGAGGTCGAGATCGGCCATGGTGACCGGCAGTCCGAGATCGACAAGGCTGGTCACGCCATGATCCGAGACGCCGCAGGGCACGATGCCGCCGAAATGGCCGAGGTCCGGCTCGACGTTGATAGCGATGCCATGGAAGCTCACCCAGCGCCGCAGCCGGATGCCGATCGCCGCGATCTTGTCCTCGGCCGGCGTGCCGTCCGGCAGGGCAGGGCGATCCGGCCGCACCACCCAGACGCCGACGCGGTCCTCGCGCCGCTCGCCGCGCACATTGAAGGCGGCAAGCGTGGAGATGATCCATTGCTCGAGCGCCGCGACGAAGGCGCGCACATCCTCGCGCCGCCGCTTCAGGTCGAGCATCACATAGGCCACGCGCTGTCCCGGGCCGTGATAGGTGTATTCGCCGCCACGGCCGGCGGCAAAGACCGGGAAGCGGTCGGGGTCGATCAGGTCCTCGCTGCGGGCGCTGGTGCCGGCGGTGTAGAGCGGCGGATGCTCGACCAGCCAGACCATCTCGCCTGCCGTTCCGCTGCGGATCGCTTCGGCGCGCGCCTCCATGAAGGCCAGCGCGTCCGGATAGGCGGTGAGCCCGGGCTCGATCATCCATTCCACCGGCGCCGAACCGGGGAGCGGCAGGAACGACGTGGCGATCTGGCTGCGTTCTGTCATGGAACTTTCTCGATGTTCCATTCATATGGCGGCAATCGGCCAAAACGTCCAGTTCCGCCGGCGAGAAGCCGGGCCTGGAAGGGGTGTGCAAGCCGCTTTGTCCGATGCATGTCGGTCTCCCAAAACCGCTCCGCACTTTTGGGCGACATGCATTCGCGATTATTCCGCTCAGCGCACTTGTTTCGCCGGAAACGATTTGCTACAGGCCCCGGGCCGGACGGTTCCGGCTCCTACCACGTGCGGTCGTGGCGGAATTGGTAGACGCGCAGCGTTGAGGTCGCTGTGGGGCAACCCGTGGAAGTTCGAGTCTTCTCGACCGCACCATTCTTCCTAAAGCCAGCTGAATTCGGCACCGGCAAGCGACTGTTCTCGTCGCTGCCTGCGGCTCCCTCGGATCAAGATGAAAGCGGCGGCGGGCATGAAGACCACACCGCCGCCAGAGTTTGACGCGAGGACGTTTTTCCGCAGTTTGGCCAAACGGCCTACCCCGTCCAGCCCAGACCTGCCGAGATGCAGTTGATCGACACAAGCAGGGCGTCGGTCGCCCGCTTCTGCTCCGCCGCGGCGGCGCTTGTCCGGACTTCGCGCAGCAGATCGACCTGCAGCCGGTGAATATCGTCCATCTGCCGGCGCAGATTGTCGAAACGCCGCTTGAACATCGGGAAGCGCGCGGAAAGATCGCCTCCCGTGAGGTCGCCGATCAGGCGTCGCGTCAATTCGTATTCGGCGGCGATGCGCGCATAGATCCGTCCGGCAGCATCGCCGTCGGACACCAGGCCGGCATAGAGCCGCGCAATCTCCATGTCGGACTGGTAGAGCGTCTTTTCGGCCTCGTCGACGATCAGGCGGAAGAAGCGCGAGTGCTCGAACATGCGTGCCAGAAGCTCGCGCCCAGTCTCACCGCGCACCGTGACGAAGGCGCTCAGGGCGCTGCCGATGCCATACCAGCCGGTCAGCAGGTGACGGTTCTGGCTCCAGGCGAACACCCATGGAATGGCGCGCAGGTCGGCAATGCCGCTGGCACCGAAACGGCGATCCGGGCGTGAGCCCATTTTCAAGAGCGCCAGTTCCGCGACCGGGCTCGCCTGGTTGAAATAGTCGAGGAAGCCCGGCTCGGCCATCAACCCGGCATAGGATGCCTGCGACATGCCCGCGAGCGCTTCCAGCGCTTCGTCGAACTCCGGCGATTCCTTCGCACCGGCATCGCCGGTTGATCGGATACCGTGCGCCAGCACGGCGGCGGCGAGGACCTCGAGCTGGTTGAGGCCGGTGCCGCGATTGGCGAATTTCGACGATACGACCTCGCCTTGCTCGGTCACCCGCATGGCTCCGGCCACAGTGCCTTGCGGCTGTGCCGCGATCGCGCGGCCGGTCGGCGCGCCGCCACGGCTGACGGAGCCGCCGCGACCGTGAAAGAAACTGATCCTGGTGTTGTGCTTGCGGCCGATGGCGGCGAGGCGCTTTTGCGCTTTTGCCAGTTCCCAATTGGATGCCAGGAATCCGCCGTCCTTGTTGGAATCCGAATAGCCGAGCATGATTTCCTGGCGCGCGCCGAAATCGCGCACCGTCCGCCGCACCAGCGAAACGCCGAGCAGTCCGTTGAGTATGGCAGGGGCGGCCTGCAGATCGGCGATGGTCTCGAACAACGGCACGATCCGCAGCCTGATCGTGCCGCCGCCACCTGGCGCGGTCGATAGCCCGCAATATTGCGCCAGCAGATAGACCGCGAGCAGATCGTCGGCCGATCGGGTCATGCTGAGCACGAAGGAGCCGACGGCGTCGGCATCGGAGCCCGAGACTTGCCTGGCGATAACCGAGAACGTCGAAAGCAGTTCGCTCGCTTCCGGCGAGAGCCGTCCTTCGTCGATCTCCAGCCGCTCGCCCTGGCTGAGGGCTGCGCGAATGCGCGCCGACCAACCCGGTGTGCCTGGGACGACCGGATCCGTCAGCGCGAACAGCTCGGCCAGCACCCGGTTGACGACCGTGGAGTTCTGGCGAATGTCGAGCGAGACGGTGCGGAAACCGAAGCTTCCGACCTGCCAAAGCAGCGGCTGGACGAAGCGCCTGGCCACCGCGCGCCCGCCGATCGCTTCCAGAACCCAAGACAGCGCGCGCAGATCGGTGCGAAACGCCTCCGCCGAGGGGTACGCCGCCGTGCCGCCGTCGCGCGTGGCGACCAGCCGGGCAAGCAGGGCAGAAGCGAACTGGCGGAGCGGTTCGTCAGGGTTGCGGGCGGCGATCTCGTCAGCTTCTCCGCTTTTATCAAGCGCTGATTGCAGCACCTGCCTGAAGGTCGCCGGCAGCTCGATGACGTTCGAGCTGGCGCTGAGCACCGACACCAGCCGCTGCACCTGCGTCAGATACCAGCCTATGGCGGTGTCGCGGTATTCGGCCATGGCGTGGGCGGTGACTTCGGCCGTCACATTCGGATTGCCGTCGCGGTCGCCGCCGATCCACGAGGCATAGCGCATGAAGGACGGAATTTTTATTGGCTCGCCCGGATAGTGACGCGCGAAGGCGTCCTGAAGCTTGCCATAGAGCTGCGGCGTCCCCTCGAAGATGACTTCGCGGAAGAAATGCAGGCCCCAGGCGATCTCGCGCTCGACCGTCGGGCGCTCCAGCCGCAGCTCGCCCGTCATCCACAGAAGCTCGATCTCGCTTTCGAGATCGGCGACCAAGAGATCGCGTTCGCGCGGCGCCCAGCGCGGCTGGTCGAGCTCGGTCAGCTTGCGATAGATGCGGCGATGAATCTCCAGCACGGTGACGCGCTTGGCCTCTGTGGGATGCGCTGTCATGGTCGGGCCGACGCAGAGTTCGTCGAGCGCCGCCTGCGCTTCCGTCGCCGAGTGGCCGTTCGCCGCCATCCCGGCAATCACGCTGGCGAACGAACCGGGCACGTCGTCGACACCCGCGCCCTGTTCGAGTTCGCGCCGCGCCCGCATGGCAAGCAATTCGTCGGCAATCGTCAGCAACTGGAACCACACGCCGCTCGCCTGAAGCGCCGGGATGCGCTGTTCCGGGGCGAGGGAGACAAGCGACCTGCGTCCGCTCAGGACCGCCGCGATCTCGGGCTCGCGTGCGCTTGCGACCTGAAGCAGCAGACGCAGCAGCAAGCTGCGCTCGTCCTCACGAAACCTGATGCGTTTGCTCTGTTCCAAAGCCGCTGTCCCGCCCATTGCCGCTGAGCTGCGCTAAGCGCTTGTTTTCACGCAATTCCAGATAGAAAATCGCTGCGCACAGTTTCTCGAATTGCTCTGACCAAGGTCGCGTCGACCGTAAGGCGAGCCGATCCGGGCCGGCGACCGCGAAGATCGCCGGCCCGAGACTGGCTTCACGTTCTGCTTTCCGCGACTTTCGCCTGGCCAGCTGTCAAGCAGCCTTCTTCGTCCGCGCCAGCGTGTCGGCCACGACCTCGCCGAAAGAAGCAGGGGTCGGCACGATGACGACGCCGGCTTCCTTGAGGATCTCGACCTTTTCCTGCGCCGATTCGCCGAAAGCGGAGATGATGGCGCCGGCATGACCCATGCGCCTGCCCTTCGGGGCGGACAGGCCGGCGATGTAGGCGATCAGCGGTTTGCGCATGTTGTCGCGCGCCCAGATCGCGGCTTCGGCTTCCTGCGGGCCGCCGATCTCGCCGATCATCACCACGGCGTCGGTATCCTCGTCGCGCTCGAAAAGCTGCAGGATGTCCTTGAAGGACGAGCCGTTGATCGGGTCGCCGCCGATGCCGACGCTGGTCGAAACGCCGATGCCCAGCGCCTTCATCTGCGAAGCGGCCTCATAGCCCAGCGTGCCGGAACGGCCGACGATGCCGACGCGCCCGGGCAGGTAGATGTTGCCAGGCATGATGCCCATCAGCGCCTGTCCAGGCGTGATGACGCCGGCGCAGTTCGGGCCAACCAGCCGCATGCGGTCCTCGAAGCGGTAGCGGCGCATGTAGCGCTTGACCTGCATCATGTCCTGCGAGGGGATACCGTCGGTGATACAGACGCAGAGTTTTATCCCGGCGTCCGCCGCTTCCATGATCGAATCGGCGGCGAAGGGCGGCGGCACGAAGACGATGCTGGCCTCGGCGCGGGTCTCACGCACCGCGCCCTTGACCGTGTTGAAGACGGGCAGGCCGAGATGCGTCTGGCCGCCCTTGCCGGGGGTGACGCCGCCGACCAGCTTGGTGCCGTAGCGCTTCATGTCCTCGGCGTGGAAGCTGCCGATCTTGCCGGTGAAGCCTTGCACGATCACGCGCGTGCTGCGGTTGAGCAGGATTGCCATTTATCGACCTCCCTCAGGCTGCTTTTTTGTTCTTGGTGGCTTCGCGCCAGGCGGCGACGGCTTTTTCGGCGGCTTCGGCCAGCGTGTCGGCGACGATCACCGCCTCGCCGGAATCGGCGAGGATCTTGCGCCCTTCGTCGACCTTGGTGCCGGAAAGGCGCACCACCAGCGGGACGTCGACACCGACCTCGCGGATCGCCTTGATGACGCCTTCGGCGACCCAGTCGCAGCGGTTGATGCCGGCGAAGATGTTGACCAGGATGGTCTCGACATTCTTGTCGCCGAGCACGGCGCGGAAGGATTTTGCCACCCGCTCGGGTGAGGCGCCGCCGCCGATGTCGAGGAAGTTGGCCGGCTCGCCGCCGGCGATCTTGATCATGTCCATCGTCGCCATGGCCAGCCCGGCGCCGTTGATGATGCAGCCGATATTGCCCTCGAGCCCGACATAGGAGAGGCCGCGGTCGCTTGCGAAGGTCTCGCGCGGGTCTTCCTGGCTCTTGTCGCGCAGCTCGGAAATCTCGGGACGACGGAACAGCGCGTTCTCGTCGAACGACATTTTTGCGTCGAGCGCGACGAGGCTGCCGTCGCGCGTCACCACCAGCGGATTGATCTCCAGCATCGAGGCGTCGTAGTCGCGGAACACCTGGTAGCAGCCCAGGATGGTTTCGGTGGCCTTGCCGATCAGGTTGCTTTCAAGGCCGAGGCCAAAGGCGATCTCGCGCGCCTGAAAACCCTGCATGCCGACGCCGGGGTCGACGGTGGCGCGGATGATCGAATCAGGCTTCTTTTCAGAGATATCCTCGATCTCCATGCCGCCGGCGGCCGACGCCACGATCATGACGCGCTCTTCCTTGCGGTCGAGCACGAAGCCGAGATAGAGCTCCTGAGCGATGTCGACGGCCTCCTCAAGATAGAGGCGAGAGATCAGCTTGCCGCGCGGGCCGGTCTGCTGGGTCACAAGCTTGCGCCCGAGCATGGCTTCGGCAGCGTTGGAGATCTCCTCGTCGTTCGAGCAGAGTTTGATGCCGCCCGCCTTACCGCGCGCGCCGGAATGAACCTGCGCCTTCAGCACCCATTTGGCCCCGCCGATCTCCCTGGCACGGTAGGTCGCCTGTTCGGGGCTGTAAGCGAGGCCGCCGCGCGGTACATGCACGCCGTGGCGGGCAAGCAGTTCCTTGGCCTGGTATTCGTGGATGTCCATCTTGTCCTCCCGGTATTTTTCTACTGCGCGGCGGCGGCATGCGGCCCATTAGCCAACAAAGTTTGGCTGGCGCGCTCGATCGCCTCGTTGACCACCAGCACGTTGCGCGCCATGCGCTCCGACGCCGCGTCGATCATCTTGCCGTCGAGCGCAGCGGCACCCTTGCCGAGCGCTTCCGCCTCCTTCAGCACTTCGAGGATGCGGCGGGCGCGCGTGACTTCCTTCTCCGGCGGCGAGAACACGTCGTTGGCCAGGGCGATCTGCGAAGGGTGGATCGCCCATTTGCCTTCGATGCCGAGTGCGGCGGCGCGTCGGGCGGCTGCCTTGTAGCCCTCGGGGTCGGAGAAATCGCCGAACGGTCCGTCGATGGCGCGCAGGCCGTAGGCGCGGCAGGCGACAGTCATGCGCGACAGCGCAAAATGCCACTGGTCGCCGGGATAGTCCGGATTGAGCCCGCCGATGTTGACGGTGCGCGCCTTGTTTGAGGCGGCATAGTCGGCGACGCCGAAATGCATCGCTTCCAGCCGGCCGGGCGTGGCGGCGATCGCCTCGACATTGGCCATGCCGAGCGCCGTCTCGATCAGCGCTTCGAGGCCGACGCGGGTCTTGAAGCCCTTGGCCATCTCGATCTGGTTGACCATGGCCTCGACCATATAGAGGTCGGCCGGCACGCCGACCTTCGGCACCAGGATGGTGTCCAGCCGGTCGCCGGCCTGTTCCATGACGTCGACGACGTCGCGGTACATGTAATGGGTGTCGAGGCCGTTGATGCGCACCGACACGGTCTTGCCCTTGGCGCGCCAGTCGATGTCGTTCAGCGCCTGGATGATGTTCTTACGGGCACGCTCCTTGTCCGGCGGCGCCACCGCGTCCTCGATGTCGAGGAAGATGAAGTCGGCGGCGCTGTTCGCCGCCTTGTCGATCATCTCGGGGCTCGAACCGGGTACAGCCAGTTCGCTGCGCTGCAGCCTCAGTTTCTTCAGGTGGTTGATGGTGTGGCTCATGGTGCGCTCCTCACGCCGCCTTGGCGACAGGCACGTCGGCCGTGCGGCGGAAGTGCTCGATGGCCGCGCCGACGCCGGAGCCCGGCGCAAGGTCGACGCCGCAATCGAGTAGCGTCAGCTCGGCGGCGGAGACCGACGCAAGCACCATCACCTCGTTCAACCAGCCGAGATGGCCGATGCGGAAGACCTTGCCGGCCACCTTGTTGAGGCCGCCGCCGAGAGAGGTGTTGTATTTCTGGTAGGCGCGCTTGACGACATTGGCGCTGTCGATGCCTTCCGGCACCACAATGGCACTGACGGTGTCGGAATGCCATTTCGGCGCCTTGGCGCAGAGCTTCAGGCCCCAGGCGTCGACGGCCTTGCGCACGCCTTCGGCCAGCCGATGATGGCGGGCGAAGATGTTCTCCAGCCCTTCCTCGGCGATGAGATCGAGCGAAGCGCGCAGGCCGCGCAGCAACTGGGTGGCCGGCGTATAGGGGAAATAGCCGCCGTCGTTGGTGCGGATCATGTCTTCGAAGGAAAAGTAACAATGCCGGTGGGTCGCGACCCGCGACGCGGCCAGCGCCTTCTTGCTGACCGACAGGAAGCCGAGGCCGGCCGGCAGCATGAAGCCTTTCTGCGAACCGCTGACAGCGCAGTCGACGCCCCATTCCTCCTGCCGGAAGTCGATCGAGCCGATCGAGGAGACACCATCGACGAAGAGAAGCGCCGGGTGGTTCGCGGCATCGAGCGCGGCGCGGCAGCCGGCGACGTCGCTGGTGACGCCGGTCGCGGTCTCGTTCTGCGTGCAGAAGACCGCCTTTATGAGGTGCGCCTTGTCCGCCTTAAGCCGCTCCGCATAGATTTCGAGCGGGACGCCGGTGCCCCATTCGCAGTCGATGACGTCGACCTCGAAGCCGAGGCGTTCGGCCATGTCGACCCACAGATGCGAGAACTGGCCGAAGCGCGACATCAGAACCTTGTCGCCGGGGCTGAGCACATTGGTCATCGCCGCTTCCCAGGCGCCGGTGCCGGAGGAGGGGTAGATGAAGACGCGGCCGGTCTCGTTCTTGAAGACCTTTTTGATGTCTTCGAAGAGCGGCAGCGTCAGGTTGGGGAAAGAGGAAGCGCGCATATCCTCCATCGGCAGGTTCATGGCCTGCCGGACTTGCTCGGGAATGTTGGTGGGCCCCGGGATGAAAAGATGCGTGAACCCAGCCATGCGCGAAACTCCTCCGATCGTTTGTGATTGTGGAGGAAGTTTCGTCTTGAAGAGGCTCGCCAACAACACCTTGCCGGGTAAGTTGTTGGCCCTTGCGGGTGGGACTGTCCTACCCGGTTGGCCTACCCGATAGGCGATTTGGGCGTGCGTTGTTTCTCGCTGGAATAGAGCGCCACGGCCATGGCGCGGTTGCGCACGTCCAGCTTGTCGTAGAGATTCTTCAGGTGGTACTTCACCGTATTCTCGGAAATCCCGGTCCGCGTCGCGATCTGCAGGTTGGTCCAGCCGTCGGAAAGCACCGCCAGCAATTCCCGCTCGCGCACGGTGAGCCTCGACAGCGGCGTGTCGTTGACCTTGTTGATGTCGATATAGGGAATGCAGATGCGACCATGCGCCACCGCCAGGATCGTCTCGAAGATCACCGGCGGATCGTCGAACTGGAAGCAATAGCCCTGCGCGCCGAGGCGCACGCATTGCTTCAGGATGCCGATGTCGTGGTCGTTGGAAAAGATCGTGATGCGCACGCCGAGCTTGCGGTTCTGAACTTCCGCGAGGACGTCGGCGCCGTCCATGTCGGCGAGCTTCCAGCCGACGACGGCGACATCGAATTGCGTGGCGGCGGCCAGTTCCAGGAATTGTGCGCCGCTGTGCACGGCACCGAGCAAATCGAAGCGGCCGTCGCATTCGAGCATTTCGCGCAGGGCCGAAACGACGAATGGATTGCGCTCGGCAACGACCACGCGAACGCGCTGCTCGGCATTTGCCTGGTTCGTCTTTGCGGACTTGATGTTCAAGGGCAGCGTTTGTCCTCGGACCGTTTAGCGATGCGCTGATCCTGGGGGATCATCCATCATGACAATTCTGCCTCAATGGGGAAGGGGTGCTCTTTCCCCAGCGACATGCGCTGTCGCGTCGGCTGAAGCGATTGTCACGTCCGCGACGCGGGCGCCCCACGCTGTTATCGAGCGGTTGCGAGGCGAAGACAACCGCCACATTTCCTTGGCTATTCCGAGCGCTAGAGCGACTTCCTTCGAAGACGAATCCTGTCGCCGCGCTATCTGCCGCACAGGGTTTGGATTTCCCGAAAAGCGGTTTCCACTTTTCGGGATCATGCACTAGACCTCGTTTGGGGATTCCTCGTTGCGGGAGGCGCTGGTGGAAGGCCAGGACAGACAGATGAGGGGCGCCGCGTCCGCCGAGGAGCATCACGCCGACATCTATGGCGAGGACGGCGCTGTCCGCGCCTCCTTCCTTGCCCAGATCGGCGCGGCGATCGCCGACCGCGACACGATCACCCTAAAACGTGAAGTCGGCGACCTGCACCAGTCGGAACTGGGCGACGTGCTGGAGGCGCTTCACCCCGAACAGCGCCGCGCGCTGGTCGAATTGCTCGGCACCGATTTCGACTTCTCGGCGCTGACCGAGGTCGACGAAGCGATCCGCATGGACATCGTCGACAATCTGCCCAACGAGCAGATCGCGCAGGCGGTGCAGGAGCTCGATTCCGACGACGCCGTCTACATCCTGGAAGACCTCGAGAAGGAAGACCAGGATGAGATCCTGTCGCAACTGCCTTTCACCGAGCGCATCAGGCTGCGGCGGGCACTGGACTATCCGGAAGAGACCGCCGGTCGGCGCATGCAGACCGAGTTCGTCGCCGTGCCGCCATTCTGGACGATCGGCCAGACCATCGACTACATGCGCGAGGACAAGAACCTGCCCGACCGCTTCAGCCAGATCTTCGTCATCGACCCGAGCTTCAAGCTGCTCGGCGCCATCGATCTTGACCAGATCCTGCGCACCAAGCGCGCGGTCAAGGTCGAGGAGGTCATGCATGAGACCCTGCATGCGATCCCGGCCACGATGGACCAGGAAGAGGCGGCGCGGGAGTTCGAGCAATACAACCTGCTCTCCGCCGCCGTGGTCGACGAGAACGGGCGGCTGGTCGGCGTGCTGACCATCGATGATGTGGTCGACGTTATCCAGGAGGAGGCGGAGGAGGACCTGTTGCGCATGGGCGGCGTCGGCGACGAAGAACTGTCCGACACGGTGCTCGCCACCTCGCGCTCGCGCGTGCCCTGGCTGCTGGTCAACCTTGTGACCGCCTTCCTTGCCGCTTCGGTCATCGGCCTGTTCGACCACACGATCGAGCATATCGTGGCGCTGGCGGTGCTGATGCCGATCGTCGCCGGCATGGGCGGCAATGCCGGCTCGCAGACCATGACGGTGACCGTGCGCGCGCTGGCGACCAAGGACCTCGATATCTACAACGCCGCCCGCATCATCCGTCGCGAGCTCGGTGTCGGCTTCATCAACGGCGTGGTGTTTGCGGTGCTCATCGGCATGGTCGCCGGCTTCTGGTTCCGCGACCCCAATCTGGGCGGCATCATCGCAGCGGCGATGATCATCAACATGTTTGCCGCAGCACTTGCCGGGATACTCATCCCGCTGGTGCTCGACCGCCTCAAGATCGATCCGGCGGTGGCCTCGGCGGTCTTCGTCACCACCGTCACCGACTGTGTCGGGTTTTTCGCTTTCCTCGGGCTGGCGACATGGTGGTTTAGAGTTCCCTAAATCAACAAGCCGGCGTTAATTGACTTTTACGTAAATGCCGTGCGAGGTTGCCGCGGGGTCACGGGCCGATTCCGGCGCGAGATGGGTCTGATCGGAGGGAAGGGCGACGCTCCAAGCGGCGATGCCCGGGCTTGGGAGTGGGAATGCGGGAATATTATACGATCACCGAGCTGACACGCGAGTTCGACGTGTCGACGCGGACTTTGCGTTTTTACGAAGATGAGGGGCTGGTGCAGCCTGTGAGGCGCGGCCGCACGCGGCTGTTCCGGCCGTCCGACCGGCATCTGATCCGGCAGATCATGCGGGGAAAAAGGCTCGGTTTCTCGATCAACGAGATCCGCGAGATCATCCAGATGTACAAGGAGCCGCCCGGCGAGGTCGGCCAGCTCAAGCTGATGATCAAGCGCATCGAGGAGAAGCGCGAGGACTTGCGCCAGAAGCGCCGCGACCTGGAGGAGACGCTGGCCGAGCTCGACCAGGCCGAAGAGTCCTGCGTGGAGCGACTGGCTGAGCTCGGCGTGAATACGTAGCCCGCTGATAGCCGAATGCTAACTGTCGCAAACGTTCGAGATTGGCCGGAGTCTCTCAGCTTCGTCATCCACGGGCGGAGCGGGAGCGAAGCGGACGCGGAGACCCGAGGATCCATTCCGTGATTTTAGCCGTGGGATGCAGCGGAGCAGAATTCTGCACCGCGGCGACGCCTCAACGTCACGGAATGGATTCTAGGGTCTGCGCGCGTCGCTTCGCTCCTTGCTCCGCCCTAGAATGACGATGGATCAGGCGTTGCGGCCAATGAGAAACACGCAACCTTACCTGCCCAGAACCTGACCCCGCGACCGATCCAAGCGAGGCAGCCTCAAATCCAGCGCCGCACCCGCTTTGCGTAGTCCCGGTATTTCTTGCCGAACTTCGCCGCCAGGATCTTTTCTTCCTTCTCGATCGCCAGCTTCTGCGTCGCGAAGGCGGCGAGGAAGGCAAAGATCAGGAACCAGGCGATGCCGGTGATGAAGGCGACGCCGATCAGCAGCAGCGTGTTGGCGAGATACATCGGGTTGCGGGTGATGCCGAAGGGGCCGGACGTCACCAGGTGGTCTGGCTCGGCATTGGGATCGAGCGTCGTCCTGGCCTTGAACATGGCGCGGATGGCCGTGATCCACAGCATGGCGACGCCGAACAGCGCCACCCAGCCGACGCCGAACAGGAGATCGCCGAAGATGTCGCCGATCCAGGGCAGCGGGTAGAGCATGCCGAGGACGACGCTCGCCGCAATCGCCACGACATAGATCACCGGCGGCCAGGGAATGATCCCGTGTCTGGGCTTCACGATACCCGTCATTGCTGCCCTCCCTCCATCTGGTCCTCCGTCGCGGCGGTGCAGGTTTCCGCCAGATCGGCCAGATGCGATTTCCAGACACTGGACTGGTCGTTGGCGTAGAGCTTATCGAGAGACCCTTCGCCCTTCAGCGTGTCCAGCATGCAGCCACAATAGCTCGTACAGAACTTGCTGTCCCGCTGCTGTTCGCACTGCGCCTGGCAAGCCGGCAGGAAGCCGGCTTCCTTGTCCTGAGGGGCGGCGGGCATGACCTGGGAGAAAAGCCATACAGAACCGAACAGAAGCGGCTGGTGGATGAGGTAGAAGGCGAGGCTGTGACGGCCGATGAAGGTCAGCGGGTTCGACCAGCGGCCGGGCGCCCATGTTCCCAGACGGGCGAGCAAGCCCGATGCGGAAGCAAGCTTGACCGCTGCGATGCCCGCAAGCACCGCGCCAAACCACGGGAAAAGCGGCACATAGTCGTTGGAACGCGGGTTGGTGGCGGAAAGGCCGACCCACCACAGCGCCGGATGGTCGAAGAACTCCGAGCGCAGATAGTAGGGAGCAGCAATGACGACCGCGGCAATGATTGCCGTCAGCAGCCAGGGCAGCCTCAGAAAGGCGAGGCCGAGCAGGCTGGCCAGCGCGATCTCGTGCAGGATGCCGAAGAAGATGAAGCCGTCGGGGGTGACGAAATATGTGACGGCGGAAATGGCGATCGCCGCCACGGCGACCATGGCAAAACGCTTCCAGAAGCCAGGCCAGCGGATGTGACGGCCATGGGCGAGGAAAAGGCTGACGCCGACCAGGAACAGGAAGGTCGAGGCAATGCAGCGAGCGTACAATTTCCACCAGCCGAACGCGGTGAGGGCTGGCGTGGTGTAGCCGAAGTTTTCGAGATCCCAGGTGAAGTGGTAGCTCGCCATCGCGAGCAGCGCGACGCCGCGCAGGACATCAAAGGCGACGATGCGGCTGGACTTCGGTGCGTCCTGAACAGGGTCGCTCATCGTTTGAAGGCTCATCGTCACGCAATCCGATTCAGTCGAGCCGAATGACTATCACGGTTCAAGTGGACGACAGAAGCAGGCAGCCATCAACGCGTTTCATGGCAGCCATGAAATTCCGCTTTAGGCCAGTGACGGAAAGCCTTTGGCAGGCTTCGCTTTTCGGCCTCTGGGGGTCGGTTTCCTGCTACTGGCCGGCAGCTGGTCCGGCCAGATTTGAGGGGTGATTCACGTTTCGGAGGGCCGATGTCCACCCATGTGCGCCATCCGATCTGGCTTCCGGCCCTGCGGCCGGCGGATGCGCGCACCTTCGCTTCGCTCTATGCGGTGGAATCCTTCGCCCGCGCCACGATCTCCAGCGTCATCCCGATCCAGGCCTACGAGATCCTGCACAACGAGCGGATCGTCTCGATCCTCTACACCATCGTGTCCCTCATGGGTCTTTCGGTCACGCTGTTCATGCCGATTCTCATCCGCCGCTTCGCGCGGCGCTGGGTCTACACGGCAGGCTGCGTGCTGCTGGCGATCGGCTCCGCCTTCTTCGTCACCCACACGCTGCCCGGACAGATTGCCGGCATGCTTTGCCGCGTCATGGGGGCGAGCGCGTTGTCGATCACGCTCAACCTCTACATCATGGATCACATCCGCAAGACCGACTTCATGCAGGCGGAATCGCTGCGCATGGCCTGGTCGATGTTTGCCTGGACCGGCGGGCCGACGCTGGGCATCTTCCTCTACACCCATTTCGGCATCTATGCCGCGCATGGCGCCGTCGTGGTTTTTGCGTTCGCGCTGCTTTGCCTGTTCTGGTTCTACCGGTTGACCGACAACCAGTCGATCCGGCCCGGCAAGTCGCGCCCGGCCAATCCGCTTGCCAATATCGGTCGCTTCGTCAAGCAGCCAAGGCTCAGGCTTGCCTGGCTGATCGCGTTCGGCCGCTCCTGCTTCTGGACGACGTTCTTCGTCTACGGCCCGCTGTTCATGGTGATCACCGGCCAGGGCAAACTCGCCGGCGGCTTGCTGGTTTCGGCCGGCAATGCGCTTTTGTTCATGGCGATTTTCTGGGGCAGGGCGGGCAGGCGTTTCGGCGGACGGCGCGTCATGACTTTCGCCTATTTCGCCATGTCGGCGGTGTTGTTCGCGGCGGGCGGCGTCGGCGAGGCCGCGCCCTTGCTGACCGGCGCGTTGCTGCTCTGCGGCGCACTCTTCACCATCGCGCTCGACGCGCTCGGCTCGACCGCCTTCATGCGCTCCGTGCGCTCGTACGAGAAGGCGCAGATGGCTGCGGTCTACCGCACCTATCTCGATTTCTCAGAGCTGACGCCGCCGCTCGTCTATTCGGTGGTGCTCACCTTCTTCGGCCTCGGCTCGGTGTTCGTCACGCTCGGCATCCTGGCCGCCTTCTGCGGCTTCGTCACCTGGCGCTACCTGCCGAAGGCGTTTTAACGGTAAAAGCGAGCATGATCTTTTCCGAAAACCGGCATCCACTTTTCGGGATCATGCTTGCTCTGCCGACAGCCGACACCCGGGCAAAGCCGTTGTCAATTGGCGGCCCTCCGGGTTGTAGCGCCCGCGCGTGAACCTTAAGGTCGCGCGCATGCTGCCAAGAACCATGTCGCTTACCGAGGAACTGGTCGCCCGTTGCTTTCGCACGGTCGAGGATGCGGGGCCGGATCCCGATGCCGCGCATCTGGATGATGCCGACTATGACGCAATGGTGCGCATGCTGGAGGCTCAGCTTCCCGCCAATGAACCGCTCTGGCTGTTTGGCTACGGCTCCCTGATCTGGAAGCCCGAGATCGAGCATATCGAGGAGCGGGTGGCCCTGCTGCGCGGCTGGCACAGATCCTTCTGCATGAACATGACGCGCTGGCGGGGGACCAAGGACAGTCCGGGCCTGATGATGGCGCTGGATCGTGGTGGCCAATGCAAGGGCGTCGCCTTTCGGCTTGGCGAAGGCGACAGGCGCGAGCAACTCGACAAGATCCTGCGGCGCGAGGTGACGCTGAAGCCGACCAGCTACCATCCGCGCCTGCTCAACATGACAAGCAGTGGCGGCCCGTTGCGGGCGCTGGCCTTCGTCATCAACCGGCAGGGTACAACCTATGCCGGTGCATTAAGCGAGGAAAAGGTTGTCGAGAGGCTGGCGACCTCCTGCGGCCATTGGGGTTCGGGCGCCGATTATCTCTACAACACGGTGAAGAACCTGGAGCAACGCGGCATCCACGATGCGCATCTGTGGCGGCTGCAGCAGCTCGTCGCCGCCCGGATCGCCGGCTCGTAGCATCCGTAGGCCGTGCCGCAATCGGGCCGTGCGGTGGCGGAATTTGGTTTGCCGGTGATTGCGCTTCTGCCTAAGGTTCGCGCACCGTCGGCCTTTGGGCTACGAGGAGATTCCAACCTGGAAAGGCAGGGAATGACCGGCGCGACAGCCGCGAGCGGCAATAAAGCTTCCGATCGGAAGCTGATCTTCATCCTGGGCGGCGCACGCTCGGGGAAGAGCTCGCACGCCGAGAACCTGACGATCGCCCATCCATTGCCCTGGACGTACATCGCTACCGCACAGGCCTATGACGACGAGATGCGCGAGCGCATTGCGCTGCACCAGTCGCGGCGTGGCGAAGGCTGGGTCACCGTCGATGCGCCGCTCGACCTTGCCGGCGCGATCGAAGCCTTGCCGGATCACCAGGCTGTGCTGATCGATTGCCTGACATTGTGGCTCACCAATCACATGCTGGCCGAACATGATGTCGAGGCCGAATGCCGGCGGCTGGCGGATGTGCTGTCGCGGCCGCGCGGGCCGTGGTTCCTGGTGTCCAATGAAGTCGGGCTCGGCATCGTGCCCGACAACGCGCTGGCGCGCCGGTTTCGTGACGCCGCCGGCCGGCTCAACCAGCAGGTCGCGGCGATAGCCGATAGTGTGCTGTTGATGGTGGCGGGGCTGCCGCTCAAGGTGAAATGACATGGTCGAGACAGAAGACAAAGAAGCCGAACGCCATCGCGCCAAGATGGCCAAGCGCAAGGCGGTGCAGGATGCCGAGGTGGCCGGCAAGACGATCGAGAAGGGCCTGCTGATCGTCAACACCGGCCCGGGCAAGGGCAAGACCACTGCGGCCTTCGGCCTGGCGCTCAGGATGTTGGGCTATGGCAAGCGCGTCGGCGTCGTCCAGTTCATCAAGGGCAAATGGCATACCGGCGAGAAAGACGCCTTCGCCGCCTTCGGCGACCGCGTCGTCTGGCACGCGATGGGCGAGGGCTTCACCTGGGAGACCCAGGATCTCAAGCGCGACATCGCCGCCGCCGAAGCCGCCTGGGCTAAGGCGCTGGAGCTGATGGCCGATCCGTCGATCAGCCTTGTCGTGCTCGACGAGCTCAACATCGCGCTTCGCTACGATTATCTCGACCTGGAAAGGGTGGTCGCGGCACTGAAGGCGCGCCGCGACGATCTGCATGTCATCGTCACCGGCCGCAATGCCAAGCCGCTGCTTGTCGAGGCGGCCGATTTGGTCACCGAAATGGGCCTGACCAAGCACCATTTCTCGGCGGGCGTGAAAGCCCAGCAGGGGATCGAGTTCTAAAGTGCGCTGGCGCCGTGGCCGCTGATCAAAATGGTCAGGTAGATCACGATCGCCGAGAGGATGGCGAACAGGCCGAGCAGCAGCCAGTCGGCGACACGGTAGAGCTTCAGCGCCTGGCGGATGTCGGTGCTTTCGGCCTCGCGGCGGCCGCCCTCGCCCATGAAAGCGTCCTCGACGACCTCGCCGCCATAGCTGCGCGGTCCGGCGAGCGAAAGCCCCAGCGCGCCGGCCATCGCCGCCTCCGGCCAGCCGGCATTGGGCGAGCGGTGTTTCCTGGCGTCGCGCCGCATGACCAGCCAGGCTTTGCGCGGACTGGCGCCGGGTACAAGAAAGGCCGCCAGCACGATGAGCAGGCCGGTCAGCCGCGACGCCGGCAGGTTGATCAGGTCGTCGAAGCGGGCGGCCGCCCGGCCGAAGGCCTCATATTGCGGCGTCTTATGGCCGATCATCGAATCGGCGGTGTTGGCGGCCTTGTAGGCCGCACCGCCGCCAAGCCCGCCGATGCCGATCCAAAAGGCAGGCGCGACGATGCCGTCGGAGAAGTTTTCGGCCAGGCTTTCGATCGCGGCGCGCGCGACGCCCGCCTTGTCGAGCTTTTCGGGATCGCGGCCGACGATGCGCGACACGGCGATTCGGCCAAGCGTCAGGCCGCCGGTCTCCAGCGCGTCGGCGACCTCCTCGACATGCTCGGCAAGGCTTTTCTGCGACAGCAGCGAGGAGCCGAGGATCGCGGCGATGACGAGGCCCGTGGGGAACATCATCCACAACAGCACATGCAGGGCCAGGCCAATCAGGCCGGGCACCAGCAGAATGACGAGCAAGGCCTGGACGCCGCGGCGGCGACGCAATTCGTCGGAATCCGTCGCGCGGTTGAGCCGGCGATCGAGAAAGGATATCAGCCTGCCGATCCAGGTTACCGGATGGCCGATGGCGTTGAACAGCCAGTCCGGATAGCCGAGGGCACGTTCGACAGCGAGTGACAGGAAAGCGATCAGGATCGACATGAAGCTTCTAAGCGGAGCGATTGCAGCGGTTGATCACGGCGGCAGCCTTGGCCGCGCAAGCGCGCTTTTTCCTCATGCGCCACAACCTTTCGTGGATCTTTCGACAGGTATCAATCCGCACTCCTATCCGCTTTTCGAATTGCCCGCCATCGCCCTGTCACGATTGCCGGAGGCAGCACAACTGCGCGAATTGGCCGAAATTGCGGCTTCGGCCTATGGCGCGCCGTCAGCGGCACACGTGGCGGCGGCGCCCGGCACGCAGATTCTGCTGCCGCGCGTGGCCTCGCTGCTGCGCCCCGGCAAGGCGCTGGTGCTCGGCCCGACCTATGCCGAACACGCCCGGGCCGCGGCCATCGCCGGCCATGCGGTCGCCGAAGTCGGCGATTTCGACGCGCTGGCCGAAGCGGATCTTGCGGTGGTGGTCAATCCCAACAATCCGGACGGGCGGGTGATCGAAAAGGCCCGCCTGCTCGACCTTGCCGCGCGGCTTCGCGCCAAGGGCGGGCTGCTGGTCGTCGACGAGGCTTTCATGGATGTCGGCCCGATCGAGCAAAGCCTGGCCGGCGATGTCGGAGAGGGCGGCATCGTCGTGCTGCGCTCGTTCGGCAAGTTCTTCGGCCTCGCCGGCGTAAGGCTCGGCTTCGCGCTGGCGGATCAACTGACGGCCGAGCGGCTGGATGTGCAGCTAGGGCCCTGGGCGGTGGCTGGTCCGGCGCTCGAATATGGCATCCGCGCGCTGTCGGATGCAAAGTGGCAGGCCGAGATGCGGCAACGCCTGGCACAGGATGCCAGGCGGCTCGACGCGCTGCTTGGCCGATTCGATGTTCCGGTCGCCGGCGGCACCGGCCTGTTCCGCTATCTGTCGTTTCCCGGGGCGTCGGGCCTGTTTTCGGCACTTGGCTCGAGCGGCGTGCTGGTCCGTCACTTTGCCGAGCGGCCGCAGGTCTTGCGCTTCGGTCTGCCGGGCAACGAGGCGGAGTGGCAACGCCTTGAAAGCGCGCTTGCCGCCTGGGCCATAGAGCCGGATGATTTCAGGTCGAAACGACCTGAAATCTGAATCCGGCTCTAAATTAAAAAGAAAGAGCATGATGTCGTCCGAAAACCGCTTCACACTTTTCGGCATCATGCTCTAGGCGCGAGGATGCGCCGAAGGAGATCGAAAGATGATCCACGTCTGTTCACTGTCGAAGGTCGACGAAACCGTGGCAAGGACCGGTGCGCAGCGGCTGCTTTCGCTGCTTGCCGCAGGCACCGAAGTGGTCCGTCCGGCCTCGATCCTGGCGGAAAACCACCTGCATCTGGTCATGCACGACATCGCCATCGCGCAGGAAGGCATGACCATGCCCGGGGAGGAGCATGTCCGCGCCCTGCTCGACTTCGCCTATCGCTGGGACCGGGCAAAGCCGTTGGTTGTGCATTGCTATGCCGGCGTCAGCCGCTCGACCGCGTCGGCCTACATCATCGCGGCGGCGCTTTCGCCCAAGCGCGACGAGATGGAGCTCGCCAAGACGCTGCGTTTCCTCTCGCCGACGGCCACGCCCAATCCACGGCTGATTTCAGTCGCCGACATGCTGCTTCAGCGCGACGGCCGCATGATCGCGGCGATCGATGCGATCGGGCGCGGTGCCGACGCGTTCGAGGGGGTACCCTTCGAACTAACTATTGGAAGTTGAGCCTGCGTTTTAGCTACGACAGCCAGTCCGCAAGCTTCGCCTTACGAACATCCCTGACCAGCTTGATAAAACCGTCGGCCTGCATTTCCGCCGTCAGGCGGCCCTTCTCGGCCGTGGCGATCGAGGCGTCGCCGACCACGCCGTTTGGATTGAGGTCGCTGGCGATCCAGGCGAAGGCGTGCGTTCCGGTGTGGCGCAGCAGGGCAAATTCCTTTTCGGCGCGGGCGACATTGGAGACGAAGTTATCCGCCTTGGTCATGTCGACGAGATCAGGACGGAAGTGCAGCATCAGCGAGGTCTCGACATCGCCGCCATGGATGCCGTGACGGTCCTCGAGCTCGGTGTACATGCCGGCCGGACGGCCGAAACGCTGCCAGCTCGTCTTCACCGACAGCATCTTGGCGCGCACGCGCAATTCGCGCGAGATGATGCCCATGATCTCTTCGTTGCCGCCATGCGAATTGACGATGATCAGTTTCCTCACCCCGGCGCGGGCGACCGAGAGGCCAAGCTCGGTCCAGGCATCGACCAAAGTGGTGGCGGGCAAGGTGAGCGTTCCCGGCGCATGCAGGTGCTCGTTCGACTTGCCGACCGCCTGTACCGGCAAGATGCGGATGTCGAGATCGTCGGGCAGCCGCGCAATCACCGTCTCCAGCATGCCGACCATGATCGAGGTGTCGGTCGAGACCGGCAGATGCGGGCCATGCTGTTCGATCGCCGCCACCGGCAGCACGGCGATGGTCGCTTCGGCGTCGATCGAGGCATATTCGGTCGTCCGGTAGTCGCCCCACCACACTCGTCTTGTCGTCACGTTTCATCTCCCGATTGTTCTGCGTCCGGCCTGAGGTCTAAAGGCTATCCCCGGCAACAGCTAGCCTGCTGCCAACACTTCCACCTCGACCTTGAATTCCGGACGGGCGAAGCCGGAAACGATCATCAGCGTGGAGGCGGGCGCCGGGTCCGAAAAGAGCCGATTGCGGACGTCCATATAGGCCTGCAGGTGTTCGCGGCCGGTGACGAAGGCGTTGATGCGCACGGTGTCGTTCAAGGTCATCCCGGCTTCGCTCAGAATCGCGGCGATGTTCTTGAAGCAGAGCTCGGCCTGCGCTCCGGCGTCCTCGGGAACATGGTCGTCGGCCCCGACGCCCAGCTGACCGGAGCACAGCACCAGCCGTTTTCCAGCGGGTATTTCAACGCCGTGGCTGTAGCGAGCGAAGGGCGGCTTGATGGTCTTGGGGGCAAGGTATTTCAGCATGGCATTCTCCTGTGCGCCTTAAGACTAAGGCTCGATTCATGAAAGCTTCAAGATGCGGTGCATGCCGCCAGGGCGATTATGGACAGGCGTTCAAAAAATAGGCACGATGCCTTTCGTACAGCATGACCCTTCCGGTCTCGGCAATGACTGCCGCGCAAGCGGGCGGCCCGGGCGGTGGCATGTGTCTTGCTTCTTGAACCAATGGTGTCGAGCCCAGCGCGTCGCGCGCCGGAGCCAAGAGAGGGTGAGTTTATGATCGGAAATAGAAAGATCCTGGCGGGGTCGATCGCCTTGCTGGTGGCGGGCACGCTGGCTGCTGCCGCGAACGAGAAGGTGACGTTCGGCACCAACTGGCTGGCCGAGCCGGAGCATGGCGGCTACTATCAGGCCGTTGCCGACGGCACCTACGCCGCCTGCGGCCTCGATGTCACCATCATGCAGGGCGGCCCGCAGGTCAGCGGCCGGCCGATGCTACTGGCCGGCAAGATCGATTTCTATATGGGCGGCAATCTGCTTTCGGCCTTCGACGCCGTGCAGCAGGGCATTCCGATGCGTGTCGTCGCGTCCGACTTCCAGAAGGACCCGCAGGTCATCATGTCCCATCCGGGAGAGGGGCTGGACAAGTGGGAAGACCTCAAGAACGCCGACCAGTACATCATGGGTGACGAAGGCGCGCAGACCTTCTTCCAGTGGATGGTCACAGATCTCGGCTACGATGCCGCCAAGCGCGTGCCCTATACGTTCAATCCGGCGCCCTTCATCGCCAACAAGAAGTCGATCCAGCAGGGCTACGTGACGTCCGAGCCGTTCGCCGTGCAGAAGCAAGGCGGCTTCGTGCCGAACCAGTTTCTGCTCGCCGATTATGGCTGGGATACTTATGCGACGACCATCGAGGTGATGCAGGACACGATCGACAAGCGGCCGGAGGTGGTGCAGTGCTTCGTCGATGGTTCGGCCAAGGGCTGGTACAATTACCTCTACGGCGACAACAAAGCCGCCAACGAGATGATCAAGAAGGACAATCCGGACATGACGGATGAGCAGATCGCCTTCTCGATCGAGCAGCTGAAGAAGTTCGGCGTCGTCGATTCCGGCGATTCGGAAAAGCTCGGCATCGGTGCCATGACCGACGCGCGCATCCAGAGTTTTTACGACAAGATGGTCAAGGCCAAGGTCGCGCAGCCGGGCATCGACATCAAGAAGGCCTACACGCTGGCTTTCATCAACAAGGGCGTTGGGCTGGAGCTGAAGAAGTAAGGCGGCCTGCCTGAGATGATCCAGGAGAAAGTGGCTGAGACGCCGGCGGCATCGGGCGAGGCCCCGATGCTGCTGGCGTTGCGCAATGTCGGCAAGATCTTTTCCAACGGCGTGACGGCGCTGAGCAAGGTCGATCTTGCGATTCGCGAGGGCGATTTCGTCAGCCTGCTCGGCCCGTCCGGCTGCGGCAAGTCGACCGCGCTCAGGCTGATCGCCGGCCTGTCGACGCCGACCTCCGGGCAGCTCGATTGGCGAGGCTCGATCGACCGCTCGAACATCGGCTTCGTCTTCCAGGAGCCGACGCTGCTGCCTTGGGCGAGCGTCTTCGACAATGTCTGGCTGCCGCTCAGGCTGAAAGGCGTGTCGCGTGCCAAGGCCGAACCGGCGGTGATGGAGATGCTGGCGCGCGTCCATCTCACCGGCTTCGAGAACGCCGTGCCGCGCGAGCTCTCCGGCGGCATGAAGATGCGCGTCTCGATCGCCCGGGCAATGGTGACCAAGCCGCGCATCCTTCTGATGGACGAACCCTTCGCCGCACTCGACGAGATCACTCGCTTCAAGCTCAACAACGACCTTCTGGAACTGTGGCAGGACGAGCGTTTCACCGTGGTCTTCGTCACCCACAGCGTCTTCGAGAGCGTGTTCCTGTCCAGCCGCGTCGTTGTCATGGCCGCGCGGCCGGGCCGCGTTTTCGGCGAGCTCCCCATCAGCGCGCCCTATCCGCGCGACGAGGTGTTCCGGACTTCACCCGACTACGCCGCGCTTTGCCGGCAGGCCTCGGACGTGCTGGTCGACGCCATCAACTCAACCGCCGGACCTCATCATGACGGCCATTGACGACACTGCATTGAAGCTCGATCCCGAGGAGGCGCGCCGCGCGCGCCAGGAGCGGCTGGAACGGATCGGCAAATGGGTGCTGCCGCTGGCGATCATGGTGCTGGCGATCTGGCTTTGGGATCGCATCTGCGTCTGGAACGAGATCCCGCAATACATCCTGCCGCGGCCGGGCGTGGTGCTGCAGACGCTGCACAATGATGCGGGGCTGCTGTTCTCCTCGCTGCTGGTGACGCTCAGGATCACCTTCCTAAGCCTGCTTCTCGCCGTAATCGGCGGCGTCGGGCTGGCGGTTCTGTTCGCGCAGTCGAAATGGGTGGAGATGTCGTTCTTCCCCTTCGCCATCGTGCTGCAGGTGACGCCTATCGTCGCAATCTTTCCGTTGATCAACATCTATGTGAACAACCAGACCGTCAAACTGCTGCTCTGCGCCTGGATCGTCGCCTTCTTCCCGATCCTCTCCAACACGACCCTCGGCCTGAACTCGGTCGACAGAAACCTGCGCGACTTGTTCAAGCTCAACGGCGCGACACGCTGGCAGCAATTGCGCTATCTGCGGCTGCCGGCGGCGATGCCCTATTTCCTCGGCGGGTTGAAGATCGCCGGCGGCCTGTCGCTGATCGGTGCGGTGGTCGCCGAATTCGTCGCTGGCGCGCAGGGGCAGTCGTCGGGCCTCGCCTCGCGCATCATCGAGGCAGGCTACCGGCTCAACGCTCCCAGGTTGTTCGCGGCGCTGATCCTGATCTCGCTCACCGGGATACTGATCTTCCTGGTGCTGTCGCTGGTGTCGCACCTCATCCTGCGCCGCTGGCACGAGAGCGCTCTGAAGCAGGAGCGCTAGAGTGGTTGAAGCAGCAGTGGAAATCGCGAGGACCAGATCTTGATACCTGCCTCTGGTTCCTACCGGCTCACCAATGCCCGTGTTCATCGGTCGCTGACGCCCGGCCTTGCGGTGCCCTTCGACGCGGATGGTTTCGCGCTGGCTGAGCTGGCCGTCGCCGACGGCAAGATCGCGAGCATTGTCGCCCAAGCAAGGTCGAAGGCGCAGGCCGACGCGATCGACCTTGCCGGCCGGATCGTGCTGCCCTGCTTCGTCGACTGCCACACCCATATCGACAAGGGCCATATCTGGCCGCGAAAACCCAATCCCGACGGCACGTTCATGGGCGCGCTCAACGCCACCGGCGCCGATCGCACCGCGCGCTGGAGCGCCGAGGATGTGGCGCGCCGCATGGATTTCTCGCTGCGCTCAGCCTATGCGCATGGAACCAAGGCCTTGCGCACGCATCTCGACAGTGTCGCGCCGCAGGAAGAAATCTCCTGGCCGGTGTTTGAGATGATGCGGGAAAAATGGCGCGGGCGGATCGACCTGCAGGCCGCGTGCCTGCTCGGAATCGAAGGCGTGCGCGACAAGAAATGGTTCGAGAAATTGGCGAAGCGCGTCGCCGCGGCCAAGGGTGTGCTGGGTGTCGTGACCTACATGGTGCCCGATCTCGAGGAACTGCTTGACCAGGTTTTCGCGCAGGCGATCAAGCATGGGCTCGATCTCGATTTCCATGCCGACGAGACCGACGATGTCGCGGCCATCTCGTTGAAGAAGATCGCAGAGGCTTCGCTGTGGAACGGTTTTGAGGGCAACATCCTGGTCGGCCATTGCTGCTCGCTGGCGCGCCAGCCCGACCTCGAGGTGCTCGACACGCTGGACAAGGTGGCGAAGGCGCGGCTCGCCGTGGTGTCGCTGCCGATGTGCAACCTCTATCTGCAGGACCGCCGCAACAACGAGACGACGCCGCGCTGGCGCGGCGTGACGCTGCTGCACGAGATGAGGGCGCGTGGCATCAAGGTGGCGGTCGCCTCCGACAACACGCGCGATCCATTCTACGCCTATGGCGATCTCGACATGCTGGAGGTCTACCGCATGGCGACGCGCATCCTGCATTTCGATCATCCGGTCGGCGACTGGCCGAAGGCGGTGGCGGCGACGCCGGCCGAGGTGATGCGGCTCGATGGCGCCGGGACGCTTGCCGCCGGCGGCAGCGCGGACTTCATCGTCTTCAAGGGGCGGAGCTGGACCGAATTGCTGTCGCGGCCCGAATCGGATCGCATCGTGGTGCGCCAGGGCAGGGCGATCGAACGCCAACTGCCCGACTATGCCGAACTCGACGAACTGATGGTGGGATGATGGATATCGCTGCGCTGAAGCGCGATCTTGACGGAATCAAGGTTGACGACCATCCGGCCATCGTCCAGCAGAAGAGCCGCGACTTCTACTGGTACAGTCCGGTGCTGAAAGCGCAGCTCGACAACGTCAAGGGCGACCTGATCGTCACGCCGAAGAACGAGGATGAGGTCATCCGCGTTCTCGCCGCCTGCCACAAGCACGGCGTTCCGGTGACGCCGCGCGGCAGCGGCACAGGCAATTACGGGCAGGCGATGCCGCTGTCGGGCGGCGTGGTGCTCAACCTCGCCGAGATGAAAGAGATAAAGACGATCGCGCCCGGGCGCGTGGTGACCGGGCCAGGCGCGGTTCTGGCCGACATCGACAAGGCGACGCGGGCGCATTCCGTTCAGGAACTCAGGATGTCGCCGTCCACTTACAACACGGCCTCGATCGGCGGCTTCGTCGCCGGCGGTTCGGGCGGCGTCGGCTCGATCCGCTGGGGTGGCTTGCGCGACCTCGGCAATGTCATCCGGCTGAGGACCGTGACCATGGAAGCCGAGCCGCGTGTCATGGATCTCACCGGTGAGGACGTGCTCAAGGTCATGCACGCCTACGGCACCAACGGCATCATCACCGAGGTCGAGATGCCGCTGACCGCTTCTTACGACTGGATCGACGCCATCGTCGGCTTCGACGATTTCATGGACGCGGCCGGCTTCGGCAACGACCTCGCTATCCAGGACGGCATATTGGCGAAGCTGATCACGCCGATCGCGGCACCCATCCCTTACGACTATTTCAAGCGGCACCAGAAATTCTTCCGGCGTGAGCAGAGCATCGTGGTCTGCATGATCGCGCCACACGCGATGGACGCTTTCGTCGCCTTCGTGCGCAGCACCAAAGGCGAGATCGTTTTCCGGGCCGACCGGGAGGCAGACCTCAAGGGACTGCCGCCGGCCTACGAACTGACCTGGAACCACACGACGCTGCGGGCGATCCGGGTCGATCCGACCATCACCTATCTCCAGGCTCGCTATCCGTCGCCGGATCATCTGGCCCACGTCAAGGCGATGGTCGAGCGCTTCGGCGACGAGGTGCCGGCGCATCTCGAATTCATCCGCTTCGACGGGGCGATCGGCGCGGCAGGCCTGCCGCTGGTGCGCTTCACCACGGAAGAGCGGCTGGACGAGATCATCCGCATCCACGAGGACAATGGCTGCTGGATCTTCAACCCCCACCGCTACACACTGGAGGAGGGAGGCATGAAGCGAACGGACGAAGCGCAGCTTGCCTTCAAGCGCGCGACCGATCCGCAAGGGCTGCTCAACCCAGGCAAGATGATCGCCTGGGAGAACCCTGCCTATGACTATCGCTCGGGTAAGCCCTTCCTGTTCCAAGGGCTGCAAAAGGCGAGTTGAGCCGATGGCGAACGTGCGGCGCGCTGACCCGCGGGATGCTCTTCCGTGAAAATCCTCGTCCTCTACGCTCATCCGGTTGAGACCAGCTTCAACGCCGGCCTGCACAGGACGATCGTCGAGCGGCTCGCCGCGGCGGGGCATGCGGTCGACGACTGCGACCTCTATGCCGAGGACTTCGATCCCAGGCTCACACGCGTCGAGCGGCTCGGCTACCACGATCCGCGCGGGCCGGACGACGCGGTCGCCGGCTATGTCGAAAGACTGCAGGACGCCGAAGCGCTGGTGCTGTCGTTTCCGGTCTGGAATTACGGCTATCCGGCGATCCTGAAAGGTTTCTTCGACCGCGTCTTCCTGCCCGGCGTGTCGTTCAAGCTGGTCGACGGCAAGGTGCGGCCGACGCTGCACAACATCCGAAAAATGGCGGCCATCACCACCTATGGCGGCAGCCGTTTTCGCGCCATGCTGATGGGCGATCCGCCGCGCAAGATCGTCAAGCGCATGCTGCGGGCCACGATCAAGCCCGGCGCTCCCGTCTCCTATCTCGCGCATTATTCGATGAATCTGTCGACCGACGAGACGCGCAACGTCTTCATGGCGAAGGTCGCGGCCACGATGGACGCTTTCTGATGCGCGTGCTGGTGGTTTATTGCCATCCAGTGCCGGAGAGTTATTGCGCGGCGATCCGCGATACTGCCGTCGAGGTGCTGAAGGGGCGGGGTTGGGATGTGCGGCTGCTCGACCTTTATGCCGAGAATTTCGATCCGGTGATGAACTGCGAGGAGCGGCGCTTCTACAACGACCGGGCGCCGAAAGACCCGGCACTGGCACCGCATTTCGAGCATCTGCAATGGGCGCAGGCGATCCTCTTCATCTATCCGACCTGGTGGTACGGCCTGCCGGCGATGCTGAAGGGATGGTTCGACCGCGTGTGGGCCACGGACATCGCCTTCAAACTGCCAGGCGGCAGGGGGCGGATCACGTCGCTGATGCGGTATGTGACCAAGGTCGGCGTCATCACCACCTGCGGCGCGCCGACCTGGTGGAGCGTCGTCGTCGGCCAGCCCGGCCGCAAGACCATCCTGCGCGGCATGCGGGCGCTGTGCGCCACGCGCTGCAAGACGTTTTTCCTGGCACACTATTTGATGGATGCCTCGACGCCGAAGAGCAGGGCCGGATTTTTGGTCAAAGTTCGCAGAACGCTGGAGCGGTTTTAGGGGACGTCAGCGATCCTGCGGGATAGCGCCGAACGGGTTTGCCTTTTTTTATGCGGAAATGAAGTGCATATTAATGGCATGACCAAGCTTTTCGAACATGCTGTCGAACGCGTCCGCACCTTGCCTCCTGAATTGCAAGACGAGTATGCGCGTGTCCTCTTGCGCCTCGCGGGTGACGACGGAGACGAACCTGTTCATCAACTGAGCCGAGAGGAAAAAGCCTCGCTCGCGATGTCCCGGGCGCAGGCTGCACGCGGTGAATTTGCAACCGACGAGGAAGTTCGTGCTGTTTGGGCGAAGCACGGCCTTTGAAGCTTCGTTATACACTGGCGGCGTTGGCCGAGTTGGATGAGGTTCTCGGCAATATAGCATTGCAGTCACCCAAAGGAGCGAGGCGGATCCAAGCCAGACTCCATGCGGTCATCAATTTATTGCTTGAACATCCCCTAAGCGGCGTCGCTACAGACGAAAGGCCGATGCGCCGGATCGTCGTGAGGCCTTATCCGTACCTGATCTACTACGAGCCTTCCGCCGACGAAATCGTGATTGTCGGTATTCGTCATGGTGCTCGCGATCCCTCAACCATGCCGGACAAGTAACAACGGTCCCATGGTCACGCCTGCGGGCAATCCTGCCCGACGCGGACAGAAAAAAGGCTACATCCTCGTCCGTTCCGCTTTCGGGTCATACATCGGCTTCAGCGATGCCTCGGCCGCGAAGCGCTCGCCGGCGATTTCCACCTCATAGGACGAGCCCAGCACGTCCGCCTCGCTTTCGCCCTGGCACGGCACGTAGCCGAGGCCGATCGCGCCGCCGAGATGGTGGCCGTAATTGCCTGATGTGATCGGGCCGACGATCTTGCCGTCGCGCAGGATCGCCTCGTTGTGGAAGAGCAGAGGCTGCGGGTCTTTCAGGCGGAACTGCACCAGCCGGCGTGACAGGCCGGCTTCCTTTTTCCTGAGCACGGCGTCGCGGCCGATGAAGCCGGCTTTGCTCGTCTTGACGGCAAAGCCCAGGCCCGCCTCCAGGACATTGTCCTCGTCGGTGATGTCGTGGCCGAAATGGCGGAAGGCCTTTTCGATACGGCAGGAATCGAGCGTATGCAGGCCGCAAAGCTTCAGGCCGACCTCGGCGCCGGCCTCAGTGAGTGCCTCGAAAACATGGGCGGCCTGCTCGGTCGAGACATAGAGCTCCCAGCCGAGCTCGCCGACATAGGTGACGCGGTGCGCCCGGGCGAGGCCCATGCCGATCTCGATCTCCTGAAACGTGCCGAACGGATTGGCTTCGTTGGAAAAATCGTTCGGGCTGACCTTCTGGATCAATTTTCGCGAGTCAGGCCCCATGACGCAGATGACGGCTTCGGCGGCGGTCACGTCGCTGATAACGACGAACGCGTCGGCGACGTGCCTGCGCAGCCAGGCGAGGTCGCGCTGCAGCGTGGCGCCCGGCACGACGAGCAAATAGGCCGTTTCGGAAAGCCGGGTCACGGTGAGGTCGCTCTCGATGCCGCCGCGCTGGTTGAGCATCTGCGTGTAGACGATCTTGCCCGGCGCGACGTCCATGTCGTTGGCACAGAGCCGCTGCAGGAAGGCACAGGCGTCGTGGCCCTCGACGCGGATCTTGCCGAAGGAGGTCATGTCGAACAGGCCGACGCCGTTGCGCACGGCAAGATGTTCTTCGCGCTGGTTGTCGAACCAGTTCTGCCGCTTCCAGGAATAGCGGTACTCGCGCTCCTGGCCGTCACGCGCGAACCAGTTGGCGCGCTCCCAGCCCGCCACTTCGCCGAAGACGGCGCCACGCGCCTTGAGATGTTCATGCAAAGGCGAGCGGCGCACGCCGCGCGAGGTCGCCATCTGGCGATAGGGGAAATGGTCGGCGTAGAGCAGACCGAGCGTCTCCGACACGCGCTCCTTCAGATAGCGGCGGTTCTTCTGGAAAGGTTGCGCGCGGCGGATGTCGACCTCCCAGAGGTCGAAGGGCGCTTCGCCGTCATTGATCCATTGCGCCAGCGCCATGCCGGCGCCGCCGGAAGAGACGATACCGATCGAATTGTAGCCGGTCGCCATCCAGTAGCCGGCGAGTTCCGGCGCCTCGCCGAGATAGTAGCGGTCGTCGGGCGTGAAACTTTCGGGGCCGTTGAAGAAGGTATGGATGCCGGCGGTGCCCAGCATCGGCATGCGGTTGACGCCCATTTCGAGGATCGGCTCGAAATGGTCCATGTCCTCGGGCAACTGGTCGAAGCAGAAATCCTCGCGGATGCCGTCCATGCCCCAGGGTTTTGCCACCGGCTCGAAAGCACCGAGCATCATCTTGCCGGCGTCTTCCTTGTAGTAGGCGCACTCGTCCGGCACGCGCAGCACCGGCAGGCGCGACAGGCCCGGGATCGGCTCGGTGACGAGATAGAAATGCTCGCAGGCGTGCAGCGGAATGGTGACGCCGTTCTGCCGCCCAAGCTCGCGCGCCCACATGCCGGCGCAGTTGACCACGATGTCGGTCTCGATCGTGCCTTGCTCCTCGCCCTGCGCCCAGGAGACGCCCGAGACGCGGCCGTTCCTGGTGTGGACCTTGGTGACCTTGACGTTCTCGATGATCGTCGCACCGCGCTGGCGCGCGCCCTTGGCCAGCGCCATGGCGATGTTGGCCGGATCGCACTGGCCGTCGAGCGGTAAATGCACGGCGCCGACCACGTCCGACACATTGAGATGCGGATACATTTCTTTGACTTCGCTCGGCGAAATCTCGCGCACATCGACATCGAAGGCGCGGGCCAGCGATGCCTGCCGGTAGATCTCGTGCTTGCGCTCCTCGGTCAGCGCCACGGTGATCGAGCCAACCTGGCGCATGCCGGTGCCGACCTCGGTTTCGGCTTCGAGCTTGACGTAGAGGTCGGCCGAATATTTCGCCAGCCGGGTCATGTTCTGCGAGCCGCGCAACTGGCCGATCAGGCCGGCCGCGTGCCAGGTGGTGCCTGAGGTGAGCTGCTTGCGCTCGAGCAGCACGATGTCGGTCCACCCGAGCTTGGCCAGGTGATAGGCGACCGAGCAGCCGGAGACGCCGCCGCCGATGATCACCGCGCGGGCCTTGGTCGGAATGGTCTTGGTCATGCGGCCTCGCGGCGATAGTTGGAAGCGAAGCGGCGAACACGAAGCGCTGCTTCCTTGAGGATGGCTTCGGACTGGCAGAGGCTGATGCGGATGTGCCCGGCGGCGGCGTCGCCGAAGCTCGATCCGGGCATAACACCGACCTTTTCCTTGTCGAGCAGCGCCCAGGCGAATTTCTCGTCGTCCGGCTCGACGGCGGAGACATCGAGCATGATGTACATGCCGCCTTCGGAGCCGCGCACGGTGACCTCATTGGCGCCCCGCAGGGCGTCGAGGAAGACGGTGCGCCGCGCGGCATAGCGCTCGGCGATGTCCTTCACGCCATAGTGGTTCTCCAGCGCCTCGGCGCAGGCGATCGAGATGAAGGCCGGCAGGCCGTAGGTCGTGACCAGATTGAGGTCGATCATCAGCGCGATCATCGCCTTCGGCCCGGTCAGCCAGCCCATGCGCCAGCCGGTCATGCCGTGGCTTTTCGACATGGAGTTGATGACCAGCGTGCGCTCGGCCATGTCGGGAAGCGAACGCGGCGAGATGTGCTCGCCGCCGCCAAGCGTCCAGTAGACCTCGTCCGACAGCAGCCAGAGGTCATGCTCCTTGCAGATTTCGGCCAGTTGCTCGAGCCGTTCGCGCGAATAGACAGCACCCGTCGGGTTGTTCGGCGTGTTGATCAGGATGGCGCGGGTATTGGGCTTGAGCGCGGCGCGGATCATGTCCGCGCGGGGTTGAAACCCGTCTTCGGCCGGCGTCTCGACCACGGTGAAGCTGGCGCCGGCGGCGCTGAAGGTATTGGGGTAGGTGGCGTAATAGGGTGCGACGACGATGGCGTGATCGCCCGGATCGAGCACGCCCTGCACGGCGGCATAGAGCGCCCCCTGGCCACCGGCCGTGGCGATGACCTCGTCGGGTTCGGTCAGAATGCCGCTGCAGGCGGTGGAGGCCGCCGCCATAGCCTTGCGCAGGCGCGGCAGGCCGGGGAGCGGCGTGTAGTGATGGTTGCTGCCGCGCACGGCGGTCACGCAGGCCTCGATCGTTTCCGACGGCGTGTCGAAGTCATGGTCGCCGACGGACAGCACGATGATGTCTTCGCCAGCCTGCTTGCGGGTCCAGGCGGCGAAGTGGACTTCCCAACCATCCTTGCCCGAAGGCACGATGCCGGTAATGCGTTTTGACGGTTTTGGCATCAGGACACTCCCGAGATCTGGTGGCCGGCCTGTGTGAGCTTGTCGCGCAGGGCGGCAATGTGGGCAGGGCCAACCTCGCAGCAGCCGCCGACAATTCCGGCGCCGGCATCGACCCAGCTGATAGCCTGGTCGGCATAGGCTTGCGGATCGAGATCATGGCGGGCATGCAGCACCTCGACGGTGCCGCCATGCTTCAGCGCCTCGACCGAGGTGAAACCGTTGGCATAGGCGCCCACCGGTCCACCCAGCGCGACGAGTTCGGGCAAGGCGGCGGCGATGGCCTCGGGCCGGCAGCAGTTGAGCAGCCTAGCGGCGACCGGCAGGTCGCCGAGGGCGTCCGCCGCGGCGGCAATGGTTTCGCCGCTGCGCAGGCGTGGCGTGCCATGATCGGCGAGCGTCCAGGACACCCATACCGGCTTGCCGCTCTCCGACGCCGCGGTGACGGCCGCGCGGGCCTCCTCGGCGGAAGCCATCGTCTCGCACAGGAACAGATCGACGCCGTCCGCCTGCTCGGCAACAATGCGGCGATAGATGTCGAGCGTGTCCTCGAATGATATGGTCAGCGCCGGCGCGTAGCTGCCGAACAGAGGCGACAGGCAACCGGCAATCGCAGTGTCGCCGGCCTCGTCACGAGCCTGGTGGGCCAGTTCGATGCCGCGCTTCTGCAAAGGCTTGAACAGATCTTCGGCGCCCTCGCGCGCCAGGCGTTCCGGCGTTGCCGAATAAGTGTTGATGGTGATGACACGCGCACCGGCACGGATGAATTCCGCATGCAGGTCGCGCACCAGGTCCGGCTCGTCGATCAGGACCCTGGCCGACCACAACGGCGTCGGCTCGGACCTGCTGCGCCGGACCAGTTCTTGGCCCATGCCGCCGTCAGTGAGGATGACGGAGGTCATGCCCGCAACCTCTCATTCTTCGGATCCCACAGCGGCTCGTCGTTCTGGACGATGGCCTTGAAGCGATCGCCGAAAATCTCGACTTCGATGGCCGTACCCGGCTGCGTGAGATCGGCGCGCAGCATGCCAAGCGCAATCGACTTGCCGACGCGGTGGCCCCAGCCGCCCGACGTCGTCTCGCCGACGATGCTGCCGCCGTGCCAGAGCGTCGACATATAGGGCGCGTCGCAGTCGCCGGGATTTTCGACCACCAGCGTGACGAAGCGCTTCTTCACGCCCTGCTGCTTTTCATTGAGCAAGGCCGTCTTGCCGCGGAAGTCGGGCTTGTCCCATTTGACGAAGCGCTCCAGGCCGCCCTGCAGGATCGAATAGTCGGTCGAGAGATCGCCCTTCCAGGCGCGGTAGCCTTTCTCCAGCCGCAGCGAATCCAGCGCATACATACCGAACGGCTTCAGCCCGTGCTTCTGGCCGGCGGCCCAGACGGCGTCGAAGACGGTCGCCGTGTCCGCGACCTTGGTGTGGATCTCCCAGCCGAGCTCGCCGGCGAAGGAGACGCGCACCAATTTCGCCCAGCGGCCGGCGATGGTCGTTTCCTGATGCGTCAGCCAGGGCAGCGAGAGATCGGCGTCGCTGACTTCGGCCAGGATCTTGCGCGAGTTCGGGCCGGCGAGAATTTGCGTGGAATATTCCTCCGTCCGGTCGGTCAGCGTGAAGGCCGCGTCGGCGGGCATGCGCGACTTCAGCCATTCGAAATCGTGCCACTGCGCCACCGCCGCCGTGATCAGCGTCATCTGGTCCTCGCCATGGCGCACCACCGACATTTCGGTGACGATGCGGCCCTTGTCGTCGGCGAAATAGACGAGGCCGATGCGGCCAGGCTTCGGCACAAGACCGGTGACCTGCGTTGCCAACCAGTCGGCCGCGCCCGGACCTTCGAGGTTGAAGCGCGAGAAGCCGGGCAGGTCGAGGATACCCGCGGCGTCGCGCACCGCCAGGCATTCCTCGCGCACGCGCTGCTGCCAGGGCCCGTCGCGGCGGAAGGTCAGCGTCGCTTCCTCGGACGTGTCGTCGCCCGGCCCGGCATACCAGGTGGCGCGCTCCCAGCCATTATAGGCGTCGAACTGGCCGCCCAGCGCCTTGATGCGATCATGCAGCGGCGAAAGCTTTCGGTCGCGCCCGGCCGGCCAGGCATGGCGCGGGAACTGGATGGCGTATTCGTTGCCGTAGATTTCCATGCCCTTGGCGACGCAGTAGTCGGGCGCCGACGCAAAGCTGGTGAAGCGGCGCGGATCGCAGGACCACATGTCCCATTCGGTCTGGCCTTCGGTCACCCATTCGGCCAGCACCTTGCCGGCGCCGCCGCCTTGCGCGATGCCGAAGGTGAAGACGCAGGCCTCGAAGGCGTTCGGCACGCCGGGCATCGGCCCGATCAGCGGGTTGCCGTCCGGCGCATAGGGGATCGGTCCGTTGATCACCTTGGAGAGGCCGGCGGTGCCGAGGATCGGCACGCGGGCGACGGCGTCGGCCAGGTAATGCTCGAGGCGGTCGAGATCGTCGGGGAAAAGCTGGAAGGAAAAATCCTCCGGCATCGGGTCGTTGTGGCCAGCCCAGTGCGCGCGGCAATTGCGCTCATAGGGGCCGAGATTCATGCCGCTCTTTTCCTGGCGCAAATAGTAGGACGTGTCGACGTCGCGCAGCAGCGGCAATTTGTGGCCTTGTTCCTTCGTCCAGGCGGCGAGTTCGGGGATCTCCTCGAACAGGATGTACTGATGGCTCATCACCATCATCGGCACTTCGCGGCCGAACATTTTTCCGACTTCGGCGGCGCGGTAGCCGGCGGCGTTGATGACGATCTCGCAGCGGATTTCGCCCTGCGGCGTGGCGACCACCCATTCGCCGTTTTCGCGGCGCACGCCGGTGACCGGGCAGAAGCGGATGATCTTGGCGCCCATGTCGCGCGCGCCCTTGGCTAAAGCCTGTGTCAGCTGCGCCGGGTCGATGTCGCCGTCGCTCGGATCATAGAGCGCGCCCTTCAGCTCATGCGTCTCGATGAAGGGATAGCGGCGCTTGATCTCGTCGAGGCCGACGACGTCGATGTCCATGCCCTGATAACGGCCCATGCCCTTGGCGCGCTGGAATTCCTGCATGCGCTCCTTGCTATGGGCAAGCCGGAGCGAGCCGGTGACATGGTAGTTCATCGGATAGTCGACCGCTTCGGCGAGCCCCCGGTAGAGCTCGGTCGAGTAGCGCTGCATGTTCATCAGCGACCAGGACGAGGAGAAGGTCGGCACGTTGCCGGCGGCATGCCAGGTCGAGCCGGAGGTCAGCTCGTTCTTTTCCAAAAGCACGCAGTCGGTCCAACCCGCCTTGCAGAGATGATAGAGCGATGAGCAGCCGACGACACCGCCCCCGATGATCACCACGCGTGCCGTGGTCGGCAAACCCGCCATGTCTTCCTCCAAAGTTACTCAATATACCGGCGGTGAAACCACCCAGATGACCACCGCCGGCTCGGCGCCGGGATTGCGCCAGCGGAACGGCTTGCCCTCGAAGCGGAACGAGTCGCCTTCGCCGAGACGATGCCAGACGCCGTCGATCTCGATCTCGAACGTGCCCGACGCGACATAGCCCGCTTCTTCCGTGGGACGGCGCGTTTCGGTCTTCAGCTCCGCGCCCGGCGCGAAGACCGAGCGCAGCATCTCGAAGCTACCGCCGAGGTCGGGCGATAGAAGCTCCTCCACCAGGCCGGATTCACTTGTGCCAAGCGAGCGGCGGCTGCCCGCGCGCACGACCACGCCGCGTTCCTCTTCGACAGGCACATCATGACTGAAGAACAGGCTGATCGGAACGTCGAAGAGGCTGGCGAATGCCCTCAAGTCACCGAGCGAAGGAACCGAGAGGCCGCGCTCGACCTGGCTGACCCAACCGACCGAACGGCTTAACTTGAGCGCAATTTCGGCGAGCGTGAGACCGCGCGCCTTGCGGAGCGCACGGATGTCGCCGGCCAGCAGCCGGTCGCCATTGTCCTGCTCCGATTTGGTCGCGGTTGGAGTCAAAGGTTGCTCGTGAAAAAATCTGGATAAATTTCATGAGAGGATAAAATCATGAAAAAATCAAGGAGATTTTCATAGGCCACAAGATTTGCTTGCGCGTTTTCGGCGGTTGATGCAAAGGCTCGCGCACGAGCGGCGAGTGGGGCGTCCGGTCGGGGACCAGTTTTAGCTTATAGTCTGCGGATGGTCGTTAAGGAAACCGGGTTGCGGGTTTCTGGCCATGCCAAAAGGGACGACCCATGCTTGAGAAGAACATCCGGATCGCGTCGGATGCGGAGATCGTCGACGAGGCGATCCTCTCGCGCCGGTCGGTGCGCGCGTTCCTGCCCGATATGGTCGATGACGACACGATCCGCGCGATCCTGGCCGTCGCCGCGCGCGCGCCGTCCGGCACCAACATGCAGCCGTGGCGCGTCTATGTGACCAAGGGCGAGGTCAAGCAGCGTATCAGCGATGCCATCCTCAACTCAGGTATCCGCGCCGAAAAGGTCGAGTGGGACGAATATCGCTACTATCCCGACCAGTTCTTCGAACCTTACCTCACGCGCCGCCGCGCCAATGGCTTCGGGCTTTACGGCGCGCTGGGCATCGGCCGGCGCGAGGTCGACAAGATGCGCGCGCAGCACGACCGCAACTTCATTTTCTTCGACGCGCCGGTCGGCATGATCTTCACGATCGACCGGAGGCTGAATCAGGGGTCGTGGATCGACTACGGCATGTTCCTGCAGAACATCATGGTGGCGGCGCGGGGCAGGGGGCTGCATACCTGTCCGCAGGCGGCCTTCGCGCCCTATCACCGCCAGATCAGGCCGGTGCTCGGTATTCCCGACGAGGAGATCGTCGTCTGCGGCATGGCGCTCGGCTACGAGGACACGTCGAAGCCGGAGAATGATTTCCGCACCGACCGCGCGCCGCTCGAGGACTGGGTAAGCTTCGCGGAATAATGACGCCGAATTTCTCGGCCGGCTAATCGGTGCTCATATGCGCGCCGTGCCCGCTGACATGGGCGCCGTCCTGCGGCGTCAGCCTCAGATACGCCGACAGCGCGCAAAGCGTGATCAGCCCTTCGATGACGAACAGGATGCGATAGTCGTCGACGCTGGCCTTGCCGCCGCCGGCAAGCAGCGACAGCAGCGCCGCCGCGAGACCGACGCTGATCGCCACCGCAAGCTGCCATAGGATGTAATAGAGCGCACTGAAGCGCGCGAGCTGCTCGGGCGCGATGTCCGAATAGGAAAGATTGCCGGTCGAGGCCCACTGCACCGAGCGGAAGACGCCGAAGGTGAAGATGTAGGCAAGCACGGTCCAGGCCGGCAGGCTTTCCTGCATCAGGGCAAAGCCCGCAACGAGGAGGGCGACAATCGGCGTGTTGGTGACCAGCACGCGCCTGAAACCGAAGCGGTTCAACAGGCGCGGCATGAAGAAGCGCATCATCAACGACCCGATCGCGGCGACGAAGGTCAGCGATCCGGCCTGCACCGCGCTCATGCCGAAGCCGAGCTGGAACATCAGCGGCAAGAGGAAGACCACGGAACTGAGGCCGATCGTGTCGAGGCTGCCGCCGGTGAGGAAGGCAATGCGGAAGGTGCGAATGCGCAACAGATGGAGGTCGAGCAAGGGGTTGCGCGCGCGCAGGCAATAGAAGGCGGCAATCGTCAGGATGACGATCGCCAGGCCGAGCTCGATGCCGATCAGGCTGCCCGCGGCATCCTTGGCGGCGACCGAATCCATGCCAAAGACGAGCAGCGCCATGCCGATGCCGACGAGCAGGAAACCCGGAAAATCGAAGGGCGTGCGGACCGGCTTGGTCGTCGTGGGGAACATGGAGGCGGCCAGCATCGCGGCGGTCAGCGCGATCGGGATGTTGATGTAGAAGATCCAGCGCCAGGAGACGTAAGTGGTGAGCGCGCCGCCGACGAGCGGTCCGACCAGCGGCCCGGACTGGCCAGCGAGCGAGATATACATGTTGATCTTGAGCGTGCGGCCGCGCGGGAAGCTCGACAGGATCACCACCTGGCCGAGCGTGCCCATCAGCGCGCCGCCGCAGCCCTGCAGGGCACGAGAGCCGACCAGCATCCAGATGTTTTCCGAAAGGCCGCACAGCGCCGAAGCGCTGGCAAAGACGAGCAGCGCGAAGCAATAGACGTTGCGCAGGCCGAAGCGGTCGGCCAGCCAGCCGCCGAGCGGCATGGTGACGATGAGGCTCGCGACATAGACGGTGATCAGCAGGCCAAGCTGGCCTGGTGGACGGTCGAGGCTCTCGCCGATGCCGGGCAGCGCGGTGACCACGACGTTCTGGTCGAGGCTGGTCATGAACACGCCGCAGGCGACGGTTGCCGGCAACAGCATCGAGGGACCCTCCGCCGGAGCAAAGCGGGTCGTGGCCGTCGCCGAAGTCTCTACAGTCATGGAAGGGTATGGTTGAACTGGTTGCCTGGACGGGCGTTTGCCGCGGCAAACGCCCGTGATTCTTTACCTATCGCCCCTGTTGGCCCAAGGCTCAAGCAGCAGTTGTGGCCGTCCGTAGTGCCAGATTGCCGACTGGACCAATTCCTGGTCCTGCAACGCTGGACTATTGCACCTCGTAACCGACTTCCTCGCTGGCGTGGCACAAGGCCTTCCAGAACGAGCGCGCGAAGGAGCGGAAGACATAGATGTCGAATTGGTCGGCGCCTGTGCGCTGGATCTGCGCGAAGACGTCGTGATGGTTGGTCGAACGTCCAGCGCCGAGCGGGAAGGCCGGCAAGGCGAAGTCGATGGCGAAGAATTTCGCCATTACCCATTCGGCCTTCGGGCCGGCAATACGGATCGCGGTGCGGCCATGCGAAAGATCCGTCAGCGTGCCGATGGCCGGCGTGATGGCGCCGGCAAAGGAAGCGGCCAGACCTTCGGCCTCGTCCGCCACGGTGAATTTCCCCGGCGCGAAACCGAAAACTGCGCGGACACCGCTGCTTACGCCGCCGCCGGCGCCGTCCGGCAGAGCGAGCCCGGTGACCTTGCCGACAATCTCGATCAGCCGCTTCTCTTCGCCCGGCCAGGCGGCGAGCTGCAGGATCGAGCCTGGCCGCGTCTCGGACAGGATGACGTCGACGCCATGTTCGAAATTGCCGTGCGAGCCCGGATGATACTCCGGCTCGAGCGGCGATTGGTGTTCGGGCAAATGCTGCTCAGCCATGCATGCGGCTCCCGTCAGGATCGTAGAAATGGTTGGAAACGATCTCGATCGGCCCGAACCGGTTGCGCAGCGGGTCGGAGACGAACGCGCGGGTCCCGTGACGTGCCTTGCCGCCCTTGACCAGGGCCAGCGCGATATATTTGCCCAGCGCGGGCGAATAACAGCAGGCGGTGATGTGGCCGAGCGAGTCGTGCGGATTGGCTTCGTCCAGTTCCTCGACGATATGCCCGCCGCCGTTGAGCGCTCGGTTGTCGAGCGCAATTACCCCGACCAGCTCGAGCCGGTCGGAGCCGATCAGGCCTTCCCGGTCCATCATGGCCGAACCGATGAAGGGCTTCTTCTTCGACAGCATCCAGTCGAGATGGAGGTCGCGCGCGGTGGTGCGGCCGTCGATCTCGGCGCCGGTGACATGGCCCTTCTCGATGCGCATCGTGCCCAGCGCCTCGAGTCCGTAAGTGACCAGGCCGAAAGGCTTGCCGGCCTCGATTAAGGCTTCCCAGACGCGGGTGCCGTAGCCGGCGCCGGAATAGACCTCGAACGCCATTTCACCGGAGAAGGACAGCCGGCAGATCATCACCGGAACGCCGGCGATCCGGCCACGGACGATGCCCATGAAGGGCAGCGTTGCGTTGTCGACGGGGGTGCCGGTGACGCAGGAAGCGAGGATGGCGCGCGCGTTCGGTCCGCCGATCGCGGCACCCGCCCATTCGTCAGTGACGGAGGTGACGGTGACCTTGAGTTCCGGCCAGATGACGTCGAGGAAATATTCCAGATGCTGCATCACCTTGCCGGCATTGGCGGTGGTGGTGGTCATCAGGAATTCCTGCTCGCCGAGCCGCCAGGTGGTGCCGTCGTCGAAGGCAAGCCCGTCCTCGCGCAGCATCAGGCCGTAACGGGCCTTGCCGACCGCGAGCGTGGAAAACATGTTGGTGTAGACGCGGTCGAGGAGCTCGGCCGCGTCCGGTCCCTGCACGGCGATCTTGCCCAGCGTCGAGACATCGACGATGCCGGCGCTTTCGCGCGTGGCCCTGGCTTCGCGGACATAGGCTTGCTCGACCGTCTCGCCGGCAAGGCCGTAGATCATCGGGCGGTACCAGAGGCCGGCCGAATACATCCGCGCGCCATTGGCGAGGTGCCAGTCATGCATCGGCGTCAGCCGCTCGGGCTTGAGGTCGCCGAAGCGCTCGGCGGCCAACGAGCCGATCGACACCGCCGTGTAAGGCGGACGGAAGCGCGTCGTACCGACTTCGGGGATCGGCTTGCCGAGCGCCTCGGCCATGATGGCCAGACCGGGAACGTTGGAGTTCTTGCCCTGGTCGGTCGCCATGCCGAGCGTGGTGTAGCGCTTCAGATGCTCGACCGAGACGAAGCCCTCGCGATGCGCCAGCCGCACGTCCTCGGCGGTCACGTCGTGCTGGAAGTCGACGAAGCTCTTGCCTTTGGCCTTGATCTCGAAGACCGGCGCCGGATCGGGATCGCCGGGGGCCGCCTCGACGACGGGCAGGGGAGCGGATGAAGCCGCGCCGCCAGCCGCCTGAAGGCCGGCCGCGCGGCCTTCGGCAATGGCTTCGGCGGTGGAAAAACTGCCGGTGAAGGCGCCGGCGCCGATCCAACGCTGCGTCGGCTTGGGCGGCAGGAAAGCTTGTCTCGCCGGATTCCACTCGGCCTTCGCCCCGGCCTGGCTGGCGAGATGGATGGTCGGCGACCAGCCGCCCGACATCAGAAGGCTGTCGGCATGGATGCTGCGTTCGTCGCCGCTCAGCGCGCCGCTCATGGCGTCGAAGCGCTGCACCTTGAGGCCGGTGAGGGCCTTGCCGCCCTCGGTCGCAACCACGGCATGGCCGGCAAGCAGCTCGGCCTCCGCATCACTCGCCAGCCGGCGCATCTCGTTCGAGACTTCACCGCGGACATCGACGACGGCAATGATGGCGGCGCCGGCCTTCTTCAAGGCAACGGCCGAGCGGTAGGCGCTGTCGTTGTTGGTGAAGAGGGCGACGCGCTGTCCGGGCAGCACGCCATATTCAACTGCGTAGCGTTCCGCCGCATGCGCTAGCATGACGCCGGGCCGGTCGTTGCCCGGGAACACCAGCGGCCGCTCGAAGGAGCCGGTGGCGAGAACCACCGTGCCCGCGCGGATCGCCCAGTAGCGCTGGCGCGGCTCGCCCTTGGCGGCCACTTCCTTATGGTCGGTCACCCGTTCCAGGGCGGCCAGCGTGTTGCCGTCGTAATAGCCCCACACCGTGGTGCGCGGCAAAAGGCGGACATTGTCGTTGCCTTCGAGCTGCCCAACGGTGCGCTGGGCCCAGTCGGCGGCGGGCATACCGTCGATGGTTTCGCCCGACCAGTTGGCGAAGCCGCCAAAGTGGGCTTCGAGGTCTGCGAGGATGACGCGGGCGCCCTGGTCGGCGGCGGCCTTTGCCGCCATCAGGCCGGCCGGACCAGAGCCGACGACTAGCACGTCGCAGAAAGCGTTCATACGCTCGTAGCGCGCCGGATCGGGTGCCGTGCCAGCCTTGCCGAGGCCAGCGGAGCGACGGATGAAATGCTCGCAGAACATCCAGAAGCGCGTGCCCTTCAGCGGGCCGATCACCGGACCCATGAAGGTCTTGTAGTAGAAGCCGGCCGACAGGATCTTGCCGCCGAGCTGATTGACGGCGCTGATGTCCCAGGCGAGCGAAGGCGTGCGGTTCTGGCTGACGGCGACGAGCCCGTCATAGATCTCGACCATGGTAGCCGGGATGTTCGGCTCGCGCACTTCGCCGCGCAGCACCGTCACCAGCGCGTTCGGCTCCTCGACACCGGCGGCGAGCAGGCCGCGCGGGCGGTGATATTTGAAGGAGCGGCCGAACAGCGTCACGCCGTTGGCAAGCAGCGCCGAGGCCAGCGTGTCGCCGGCATGGCCGGTATAGGGCGCGCCGTCGAAGGTGAAGCGGATGGTGCGCAGCCGGTCGATAAGACCGCCTGTCTCGGTGCGGCGAGGGCTCACGAGCGGCCCTCCGCCTTGTGGCCGCCGCGAGCGAAGGCGGTGCTCAGGATATCATGCGTGAGCGTGTTGCGCACGACCCTCAGATGCGCGCGGCAACCGCCGGAATGCTGCCAGATCTCGTTGTGGTCGCCGGCCGGGTTCAGCCGGTCGTAGACATAGGCGTTCCAGGCGTCGAGGTCCTGTGAGGCGGGCTGCGGCCGCTCGCGGTTGCCGTCGCCCTGATAGGTGAATTCGATGACGTCGCGCGGGCCGCAATAGGGACAAGTGATCAGCATCTTTATTCCAAACCCTAGTGCAGCCGCGGGTTCGCGCCCTGGCCTTTGTCGTCGATGATCAAGCCACGATAGAAACGGTCGAGCGTGAAAGGCGCGTTGAACTCGTGCGGCTCGTCCTTGGCTATGGTGTAGGCAAAGCACCAGCCCGAGGCGGGCGTCGCCTTGAAGCCGCCGTAGCACCAGCCGCAATTGAGATACATGCCCGGCAGCGGACCGGTGGTGATGATCGGCGACCCGTCCATCGTCATGTCGCAGAGCCCGCCCCAGGAGCGCAGCATGCGCACCCGGGCCAGGCCGGGGAACAGCGCCAGCATCTCGCTCATCACCTCGTCGACGATCGGCAGGCTGCCGCGCTGGGCGTAGCTGTTGTAGCCGTCGAGGTCGCCGCCATAGACGAGGCCGCCCTTGTCGGATTGCGAAATGTAGAAATGGCCCATGCCGAAGGTGAGAACGGTGTCGACGATGGGCTTCAGCGATTCCGAGACGAAGGCCTGCAGCACATGGCTTTCGATCGGCATGTGTGAAATGCCGGCGAGCTGCATGACCTGGCCGGTGCTGCCGGCAACCGCAAGCGCGACCTTCTTGGCGCGGATTTCGCCGCGCGTCGTCGAAACGCCCGTGATGCGGCCACCGTCGCGCAGGAAGCCGGTAACCTCGCAATTCTCGATGATGTCGACGCCGCGCCGGTCGGCGCCGCGCGCATAGCCCCAGGCCACGGCGTCATGGCGGGCGGTGCCGGCGCGCGGCTGCATCAGCCCGCCAAGGACGGGAAAACGGGCCGAACCTGAGACGTCAAGCGCCGGCACGAGCCGCTTGATCGCGTCGACGCCCATCAGTTCGGCGTCGACGCCGAGATGGCGCATGGCGTTGCCGCGCCGGGCATAATCGTCGAGCTGGGCGGGCGTGTGCGCGAGATTCAGGCAGCCGCGCTGCGAGAACATGACGTTGTAGTTGAGGTCGTGCGAGAGGTTCTCCCACAGCTTCATCGAATGCTCGTAGAAGCGGGTGTTCTGCGGCAAGAGATAATTGGAGCGCACCGCCGTGGTGTTGCGGCCGACATTGCCGGAGCCGAGCCAGCCCTTTTCCAGCACCGCGACATTGGTGATGCCGTGTTCCTTGGCGAGATAATAGGCGGTCGAAAGGCCATGGCCGCCGCCGCCGATGACAATCACGTCATAGGAAGCCTTGGGGTCCGGCTTGCGCCAGGCGGGCTTCCAATCCTTGTTGCCGGTCAGCGCGTTCTTGAGCAGCGAAAAGGCTGAATATTCCGCCATTCTTCTTATCGTCCTTATTGTGCGAGGCGGCAGACTATAGAGCAGGCGGGAAGCGCAAAGCCAAGATTGCGCCATCGCTTTTCGACAGGCCGACTCTCGCCGATGCGATCGGGACGGCTTGCCGCCCGATAGGCCGGTCTTTATCAAGGGCGGAAATTTCGAGGATTTTTCGGCCGCGAGTCGCCAACACAGTCATGTTCTTCCGCCTGCTGCGCCTGATCCTGGTCGTCATCGTCGCTGCCTTCGGGCAGCCGGCGCTGGAGGCGTCGGCGCAGGCGATCGGCCATGGCTCGTCGCAGCTCATCGCCGACCAGACCAAGGTCATCCAGGACCTGACGGCCAAGACCGACGGCCTGGACAAGAAACTGAGCGACCCCGACCAGGACGATGCGGGGCTGGTCGACATCCGGTTGCAGCTCGAGGATATTTCGCGAGCGGCGCTGACCAGCGCGCTGGCGTTCCGGCAGCGCCTCACCGACATTAACAATCGCATCGGGGTGCTCGGCGCGCCACCGGCGCAGGGGCAGCCTCCCGAGCCGGTGATCGTCAGCAACGAGCGCAGCGCGCTCGCCTCGGAAAAGGCTCAGATCAACGCGGTCGTCGCCAGCGCGCAAAACCTGTCTATCCGCGTCAACGGGCTGGTCGACAAGATCGCCGTCATGCGCAGCGAGCTTTTCCGCAGCGTCATCACCAAGCATTATGACCTCACCGAAGCGCTGAGCCCGCAGGCCTTTTCCGACGCGCATGACCAGTTCTCGGGCCTCTACAAGTCGGTATCGTCCTGGCTGAGCTTCGCCGTCAGGTTCAAGTTCCAGGCGATCCTCGCGGCGACGCTGATGGCGCTGGCGCTGGCGGCGGTGCTGTTGATCGGCGGCAGGCGCCTGTTCGGCCGCATATTCGAGGCCGACCCGACCGTCGAGGAGCCGTCCTATCTCAGCCGCCTGTCGGTCGCTTTCTGGTCGACGCTGCTGCCGACGCTGGCGCTTGGCGTCTTCTTCGCCTCGGCTGTGTTCTTCTTCAATTATTACAATGTGCTGCGCGGCGATATCGGCACGTTCCTCAATGCCTTGCTGACGGTGATCGGCATGGTTTTCTGTGTCAACCGGCTGACCAACGCGGCGCTCGAACCGCGCCTGCCCAACTGGCGCCTGATCCCGGTCGCGACCGGCCCCGCGCGCTGGCTCGTCGGGCTGACGACCGCCATGGCGATCGTGCTCGGCCTCAACTACTTCCTCGCGGTCGTCAACGAGAAAATGGGTTCGCCGCTTTCGCTGACGATCGCCAGGGGTTTCGTCGGCACTATCATCGTCGGCGTCATCCTGATCCTGATGGGGCTGCTGCGGCCGTTCAGGGCGGCTGACGGCTCATGGCGCCCCTGGCCGGCATGGCTTCGCTTCCTTGCCATCGGGCTTGGCCTGTTCACCATCGCGGCGGCGCTGCTCGGCTATATCGGCCTGGCGCTTTTCGTCTCGTTCCAGGTCGTGGTGACCGGCACCGTGCTGGTGACGGCCTATATCGGCTTCCTGTCGGCCCGCGCGATCGGGGAGGAGGGCGGCTTCGCCGACACTTCGGTCGGGCGATGGCTCTCGGAAAATTCCAGCTACGAGGACACCGCCCTCGACCAGCTCGGCCTGGTGGTCAGCATCGCCATCAACCTGATGATCGTGCTGATCTTCCTGCCGCTGATCCTTTTGATGTGGGGCTTCCAGCCCGGCGACATCCAGGCCTGGGCCTATAAGCTCGCCACCGGTGTCCAGATCGGCTCGGTGACGATCTCCTTCCTCGGCATCCTCACCGGTATCGTCGTCTTCGTCATCGGCTATTTCCTGACCCGCTGGTTCCAGGGCTGGCTCGATGGCTCGGTGATGGCGCGCGGCAAAGTCGATACCGGGGTACGCAACTCCATTCGCCTCGGCGTCGGTTATGCGGGCGTCGCGCTTGCCGGCCTGGTCGGCATCTCGGCCGCGGGCATCGATCTTTCGAACCTGGCGCTGGTTGCCGGCGCGCTTTCGCTGGGTATCGGCTTCGGCCTGCAGAACGTCGTCTCGAACTTCGTTTCGGGTCTTATCCTGCTTGCCGAGCGGCCGTTCAAGGTCGGCGACTGGATCGTCGCGGGCGACGTCAGCGGCACGGTGAGGAAGATCAGCGTGCGCGCCACGGAGATAGAGACCTTCCAGCGCCAGGCGGTGATCCTGCCCAACTCGAACCTCATCAACAATGCGGTCGGCAACTGGACGCATCGCAACAAGCTCGGGCGCATCGACATCAAGGTCGGCGTCGCTTATGGCAGCGACGTCAAGCGAGTCCATGCCATCCTGATGGACATTGCGCGCGCCCATCCGATGGTGCTGAAAAACCCCGAGCCGTTCGTTCTCTTCGCCAATTTCGGGGCGGCCGCGCTCGAATTCGAAATCCGCGTGTTCGTCGCCGACGTCATGAACGGCAGCGTCGTGCAGAACGACATCCGCTTCGCCATCTTCGATGTCTTCGAGGAGGAGCAGGTCGAGATTCCCTCGACGCCGCGCGCCGTGGTCGAGAGCAAGAAGCACGAAGCCTGGCCGATCGACGACGACAAGATCGAGGCCGAATTCGCCGAGCGCCAGAAGCTGGAAGCGGAGGCTGCGGCGGAGCGGGAGCGGCTGGCCAAGATGAAACGGAAGGGCCGCAAGCCAGACCCGGGCTGAGAGACTTCCGATAAGCCCCTAACGGGTCGCGCACTCGGATTCGAATTGACGAAGCAAAGCGATGCTTCTGCATTGCTCCATTCTTTCGCGTCTCGTTCAGCTGCTTGCTTTTTCCAAAAATGCGGGCGACCTTGGCACATCAGCGGGGGCGGAAAATGACTGGCGACAAATCTGACAAGGGCGTTTCTAAGAAGAAATCCTGTTTCGTTGTTTGCCCAATTGGAGAGGATGGAAGCGCTACCAGACGACACGCCGATTGGCTTTTACACGAGATCATCGAGCACGTCCTTGATCATAATTTCAGAGATCAGTTTACAGTTTTTAGGTCGGATAAAATCGATCAGCCTGGCATGATAGACGCTCAGATAATTGGACACCTTCTAGATGATGACCTTGTGATAGCAGATATGTCTGAGCTGAATCCCAATGCGTTTTACGAGATGGGTATTCGTCACATGAAGGAATTGCCTATTATTCATATGTTTAAGAAAGGAACTGCAATCCCATTTGACGTTAAATTGTACCGGGCGATACCTTTCGATTACGCAGATCCAGTAGACCTTAAGGTAGCCCGTTCAAATCTCACTGCATCGATTTCTGCTGTGATCGATTCTGCCTATAAGGCAGACAACCCGGTTATTAGAGCGCGGGGTGTTGTGCAAATACCGGAAACTTCTACGCCGGAATATATTCTCATCCAGCAGCAGTTAGACAATTTAAGTCAAAAAATGTCAAAAATTGAAAATTTTGGATCGAAGAGATTGGATTCAAATATATCTGATTTTCGATTTGGATCAATTTCACTTCATTTTGACAAACGATACGGCTCTAAGGAGCGAGAAAACGCGACATTAATTACGCGATCTATCGCTGAAAAGATGTTCCCAAACTCCTCTGTTTCCACCGACGGCTCGGTTATAACCGTTACGTTTGCGGAGCCGGTTTTTCAAAGTGCTGCTGATCATTTTGCCGAGTTGGCGTGGGGCTTGAGCGTCTTCAAGAATATAACAACGCCCGCAAACGAGTCCCTGCTCTCTTAGCAGACCTGATTTTGAAGCCGCGCGGCCCATCGCCAGCGAGCCGCTTCTACTAAATACGTCCGCCGAAACCGATTGTGGCATGAATGCGGCATTCAGTTGCGGTTCAGGTAACATCTCATATAAGCTTCGATGCAAAGGGCGAGAATGCCTTGCAAATTTGAACAGAGGCGGTGTGTGAAACACCGGAATTGCAATGTGGAAGTCTGTCGTTGCCGCCATCGCTTTGCTGGCCTTGGGCGGTTCGGCTTTCGCCGCCAGCGCGATCAACAGGGACGCTCAGACGCGGACCCTGGTCGTGACCGAAGGTGGTGCCAAGAGCGAGCTGACGCTTGCCGCCGGCGAGACGGTGGAGTTCTGCTCGAACGGCTGCTTCGTCACCCTGCCCAATGGTGACCTCGAAGCCCTGACCGGCTCGGAAACGGTCGAAATTTCGGGCGGCGCGGCCCGCATCAAGTAAACTTCACCGCAAGATTGGCAAAGGCCGGACCGATGTCCGGCCTTTTATCGTTTCCGGTAGCCGACGCTTAACGATGACGCCGAAAAACCGGTAAGACCACGCGTTACAACCGAGCGTTTTAACGTTCGCTGCGTCATGACCGGCTATATCCGACCCGAGGACGCCGGCATCGGCGTGGGTTGAGTTGGCGCGTGATCTTTCCGTTAATCGGAATTTCGGGATCCTGCGCTCGATCGGGGCAGGACAATGGACGCGAGGTCGGACAGGAACGCAATTCCGCTTGCGGTCGATCTCGACGGCACGCTGATTGCAACGGACCTTCTGTGGGAAGGCCTGTTCATCCTGCTCAAGAAAAACCCGCTCTATCTCTTTCTCCTGGCTCTCTGGCTGACCGGCGGGCCGGCTCGGCTGAAGCAGGAAATCGCCGGCCGCGTCGACATGGACCCGGCCTCGCTGCCTTACCGCCAGGACTTTGTTGACCGGTTGCGCACCGAGCACCGGGAGGGTCGCAAGATCGTGCTGGCGACAGGAACGCCGCGCAAGTTCGCGGAGGCGATCGCGGCGCATCTCGGCATCTTCGATCGCGTGCTGGCGACCGACGGCCCGCACAACATGACCTCGGCCAAGAAATGCGCGGCACTTGTCGCTGCCTATGGCGATGCGGGCTTCGACTACGCCGGGAACAGCCGGCACGATCTCAAAGTGTTCGACGCCGCGCGCAACGCGCTCGTGGTGGCGCCTGACCGCAGCGCCCGGCGCTGGCAGGCGGCGCATCAAGCCGAGGCCATGCCCGCGCCGAAGCCGACGCTGAGGACCTACGTCAAGATGCTGCGCATGCATCAGTGGCTGAAGAACGTGCTGATCGCCGTGCCGATGGTGCTGTCGCACGAATATTTCAACCCGAACATGATCTGGCAGTGCCTGTTGGCATTCGTCTCCTTCAGCGCCGTGGCGTCCGCCATCTATATCCTCAACGACTTCTTCGACCTAGCGCTCGACCGCAAGCATCCGACAAAGCGCAACCGGCCGTTCGCCAGCGGTGCGTTGTCCATTCCGTTCGGCCTCGGCGCGATCGTCGCGCTGCTCGCGATCGGCATCGCCGCCAGCCTGTTCCTGCCGATCGAATTCCTGGGCGTGCTTTTGGGCTATATGGCCGTCACCACCGCCTATTCGCTGTCGTTCAAGCGCATGCTTCTGGTCGACGTGCTGACGCTTGCGGGCCTCTACACGATCCGCGTGCTGGCGGGTGCGGCGGCCACCGGCGTCGACGTCTCCTTCTGGCTGCTCGCCTTCTCGATCTTCTTTTTCCTGTCGCTGGCGCTGGTGAAGCGCTTCGTCGAACTGCGCACCACGGCCATTCCTCCGGGCGAGCGCATCGCCGGCCGCGGCTATCGCACCGAGGACCAGGAAATCGTCGCCCAGGCCGGTATGGCCTCCGCCTTCTCCTCGGCGCTGGTCCTGGCGCTCTATATGGACAGCCCGGCGGTGCGCGAGCTCTATCCGCATCCCTGGCTGATATGGCCGCTGGCGCCGATCGTGCTCTACCTCACGATGCGCGTCTGGATCCTCGCCCGTCGCGACGAGATGCATGACGATCCGGTCGTCTTCATCATCCGCGACTGGCGCAGCCAGATCGTCGTCGCCATCGGCGCGGTCTTCCTCGTCGCCGGAGGATGGTGATGGGGCACGAGCGCTTCGGCAGCTTCGGGCTGGCGACCCCGCCGGCGCGCAAGGCGATCCCGGCGGACGAGGCGATCGCCTTGCTGAAGCGCGGCGAGGCGAAAGCCGGATCGCTGCTCGGTTACGGCAATGGCCGCTCCTATGGCGACAGTTGCCAGAACGATGCCGGCATGGTGGTCGACATGCGGCCGCTCAACCGTGTCCGTTCCTTCAACGCCGAGACCGGCGTGCTCGAAGCGGATGCCGGTACGCTGCTTTGCGACATCATCGCCCACGCCGCACCCCACGGCTTCTTTCCGGCCGTGGTTCCAGGCACGCAGTTCGTGACGCTGGGCGGCGCGATCGCCAATGACGTCCACGGCAAGAACCACCATCGGCGCGGCACCTTCGGCTGCCATGTCGAAGCCTTGACGCTGCTTCGGTCCGACGGCCGAACCTATCGCTGCTCGCAGACCGACAATGTCCGCCTGTTCGCGGCAACGATCGGCGGCATGGGGCTGACCGGACTGATCCTTTCGGCATCGATCAAGCTGATGCGGGTGCCCTCGCTCGACATAATGGAAAAGGCGACACGGTTTCGCGATCTCGGCGAATTCTTCGATCTTGCCGAGGCTGCCGACCAGGCCAATGAATATGCCGTCGCCTGGATCGATCAGCTTGCCGGCGGCCATGAGCGCGGGCGCGGGCTTTTGTTCACCGGCAACCATGCCGAGCACGGCTCGCACGCCGCCGCGCGCGCCGGCAGCCGGCTTTCCGTGCCGGTGCTGCCGCCCTTCAATGTCCTCAATCGGCCTTTCCTCACCGCCTTCAATGCGGCCTATCGCTGGAAAAAGGGCAAGTCCGCGACTCCGCGCCAGGCGAGCTATCAGGGTTTCTTCTTTCCGCTCGACGGCATCCGCGACTGGAACCGGCTCTACGGGCCGCGCGGGCTTTTCCAGCACCAAAGCGTGGCGCCGGAAGCCAATGCGCGTCGCATCGTGCCGGTGCTGCTCGAGGCAGCACGGCGGGCGGGCGAGGGCTCGTTCCTCACAGTGCTCAAGCGCTTCGGCGATGTCCGCTCGCCGGCGCTGCTGTCGTTCCCGCGGCCTGGCTACACGCTGACGCTCGATTTCCCCAACCGGGGCGAAAGGACGTTGCGGCTGCTCACCGAACTCGACCGCATAGCGGTCGAAGCGGGCGGGGCGGTGAACCCCTACAAGGACGCCCGGATGGGGCCTGAGATCTTTGCCGCGTCGTTCCCGCAATGGCAGCAGATGGAGGCGCTCCGCGACCCAGCCTTCCTGTCGAGCTTCTGGATGCGGACGGCGAAAAAACTGGATGTAAGGAGAGGTTCTCGGAAGCCGCGGAATAGATAAAAATCGAATAAATCACGGTAAACGAAGCGTTACGCCATGGTTCACTCAAAATACCGTCTGGGCTTCACGAAATATTTGCAGGTTTGTAATAGGACCGCCCAAGGGGCGGGGTGGCAACAATGAAATACATAATCTTCATTCTCTTCACGGTGATGACCAATGCCGCGGCGCAGCTGATGCTGAAGCAGGGCATGATGTCGATGGGGCCGCTCTCCTTCGAAGGCGTCAATCCGCTCGTCAAGCTCTTGCAGATCGTGTTCAGCCCCTGGGTGTTCCTGGGTCTCTGCACCTTCGTCATCTCGATGGCGTCGCATCTTTACGTGCTGTCCAAGGTCGAGCTCAGCTTCGCCTATCCGTTCCTCAGCCTCGCCTATGTCGCAGTGGCGATCTTTGCTTATTTCGTCTTCCGCGAGGACCTCAATGGTTGGCGCATCGCCGGCATCGCCTGCATCTGCGTCGGCACGATCCTGATCGCGCAGAGTGGCCGGGAGATGGGCGGCCGCGGGCACGAGGACCAGACCGCATCCATCACCCCCGACAAGATCGGCACAAGCGAGATCGTTCGATGAGACATGTGATTTTCGGCGGCGACGGCTTCGTCGGCCGTCACCTTGCCCCCAAGCTTGTCGCGGACGGCGAGACCGTCGTCGTCGCCGACATCGTCAAGAGCGACCTGCCGCATTACCGCTCCATGCGTTTCGTCACTTGCGACGTCACCGATCCGGCCTCGGTCGCGGCGGCCGGGCTCAAGGCCGACGACATGGTCTACAATTTGTCGGCCAAGATGCTGTCGCCGATCCAGGTGCGCGCCAAGCGGCATGATTTCTTCTTCCCGGTGAATTTCCACGGCACCGAGAACATCATACAGGCGATGGACAGGGCCGGCGCCGCGAAACTGGTCCACTATACGACCGACATGATCTACGGCCACACGATGGTGCTGCCGATGACCGAGGATCATCCGGTCTCGCCGCTCGGCGAATACGGGCTGTCGAAGCTGAAGACCGAGGAACTTGCCGCCGAATGGCGCAAGCGCGGCATGTCGATCTCGCTGTTCAGGCCGCGCCTGATCATCGGCCCCGGACGCCTCGGCATCCTGGAAAAGCTGTTCAAGCTGATCGACTGGAATCTTCCGGTGCCGATGATCGGCTCGGGCCGGAACCCTTATCAGTTCATCTCGGTGTTCGACTGCGCGGAGGCCGCCCGCGCGGCCTGGAAAGCCGGCGTGCCGAACGAGGCCTATAATCTCGGCTCCCTCAATCCGCCACCGGTCAAGAAACTGCTCGGCGACCTGATCCGCCATGCCGGCTCGAGGTCGATCCTGCTGTCGACGCCGGGCTGGGCGGTCAAGCGCACGCTCGACCTGCTCGATTTGCTCAACATGCCGATCATGGATCCGGAACAGTATCTGATCGCCGACGAGGAATGCGTGCTCGACGTGTCCAAGGCCGAGCGCCAGCTTGGCTGGGTGCCGCAATATCGCGACGAGGACATGCTGATCGCGGCCTACAGCGAATACCGCGCCAAGAAGGACGGCCACGCCGTCGCCACCAGACACGTGCCTGCCGAATAGAGCGCGAAGGGGAGATTTCAGATGACCGTCATGGCCAAGCCGGAACACACGGGCGCGCGCACGCTGGTCGACGCGCCGGCGCTCTCGCCAACCTCGATCGCCAAGCCCGACCTGATCAGCGTCGAGCAGGCCAAGGCGATGGACGTCGCCCGCATCACCGACCTGTTCAAGGCGCATCTCAACCCCGGACAGCTGCATTTCATGAAGCTGCTCGGCTTCCACAAGGTGAAGATCGAGCGCGCCGAGGGCATGTTCTACATCGACCAGAACGGCCGCAAGATCCTCGATTTCTTCGGCGGCTTCGGTTCGCTGGCCTTCGGCCACAACCATCCGCGCATCCTGGAAGCCCGCAGGAAATTCCAGGAGGAGAAGCGCCAGGAGATCGCGATTGCCTTCATGTCGCAGTATGCGGCAGCGCTTGCGCACAACATCGCCAAATGCTCGCCCGGCGACCTCGACATGGTGTTCCTCGGCTCGTCCGGCTCGGAGGCCATGGAAGCGGCGGTGAAGCTCGCCGAGCGCGCTGCAGGCCCGAAGCGGTCGAAAATCGTCTATGCCGAGAATTCCTTCCACGGCAAGACCAAGGGGGTGCTGGCGATCACCGACGGCCAGCTCTACCGCGCCGACTTCAAGGTGGCCGACAATGTCGTGCGCGTTCCCTTCGCCGACATCGACGCCGTCGAGCGGCTGTTCAAGAGCGATCCCGAGATCGGCGTCATCGTGCTCGAAACCATCCAGGGCGGCGGCGGCATCATCCAGGCGCCGACGGAATATTGGCAGAAGCTGCGCGCGCTGTGCGACCGGCATGGCGTGCTGTGGGTCGCCGACGAGGTGCAGTGCGGCTATGGCCGCTCGGGCCGGTTCTATGCCTTCGAGCATTATGGCGTGGTGCCGGACGTGACGGCGCTGGCCAAGTCGCTCGGCGCCGGCAAGGCGGCCGTCGGCGCCATGATCGCCAGGCGCGAGGTCTACATGAAGGCCTATGGCACGCCGAAGACGGCGATGATTCACGCCATGGCGACGTTCGGCGGCATGGGCGAGGCCTGCGTCACCGCGATCGAGGGCATCAACGTGCTTTATGACGAGGGGCTGATCGACAACGCCGCCTCGACCGGCGAGTACCTTTTGCAGCGGCTGCGGGCGCTCAAGGAAAAATATCCGAAGATCATCAAGGACGTGCGCGGCAAGGGTTTTATGATCGGGCTCGAGTTCCACGATTTCTCGCAGACCCTGCCCATGGTGCTGCGCCCGGTGGTGAGCGTGCTCGACGACAAGCTGAAGGGCTCGCTGTCGGGCTTCGTCGGCTCGCTCTTGTTGCGCGACTACGACGTGCTCGTCGCCTTCACCGAGTACAACCGCAACGTCATCCGGCTCGAGCCGCCGCTGATGTGCCAGCCCGAGCATGTCGACCGCTTCGTCGATGCCTTCGACAGCCTGTTGTCGCGCGGCATCGTGGGAATCGTGAAGGATTTCGTGAAAAGCCAGGTCGGCAAGTAGAGGCCGCCGAGCATGCTGACCAGGCCGTCCGCTCCGACCAATCCGCTGGAACGGCTGACCGGCGCCGGCCTGGCGTGGGGCGAGGGGGCTTACGCGAAATGGGCCGCATCGATCGGGGCGATCACCTTTTCGCTGTATATCCTGCTGACCGCCGCGACCGCCTGGTTCATGCCCGACGCCAACTGGGACATGCTGCCCTATCTGGCGATCGCCGAGGAGGGCGCCTATCCCGATCCGCAGGCGCTGCATGACTATGCCTACAGCACGGTCAAGGCCGGCGTGTCGGCCGGCGACTACAAGACATTGACCGACGATGGCGGCGGCTTCCGCAGCCACATGAGCGACAACGCCGCCGACTTCCATTCGCTGCTCGGCATGTACCGGATCAAGTTCCTCTATGCGGAGGTCCTGTCCAGCCTCAGCCATGCCGTCTCGCCGGTCGAGGCGATGCGGCTGGTGCAGGTGTTCTCGGTGCTTCTGTTCGGCGCCATCACGCTCGCCTGGCTGCGCGCACAAGGCGCGCTGGCGCTGGCGCCGGTCGTCGGCGCGATCCTGATCATGGCCGATTTCGGCGACGCGGCGCGCGCCTCGACGCCGGACCTGTTATGCTCGGCGCTGTTCCTCGGCGGGGCCTTTGCCTATATGCGCAAGCGCGAGGCGGCGACGGCGATCCTGCTGTTCCTGGCCTTCATGGCGCGGCCGGACAACATCGTCTTCCTCGCCATTTTCGCGGTGCTGCTCATCGCTTTCCGCGAGCGGGCATGGGGGGCGCTGGCTGGTTTCGCGGCGTCCTTCATCGCCTATTTCGCCATATCGCACTGGGCCCAGCATCCCGGCTGGTGGCCACATCTTTGGTTCTCCAGCATCGAGCAGCATTACAATATGGACGGGTTCGAGCCGCCATTTTCGGTGACCGCCTATCTCAAGGCTTTCGCCGCGTCGGTGGTGCGCGCCATCAGCACCAACAGCTGGGTCGGCGTCTCGGTCCTGGCGTTGGCCGGCTGGTTCGGCTTGAACCGCGCCGGCTTCCGGCTCGACCGCCGCGCCGGTGTCCTGCTGGCGGCGCTGGTACTCGGCGTGCTGGCGAAGTTCACCGTTTTCCCCATCCACGACACCCGCATCTATTTCCCCAACCTTTTGCCGCCCTTCCTGCTGCTTACCGCGCCGCTGATGGCGCTGTGGGCATCGGCAAGCCAGGGCGGCCGGCGCGCTGCGCTGCAGGTCATTCCCGGAGACAAGTCATGAGCTCGCTGTCCAGCCTCGCGCGTGTTCTTCTGTCGCTCGGTCTTCCGGCCGGCCTGCTCGATCGCGGCCCCTCCTTGCGCGGTACGAAGTTCCTGGCCAAGGCGGCGCTCAAGGCACGTTTCGGCGGCAGTGGCCAACCGTTCCAGATGGTCAATGTCGGGGCCTGCGACGGCGCGCTGTTCGACGACGTGACGCCCTGGCTGCACCGGATTCCCGGGGCGCGCGCCATGCTGGTCGAGCCGATCCCCTACAATCAGAAGCGGCTTCGCGCCAATTACCCGGATACCGGCCGCTTCGTCATCGAGCCGGTGGCGGTGACCAGGACCAAGGGCACGATCACGGTCCACACCTTCGATGCCGCGGCGCTCGAAGCCGGCACGCTGCCGATCGAGTTTATCGGCTGCTCGTCGGTCACCGACACCAACCTGATGTCGGGCAAGAACGCCTGGGGCGAGGCCGACGCCAACTTCAACAAGTTTGCGCCGCATCTGAAGGACATCGAGGTGCCGTCGGAGACCTTGCAGACGCTGCTCGACCGCAACGGCATCCGCCATATCGACGCTTTCCTGGTCGACTGCGAGGGCGCCGACTGGATGGTGTTCGACCAGCTCGACCTCGAGCGCTACCGCCCCGGCATGATCAAGATCGAGGTCGGCGCACTGCCGGCCGCCGAGATCGGCCAGGTCGTGGTCAAGCTCAAGACCGCGGGCTACCAGGTCGGCTTCCAGGCCGAGGACATCTGGGCCTTCGCCTGAAAAGAAACACCCCTGCACGAGCCGTCGCGCCGCACTTGCGGCGTGTCGCAAACAGGCGGTAGCTCAATCCGCGTCCTCTGCATATTGTGCGCCATTCGAAGGGCGCGCAAACGCGCCCGTCTATCCCCTTGGAGTCGCGGGCAATGGCAGAGTTTCCGAAAAAGGCGAAGGTCGTCATCGTCGGCCTGGGCGGCATCGTCGGCGCGTCGGTCGCGCATCACCTGATCGAGCGCGGCTGGGACGACATCGTCGGCATCGACAAGTCGGGCATCCCGACTGATATCGGCTCGACGGCGCACGCCTCGGACTTTTGCTACACGACCAGCCATGATTTCCTGTCGTGCTGGACCACGCTCTACTCGATCGATTTCTACGAGAAGATGGGTCATTACGCGCGCGTCGGCGGTCTCGAAGTGGCGCGCGTCGGCGACGACGCCCGCATGGACGAGATCAAGCGCAAGATCGCCTCGGCCAAATCCTTCGGCACCCGCGCGCGGCTGATCGAGCCGGCCGAGATCAAGGAAAAATTCCCGCTGATCGAGGAGCATCTGGTGCAGGGCGGCCTTTGGGATCCGGATGCCGGTCTCGTCATCCCGCGCTCGCAGACGGTGGCCGGCAAGCTGGTCGACCAAGGGGTGGCTTCCGGCAAGCTTCAGGCTTTCGCCAACACTTCGGCCAAGGAGTTGATCGTCGAGAACGGCCGTATCAAGGGCGTGGTGACCGAGCGCGGCACGATCGAGGCCGATTATGTCGTGGTCTGCACCGGCATCTGGGGCCGTCTGACCGCGGCTCTGGTCGGCGAGGATTTGCCGGTCATGCCGATCGACCATCCGCTCACCTTCTTCGGCCCCTACAACGAGTTCGCCGGCACCGGCAAGGAGATCGGCTGGCCGCTGCTGCGCGACCAGGGCAACTCGGCCTATATGCGCGACACCGGCGATCCCAAGACCGCGGAGGGCGGCCAGATCGAATGGGGCTATTACGAGGAGACCAATCCGCGTCTCTGCCACCCGCGCGATCTTCTCGAAAAGGACCAGGCGCGGCTGTCGCCGTCGCAGCGCGATCTCGACATGGAGCAGATCATGGCGCCGCTGGAGCGCGCCATGGAGCTGACGCCGATCCTGGGCGAGCTTGGCTACAATGAAGGCCATTCCTTCAATGGTCTCTTACAGGTGACCACCGATGGCGGCCCGTCCATGGGCGAAAGCCAGAAGGTGAGGGGCTTGTGGTACGCGGTCGCCATCTGGGTCAAGGACGGCCCGGGCATGGGCAAGCTGATCGCCGACTGGATGACCGATGGCAGGACCGAGGTCGACCATCATGCGATCGACTATTCGCGCTTCTACCCGCATCAGACGCAGGAACAGTTTATCTGGGATCGCTGCACCGAGACGGCGATGAAGGTCTACAATCCGGCGGTGCATCCGCGCGAGCCCTTCTCCAAGGGCCGCAACATCCGCCGCTCGCCGTTCTGGGAGCGCGAGAAGGAGCTCGGCGGCTATTTCATGGAGCTGAGCGGCTGGGAGCGCGCGCACGGCTACGCCGCCAATGAGCACCTGCTGGAGAAGTACGGCAACCGCGTGCCGGTGCGCGAGAACGAATGGGACAACCGCCATTTCTGGCGCGTCTCCAATGCCGAGCATCTGGCGATGAGCGAGGATTGCGGCATCGTCAACCTCTCGCACTTCTCGATGTATGACGTCGAAGGCCCCGACCATGTCGCGCTGCTCGAATGGCTGTGCGCGGCCAAGATCGGCGGCGACAACAATATCGGCAAGGGCATCTACACCCACTTCCTCGACGAGGAAGGCATGGTGCGCGCCGACTTCACCGTCATCCGCATGGCCGACCGCTGCCGCGTGATCGACGGCGCCGACGCTGGCCCGCGCGACTTCCGCTACATGCAGCGCACCGCGCAGGACAAAGGGTTCGATGCCACCGTCACCGACGTGACCGAGAAATACGTCACCATCGGCATCTGGGGGCCGAACGCCCGCACGACCTTGCAGAAGGTGGTCGAGGACCCGAACGGCCTGACCCCGGAGAATTTCGCGTTCGCGGCGATCAAGCCGATCCGCATCGGCGGCAAGGACGTCACCGCCTTCCGCATCTCCTATGTCGGCGAGCAGGGCTGGGAACTGCATATGCGTTACGAGGACGGGCTGGCCGTCTGGGATGCGCTGCGCTCGACCGGCGTCATGCCTTTCGGCGTCGAGACCTACGCCAACACGCGCCGCATGGAAAAGAGCCTGCGGCTGCAGAACGCCGACCTGCTCACCGAGTACAATCTGCTCGAGGCCGACCTTGCCCGCCCGAAGGTCAAGGAGAACGACTTCTGCGGCAAGGCCAAGCATCTGGAATATCGCGCCCGCGAGCACCAGCCGGCGATGCTGTGCACGCTGGTGATGACCGAGAACACCGATTCCAAGGGCGTCGCGCGCTATCCGGTCGGCACCATGCCGGTGCAGGACCCCGCGACCGGCGAGACGCTGGTCGACGAGCTTGGCCGCCGCTCCTTCACCACCTCCGTCGCCTATGGTCCGACGATCGGCAAGAACATCGCGCTCGCCTATCTGCCCTGGGCCTTCGCCCAGGAAGGCCGCAAGCTGCAGGTCGAGTATTTTGGCGAAACCTATCCGGTCGAGGTGGCCGGCGTCGGCTACAAGCCGCTCTATGACCCGGAGAACCTCAAGCCGAGAAGCTGAGAGCTAGGCGATGAACGCAAAGCCCGACCTCGGTCGGGCTTTTTGCTTTTGCGCGGCAGGATTCTCGCATAGCGTTGCGCTGGGCGGAGTGGTCAGCTTGCAGTGGTTCGGCTGGGACAGGAAGAACGACGCATTCGTCTTCACGATGAAGGGGAACGTTGCCGTTCGCGTCAGCTGGACCTTTGCCATTCCCGCCGCCTTGCCGTTCCTGCATGAGTGGTCGAGGCGTCCACAGGCCGCTCTAACCCATACCCTCGTCTTTGCCGCGCTTTTGTTCCTGTCGGTGTTTCTGCATGAGCTTGCCCATGTCTGGGCAGCGCGGCGACAAGGCATCGGCACCCAACGGATAGACCTCTACCTCTTCGGCGGAATTGCCTGGTTCAAGCCCGGCGTGGCTTCGCATTATGGCTGGGCGTGGATCTCCTTCGCCGGGCCGCTGGTGAACATCGTCCTGGCGGCGGGTTTCGCAACTGCCTATTACCTTTTTGCCCGGCCCTTGTTGCCGGTCGATCCGGACGGTCTTTTCAGTTCGCCGCTGCCGAGACCGGGCACGCTTCTTGAGTGGACGCTTTGGCTTGGCGCCCTGGTGAATGCGGTTTTGGCCATTCTCAACCTTCTTCCGGCCTATCCACTCGATGGCGGAGCGATCGCCAGGCATCTGCTTGTGCCGCGCTTCGGCACTGATACCGCCACGCGGATCGTCGGCTTCTGCGGCGTCGTGCTTTCCATACTGCGTTTCGCGGTCATTGTGGCTGCGGCCACAGCCGGTATCCTGGTGTGGATTCCGCCGTCCTTCGGGCCGAACTGGCGGGCGTTTCGCGCTGCCGGCAACAAGAAGCCCGTTCCGCAGCATCCGGCTTGATGTACAGGGGGCCAGCGGCTTATGTGGCCCGATCAGAAGCCCGTGAAAGCAACACGTCCATGCGCATCCTGTCCGACGCCTTCATTCCCGAACTGCCCAACCGCTACAATGGCAAGGTGCGCGAAAATTACGATCTGCCGGACGGGCGCCGCATCATCATCGCCACCGATCGTCTGAGCGCTTTCGACACGATCCTGGCCTCGATCCCGTTCAAGGGAGAGGTGCTGACCCAGACGGCGCGCTACTGGTTCGAGGAAACCGCCGACATCTGTCCCAACCATGTGCTGGAATATCCTGACCCCAATGTCGTCGTCGGCACGCGGCTCGACATGCTGCCGGTCGAGATCGTGGTGCGCGGCTATCTCGCGGGAACCACCAGCACCTCGATCCTGACCAAGTACAGGAAGGGCGAGCGGAGCTTCTACGGCCACAGTTTTCCGGATGGGCTGCGCGACAACGAAAAGCTGCCGCAAGCGATCATCACGCCGACCAGCAAGGCTGCCCATGGCGGCCATGACGAGCCGCTGTCGGAAGCCGAGATCATCGCAGAGCGGCTGCTCACGCAGGCGCAGTGGGACACCGTATCGCGCTATGCGCTGCAGTTGTTCGCGCGCGGCCAGCAGCGCGCCGCCGAACGCGGCCTGATCCTGGCCGACACCAAATATGAATTCGGCACAGCGCCGGACGGCACCATCGTGCTTGCGGACGAAATCCACACGCCCGACAGCAGCCGCTACTGGATCGCGGCGAGCTACGACGAGGCGGTCGAAAGCGGCGGGCGGCCGCAGAGCTTCGACAAGGATTTTGTCCGCTCGTGGGTGTCGGCGCGCTGCGATCCCTACAAGGACCCGATTCCCAAAATTCCGGACGAAATCGTCAACCAGGCCTCGGCGGTCTATATCCAGGCCTATGAGGCGATCACCGGCGTGAAATTCGTGCCCGACCTTTCCGGCGATACAGTGCTGGAACGCATCCGTTCGAATCTCGCGCGCTATTTCTAGGAAGGTCCCGCGCGGTCGGAACCCGGCGCCCCGGAATTCCCGGCTTTTGCGCGCGGCGATTTTCGCCTAACCTTCCTCCATGTCTGCTTATGCCCGTGCAAGGCATATCCTTTCAGGCAGTGCCGCGCTGGCGCTGGCGCTTTGGCTGGCGCCGCCAGCTTCTCCCGCCGAGCCGGTCGATGTCGAACTGGTGCTGGCGGTCGACGTTTCGCTTTCCATGTCGCCGGCCGAGCTGGAGATCCAGCGCCACGGTTATGCGGCGGCGCTGACGCATGACAATGTGCTGAAGGCCATCGCCGACGGCGCCTATGGCAAGATCGCCGTCACCTATGTCGAATGGGCGGGCACGACCTGGCAGCGCGTCATCGTGCCGTGGACGGTGATCGCCAATCGCGCCGACGCCGAGAGGGTGGTGGCGCAACTCAATGCACGGCCGCCGGACAGCGCCCGGCGCACCTCGATCTCCGGCGCGCTGAGCTTCGGCAGCGACCTGTTCGCCGAGAGTGGCTTTCAAGGCACGAAGCGCGTCATCGACGTTTCGGGCGACGGACCCAACAACCAGGGCGCGCCGGTCGACCTCACGCGCGACGAGGTGGTCAGGCAAGGCATCACCATCAACGGCCTGCCGCTGATGACGCGCGGCGGTTTCAGCGGCGCCTTCGATGTGGAAAATCTCGACCGTTATTACAGCGACTGCGTCATTGGCGGACCGGGCGCCTTCATGATCCCGGTCAATGACTGGACGCAGTTCCCCGAAGCGATCCGCCGTAAGCTGGTGCTTGAGCTTGCCGGCCCCGCTTCGCCGCAATGGGCGGCGGAAGAGGCCGCGCATCCGCCGGTCGTGCTCGCCGACGACAAACCTGCCGCCGACTGCCTGGCTGGCGAGAAGATGTGGCGCAACCGCGGCCGGGGCATGCCCTGACGGATCGGGAAGCGTCGGATTGGACCATCGTCGAGAGCGGCGTCTGCTTCATTGACAAGCCTTTTGGCGTCTGTGAGACAATTTGCGCTCACCACAAAAAAGGGGAACCACAATGAACAGGACCACCATTTTCGCGGCGGCGCTGACGGCGGCCGCCGTGCTCAGCGTGCCGGCGATGGCCGCCACGTCGCTCACCATCGGCATCAGCGGCTGGACAGGCTTCGCGCCGTTGACTTTGGCCAAGCAGGCCGGGCTTTTCGAAAAGCACGGGCTGGACGTCACGCTCAAGAAAGTGCCGCAGGCGAGCCGCCCGCTGGCGATCGCCAGCGGTGATTTGCAATGCGCGGCGACCACGGTCGAGACCTGGATGGTGTGGAACGCCAGCGGCGTCACCACCAAGCAGATCTTCCAGCTCGACAAATCCTACGGCGCCGACGGCATCGTCGTGCGCAACGACATCAAGACCGTCGCCGACCTCAAGGGTAAGAATGTCGCCTCGTCCGCGCCTGGAACCTCGCCCTATTTCCTGCTCGCCTGGGTGCTGAACAAGAACGGCATGTCGACCAAGGACGTCACGGTCGTGAACCTGGAGCCGGACGCGGCGGCGCAAGCCTTCCTCGCCGGCCAGAACGATGCCGCCGTCACTTACGAGCCGTTCATTTCGGCAGTCCGCGACAAGACCGACCAGGGCCACATCCTGGCCACCACGCTCGACTATCCGATGGTGCTGGATACGGTCGGCTGCACGCCGGATTTCCTCAAGGCCAATCCCGATGCCGCCAAGGCGCTCGCCGACAGCTATTTCGACGCGCTCGACCTGATCAAGAAGGACCCGCAGAAATCCTACGAGATCATGGGCGCCGACGTGAAGCAGTCCGCCAAGGAGTTCGAGGATTCGGCCAAATACCTGAAATGGGCCGACAAGGCGGAGAACAAGCAGTTCTTCACCAAGGATTTCCAGGACTTTTCCAAGACCGCGGCCGAACTCCTGCTGCAGATGGGGTTGATCAAGGAAGTGCCTGATGTGACGACGCTTGCCGACACCAGCGCGGTCGCCAACTGATTGCGCGTCCTCCAATCGGTGGCGGCGCCAGGCCGCCATCGGTTTTTCTCCTCAAGGACAGGGCCTGATGTTGCGTCCCTTGCACCCCGTTCAGCCGGGCACGCGAACCGTGCTCGGCATCGCCTTCTTCGTGCTGTTCGTGGCCTTCTGGGCGTGGATCACGCTCGGCGGCCATGTGAACCGGATCTTCCTCGCCGATCCGCTGTCGATGCTGAAGGATGGCTGGCGGCTGCTCACCGAGGATGGCTTCTGGCTGGATATCCTGATCACCATCTGGCGTGTCTTCGGCGGTTTCGTGCTGGCTTCGGTCGTCGCGGTGCCGATCGGCATCGCCATGGGCGCCTGGAAGCCGGTCGAAGCCTTCCTCGAGCCGTTCGTGTCGTTCGCGCGCTACCTGCCGGCATCCGCCTTCATCCCGCTGCTCATCCTGTGGGCCGGCATCGGCGAGCTGGAGAAGCTCCTGGTGATCTTCGTCGGCTCGGTGTTCCAGATCATTTTGATCATCGCGGTCAAGGTCGGCGCCACGCGCCGCGACCTGGTCGAGGCCGCCTATACGCTGGGGGCGAACGACAACGGCGTCGTCAAGCGCGTCGTCGTGCCCGCCAACGCGCCGGAGATTGCCGAGACGCTGCGGCTGGTGCTCGGCTGGGCTTGGACCTATGTGATCGTCGCCGAGCTGATCGGCTCCTCGTCGGGCATCGGCTACATGATCATCAACAGCCAGTCGCGGCTGGCGACGGGGCAGATCATCTTCGGCATCATCGTCATCGGGCTGATCGGGCTTCTGTCCGATTTCGCCTTCAAGGCGCTCAACCGCTGGCTCTATCCATGGAGCCTGGCGTGAGCAAGCTTCTGATCGAGGGCGTGTCGCGGACCTTTGCCGGGGTCAGGGGCGGGGAGCCGGTGCGGGCGCTGCAGCCGGTCGATCTCGCGGTCGCGGCCAATGATTTCATCACCATCCTGGGGCCGTCCGGTTGCGGCAAGTCTACCCTGCTCAGGATCGTCGCCGGGCTGGAGGCGCCAAGCACGGGTAAGGTGCTGCTCGACGGCAAGGCGGTCACCAGGCCGGGACCGGATCGCGGCATGGTGTTCCAGTCCTACACCTTGTTTCCCTGGCTGACGGTCGCCGAAAACATCGGCTTCGGCCTGCGCGAGCAAGGCAGGCCCGAGCGCGAGCGCAAAGAGATCGTCGCTTCCTATGTCGATCTCGTCGGCCTGAAGGGGTTTGAGAACCATTGGCCGAAACAGCTGTCGGGCGGCATGCAGCAGCGCACGGCAATCGCGCGCGCTCTCGCCAACGACCCCGCGATCCTGCTGCTCGACGAGCCGTTCGGCGCGCTGGACAACCAGACGCGCGGGCTGATGCAGGAATTGCTGCTCGGCATCTGGGAGCGCCGCAAGAAGACGGTGCTGTTCGTCACCCACGACATCGAGGAGGCGATCTTCATGGCGTCGCGGGTGATCGTGATGAGCGCCCGGCCCGGCCGCATCAAGTCGGACGTGGCGGTCGACCTGCCGCATCCGCGCCACTACACGCTGAAGACCAGCCCGGAATTCTCGGTGCTGAAAGCGCAGTTGACCGAGGACATCCGCATCGAGGCGATGCGGACGGCGCAGACTTAGCCAGACCAGCTTAGGCTGTATCGCGATCGGAAAAGACGCTCGGCTCGCTCAGCAAGCGCTTTAGGCGTGGGAGGTCACGCGCCGGGGCGTCGAGCGCCGCCAGGAATGCCTCCCATTTCTCAGTATCCAAGGGGAAGCTGCGGCGATCGGGCGGTGTATCGGCACTCGGGGCGGTGCTTGTAACCATGGCGCTGCCTTATTGGATTAAGCCGCCAGCAATTGCTTGCGGTCGACGCGCTCCTGCTGCGGCGAACGGGCATAGAGCTCGCGGTAGCATTTGGAGAAATGCGAGGCGGAGACGAAACCGCAGGCGACCGCCACTTCGACCACCGGCAGCGACGACTGGATGAGCAGGTGCCTGGCGCGGTCGAGCCGGATCTCCAGATAGTAACGGGCGGGCGAGCGGCCCATCTCGGTGCGGAACAGGCGTTCGATCTGCCGGCGCGACAGATCGACATGGTCGGCGATCTCGATCAGCGACAGCGGCTCGGCAAGGTTGGCCTCCATCAACTCGATGATGGTCAGCACCTTGGAATTCTGCACGCCGAGGCGGGCGCGCAGCGGCAGGCGCTGGCGGTCGGTCGGGCTGCGCACGCGGTCGGTCAGTACCTGCTCGCAGACGCGGTTGACGAGGCTCTCGTCAAAATCGTCGCCGATCAGCTTCAGCATCATGTCGAGCGCGGCGGTGCCGCCGGCACAGGTGTAGACGTTCTGATCGACCTCGAAGAGGTCGGCAAACACATTGGCCTTCGGGAATGCCTCGGAGAAGCCCGGCAGGTTCTCCCAATGGATGGCGCAGCGCTTGTTGGACAAGAGACCGGCTGCGGCCAGGATATGCGCGCCGGTGCACAGGCCGCCGACGGCGACGCCGCGATTATACTCCTCGCGCAGCCAGGCGAAGGCCGACTTGTTGTGGTAGCGCTCGACATTAATGCCGCTGCAAACGATCGCCATGTTCGGCCGATCCGGCCCGGCCATCTTCTTGCGCTCTTCCTCGAGCGAGGTGTTGACGGCGCATTCGACGCCGTTCGAAGCGCGCACCGGCTTGCCGTCTATGCTGGCCAGCCGCCAACGATAGGCTTCATAGCCGAGCATCCGGTTGGCCGAGCGCAGCGGATCGAGCGCCGTCGCGAAGGCGATCATGGTGAAATCGGGAATGAGGAAGAATACAAACGATCTCTTGATCGCATGCTTTACGGCATTCACGGGGAAACCTCACGCAGCCATGACGCGAACAGGATGTCGCGAACAGCATAGCGACAACAGGAAAAACCATTCCTGTCAATCGGGTAGACGGCTAAGTGAAGATTAAATTTGCGACACGGGTCGCAAATGGGCAATTCGTGCAACCACAGCACGTCGCTGCATGGGCGACGAGAGCCGGCGCATCAGGCGTTTCGTCGTTTCGCGACGGTTGCTCTCAATGAAAACGCCGCCTCGGCGGAGCCGGGCGGCGTCGAATTCAGCATGTCGGATCGTCTCAGGCAATGAAGCCGAGACGGGCAGCGGCCACGGCGCCGGTCTGGCCAGGCATGGTCTTGGCGAGGCGCTGACGCTCCAAAGCGGTCGTCAGGTTCATTTCGCGGCGGGCGAACAGGCGGGCAAAGAGCTTCATCATCATCTCCATTTGGTTGCTCAGACGGGTCGCCTTCGCTTAAGGAGTGGGGCAGCTCGTTTGCTGACGCTCATATAGGCTCGCTTCAGCAAAAACTAAATCGCAAATACGAAGCGCTTGATATGAAAAGCGACATGGTTTGCGACATTTTTGGGCAGCTTGCCCAAGATTTCCCATTATTTACAGGGCTTTAATCGGCTTGTTAACCCGCTATGCGGGTGGTTCATATGCGTCATGCAGCTGCCGCATGGCTGCAAAAGTCGTTTGAATGCAAATAAAAAAGACCCGAGACAAACAAAAAGGCCTGCCGAACTGAGGCGGCAGGCCTTCAGAACTCCATACACACGTGATTACTTCGCTCCGGCCCAGCTTCCGACACCGAAGCGCAAGCCGGTCTTGGCATCGGCGGCTTCCGGCCAGCCGATATCCTTCTGCAGTTCGAACGGCAGCGCATGGATGGCGCGTTCGGTCTGGTAGCGGGCGCGGGCCGCGCTGAATTCGGTCGCAAGCCGACCGATGGACGACAGGATAGACATTTCTTTCTCCTCGATGCGGGCAGGGAGGCGCCCGTCATTTGCGTTAAGTCAGGTCTGTTTCAGCTTCATTTCATGTCGATTGCAGGACTGCGTCAGGGTCGTTTCATGGCTGCTCTTGGCAGCATCCTGCATCGATCGAGTTGACTATGCGCCTGGAGTGATGTTCAATCAAACGAAATGGAATGATGGATTGCATCAGAAAAATTGAAGGCAAGATGCCATGAACGCCCCGCTCAATCATCCTTTGCCGTTGCTTGATCTCGACGTGCTGCGCACTTTCGTGGCGATTGCCGAGACGGGCAGCTTCACCACCGCCGCCAACGCTGTGTTCCGCACGCCGTCGGCCGTCTCCATGCAGATCAAGAAGCTGGAGGACATCCTCGGCCGTTCCGTCTTCGCGCGCGACGCGCGCTCGGTAACGCTGACCACGGATGGCGAAATGCTGCTCGGCTATGCGCGCCGGCTGTTGTCGATCAACCGCGAAGTGGTGTCGAAGTTCATCATCCCCGACATTGTCGGCGTGGTGCGGCTCGGCTCCCCGGATGATTATGGCGAGCGCGTGCTGCCGCACGTGCTGAAGCGTTTTGCTCAGTCGCACCCGTCGATCGCCGTCGACGTCACGATCGACCAGAGCATCAATCTGCGCCGCCGCATGGACGACCGCGCGCTCGACATCACGCTGCTCACCAATTCCTACAAGACCAGCGCGATCGGCGCCGAGGTGCTTTTGACCGAGCCGATCGTGTGGGCGGGCGCCAAGGGCGGCTGCGCGCATCTGCGCGAGCCGCTGCCGGTGTCGCTGTGGGAAGAAGGCTGCGCATGGCGGGCAGGGGCCCTGGAAGCGCTTGGCCGCGAGGGCCGCAACTACCGCATCGCCTATATGAGCGCCCACACGGCCGGCCAGCGCGCCGCCATCATGGCGGATCTTGCGGTGGCGCCGCTGCCGAAGTCGTTCCTCGGCGACGAGATGGTGTCGCTGGGCGCCAAGGACGGCATGCCGGAGATCGGCACCTACAATCTCGCCATGGTGGTGGCGCCGGACGCCAGCGCGCCGGTGAAGGCCGTCGCCGACCATATCCGCGCGACGTTCGAGCTGTTCCGCGAAACCGGCAAGTTTTGAGTTATTCAGCGGCGGGTGCCGGGCGGCCCGCGAAAGCGGCCTTAGTCCCGCGTCGCGCCCGAGCCCGGCGCGGTGCCGGGCTTGCAAGAAAGTTGACGATGCTGTCGCGCGCGCGGCGCGCCTCCGGCATCTCGATCAGCGGCCAGACGTGGAACATGCCCTCCTCATAGACGACGTCGACCTCGACGCCGGCGGCGCGCGCACGTTCGGCGAAGATCAGGTTGTCAGGGCTGAGCAGATCGCGCGAGCCGGTGAGCAGCAGCGTCTTCGGCAGCACCGAGAGATCGCCGTAAAGTGGGCTGATGCGCCAGTCGGAACGGTCGATGCCGGCGCTGTAGAGGCGGATCGCTTCCAGTCCGCCGGGGATGCCCAGCCAGGGATCGTTGCGCTCGGCCTCGAACACTTCCGGATTGGACAGCGACATGTCGAGGCCGGGCGAGATCAGCACGTGACGCGATGGCGAAGGCAGGCCTTCCTCGGCCGCCATCATGGTCAGCACGACGGCCATGTTGCCGCCGGCGGAATCGCCCATGAAGACGATGTCCTCGGCGTCGGTGTCTTCGAGCATGCGCCGGTAGACGTCGCCGACCATGCCGAACATGTCATGGAAATCATGCTCGGGCGCGATGGGATAGATCGGCACGGTGATGCCGAAACCGAGACGCTCGGCCATCTCGCCGATCAGCCCCCAGTGGTAGGACGTGATTTGAAAAACATAGGCGCCGCCATGCATGTAAAGGATGCGTCGGCTTTCGCCCGTTCTCGGGGCGATCTCGTAGACGGGAAAGCCGTCCACGTCGGTCTCGGTGATGTCCAGCCGCCCCTTAAGCAAGGCAGGCGGATGATAGTCCTCGGTCTTGCGGGCGTAGGCGATCCAGCGCTGCAGGTTCTCGGGACTGGAAAACGCCTTCTTGCGGCTGTGCCGCAGAACGAATGAAACGAGATGGCTTTTCAAACTGGGCATACGGATACACGGATCTAGGCGGAGCCGACTAAGAGAATTCCCCCGTTCTCCGAACATTGTATGTCAGTTAAAAATTTCAAGGTTTCGCCGCTGGCACATTGGCGTGATCCGATGGTGCCAGTTTCTTGTTTGAGCAATTCCGGACGGAAAACCGCGTCACACTTTTCCTGGAATTGCTCTAGCGCCGCTTCAGTAGCAGCGCCGCGCGCAATTTGTTGTCGCCGGTCGCCAAGGCCGCGTCGCGGCCCCGGCGCTTGCCGAGCAGTTTGCATTTGTCGGCGAAGGTCATCAGCGCGGCGTGCCCAGAAGCAGCGCATGAAGGGCTGCCTGCGGATCGCTCGGCGGCGAAGCCGGCCAGCCGATATCCTTCTGGACATGCGCCGGCAGGCTGTTCAGCGCGCGGATCGCCTTGTTCCTGGCATGAGCCTGCCTGATGGTCACGCCGAAGCGGCTGAGGTTATCGTACATCGACATTTTCATCTCCCTTGAAGAGCAGCGGCGGCCGAGGGTTATCCGTAGCCGCCGTTCGATGCCGGTTAAATCGCTTACACATGTATCGGATCGATTTCGCGAAAACCGCGTTTCGGTTTCAGGATCGCGCGAATCCGGAAACATTTGCATACAAATGAATTGAGCCGGCGGGCATTCCGGCTTCCATCCCGATAGAGGCTATCCGCGGGTTGACAGCAACGGACTGCTGCATTGTTATTGTGCAATGCGATATCGACTGCATGCACTGCAGCGTAGCTCGATTGGGACCCGAGCATCGTGACCAGCATCCACAGTATTCAATATCTGCGGGGCCTCGCCGCATGCGCGGTGGTGTGCTTCCATGTCAGCGAACAGTTCGGCGGCCCGTTCAACGTCGGAGCAGCCGGCGTCGACGTCTTCTTCGTCATCAGCGGCTTCATCATGTGGGTGACGACGGCCGGCAAGCCGGCGGACCCCTGGCGTTTCATGAGGCGCCGGATCACCCGCATCGTGCCGCTCTACTGGATCGTCACGCTGCTGACCGCGGCTGGCATCCTGATCAAGCCGCAGTTCTTCTATGGCCATTTCTTCAGCGTGGCGAATTTCGTCGGCTCGCTGTTCTTCCTGCCGGTCCTGCAGGAGGGGGCGCCGCATCCCATCGTCATACAGGGTTGGACGCTTTGCTATGAGATGATGTTCTATGTCGTCTTCACCCTGGCCCTGTTCCTAGGGGAGCGCTGGCGGTTCGGCGTTCTCGTGGGCGCCCTTGTTGCCGTCGTCGCGCTGCATTTCGTCCTGCCCGCGGGATACGCACGCGCCTTCACCGATCCGGTCGTGCTCGAGTTCGCGGCCGGCGTCGTCGTGGGGCACTTGTGGCTCCAGGGCGCCAGGCTCCCGCTCGGGGTGACGCTGGCGATGGTTGGCGTGGGATTTCTGCTTCTTGCGGCCAGTCCGCTGTTCGACGCGGGCATGGCTCGCGCGTTGTACTGGGGGCTTCCGGCCACGCTCATCGTGGCGGGCGCGGTTTTTGCCGAGCGGGCGCGACCGTTCAAGCCCGCTTCCTTGCCCAGCTTTCTCGGCGATGCGTCCTATTCGATCTACCTATGGCATGTCGTGGTCGGTGTCCTGGCGACGGGTGTCGTCCTGAGGGCCGGCCTCCCGGCGGTCTTGCAGCCAGCAACGATCCTGGTCGTCACGCTCGCGTTCTCGGCGGCGCTCTATCTGGTAGTCGAAAAGCCGTTGAACGGGCTGCTGCACCCGCAGCGTGCCAAGGGCGCCGTCAAGGCAAGCAAGGCCGCGGCCGCAGGGGGCCGCGGAATGATGTCGCAAAATTAGTCGCGGCCGCGCCGTGCCGCGCGCTCCTCGCGCGAGCGCCGGCGCGGCGTGGCGTCGCCGGCGGTGCCGTCCTCGCTCATCGCCTTGCGCGGCGGCAGCTTCACCGCCGCCGCCAGCTTCGGGAACGGGTCGACCTTGTTCGGCAACGCCATGGCGTAGACGAAGTGCTCCTGGAATTTCGGTTCCAGCGCCGTCTCGATCTTCTCGATTCGGCTCACCGTCTCCTCGATCTCGCGCCGATAACCACGATTGAGCAGCGCCATGCGCGCGCCGGCGCCGGCGGCGTTGCCGACCGCCGAGACCTTGTCCAAGTCGCAATCCGGGATCAGGCCGAGCACCATGGCGTATTTCGGATCGATGAAGGAGCCGAAGGCGCCGGCGAAATGGATACGGTCGACATGGTCAGTGTGCTGCTTTTCCATCAGCAGCTTGGTGCCGGCATAAAGCGCCGCCTTGGCAAGCTGGATGGCGCGCACGTCGTTTTGGGTGATGGTGATCTTCGGCTCGCCCTCCTTCAGCACATAGGAGAAGGTGCGGCCGTTCGCCACGATGCGCGGCGAGCGCATGCCGAGCGAGCCGTCGACGACGCCGTCTTCGGAAATGATGCCGGCGAGATACATCTCGGCCACCACCTCGATGATGCCGGAGCCGCAGATGCCGGTGACGCCGGTCGCCTGCACGCTGTCGATGAAGCCCGGTTCGTCGGACCACAGTTCCGAGCCGATGACGCGGTATTTCGGTTCCAGCGTGTCCGGATCGATGCGCACGCGCTCGATGGCGCCGGGCGCGGCGCGCTGACCGCCGGAGATTTCCGCGCCTTCGAAGGCCGGGCCGGTGGGCGAGGAGGCGGCGACGACGCGCGTCGAGTTGCCGAGCACGATTTCAGCATTGGTGCCGACGTCGACGATCAGCATCATCTCGTCCTGGCGATGCGGGCCTTCCGACAAGGTGACGGCGGCCGCGTCGGCGCCGACATGGCCGGCAATGCAGGGCAGCATGTAAAGACGCGCACCCTGGTTCAGCTTCAAGCCGATATCGGAGGCCTTGATGCGCACCGCGCCGGAGACGGCCAGCGCGAAGGGCGCGCCGCCGAGCTCGGTCGGATCGATGCCGAGGAACAAATGGTGCATGATCGGATTACCGACGAAGACGGAATCCAAAATGTCGGCGCGCTGGACATTGCCTTCGGCGCAGACCTTGTCGACGAGGCCGGAAACCGCCTCGCGCACGGCAACCGTCATGCCCTCGCGGCCGTCCGGATTCATCATCACATAGGAGACGCGGCTCATCAGATCCTCGCCGAAGCGGATCTGCGGATTGGAGGTGCCGGAGGACGCGGCGACGCGGCCCGACAGCAGCGACACCAAATGCATGGCAATGGTGGTCGAACCGATGTCGCAGGCGAGGCCGTATGCCTCGTTCTTAAGGCCGGGCCACAGCGCGATGACGCGCGCGATGTCGCTGTCGGCATCCTTGTGGATGGCGGCGGTCGCGGCCCAGTTGCCCTTGCGCAGGATGCCCTGCACCTGCGGCATGAGATAGAAGTCGAATTCGAGGTTCTTGAGGCCCCAATCCTTCATCAGGGCGATCTTGAGCCGGTCGAGGTCGCCGAGCGGCTTGTGCATGTCGGGCTCTTCGATCTCGACATAGCACATGCGGATCGCCGTATCGCGGGCGATCACCCTGGTGTCGGCGTCCTTGCGGATGGTCTGGGCGTTGATGACCGTGTCCTGCGGCACGTCGATGACGAGGTCGCCGAGGATCTGCGCAGAGCAGGAGAGGCGACGCCGCTCAGGCAGGCCGCGCACGCGCTCGTAACGCTCTTCCTTGGCGCCCTTGGGCGAGATGTGGTCGTTGGACGAGACGATCTTGTGCTTGGCGAAATTGCCTTCCTGCACTTCGATCTGGCAGCGCCCGCAAGTGGCGCGGCCGCCGCACACGCTTTCGACATAGACGCCGAGCTGGCGCGCGGCATCGAGCACCGGCGTTCCAACGGGAAACCGGCCGCGCTTGCCCGACGGCATGAACAGCACAAGCGGATCGGTGATGTTGGGGGGAGGATTCATGCTGGCACGTGTCTCGATGGCAATTGCAAATGCCGTTTAACGGATCGTTTTACTGTTGGGTGGAGAGTCTGCTGGTCCAGGGGCCAACCATGTCGGATCTGCTGCTCTCCGCCGTCTTCACCGCGTTCACCATGGTGCGCGTGATCAAGGGCTCGTGGCTGCGCAATCCGCAATACCTTGCCACCGGGATTCTCGGCGCGATCGTCGGAGCTCTGGTGCTGCACGCATACTGGCCCGCCTATGACGATGATTTCATCGTCGGCGGCGTGACGGGCATTTTTGGATCCTGGGCGGGAATGGCGCTGTTCGACGCCATATTGGGCATGGCCTGAACGCAAAGCAGAGCTGTCCGACCGCATCCACGATGCGATCGGATCAGCCTTGTTTGCGGTGCGGCTCACGATTGCGCGCTTATCCCCTGGCCATGCGGGCTTCACGGCCGCCGCGGCGGCGTCCGCCATTGGCCCCGCCTTCGCCCGGCGCGTTGACCGCGGTCGGAGCCGCGACGGCCTGGCCGCCTTCGGCCGGTTTGTAGTCCTTGTAGGTGCGGATCCAGTTGGTGCAGTTCTCGTCGGTGCCGTTCAGCACATTGGCGCCGCGCACGGCTTCCATTTCCTGCGGACGGACCGGGTTCATGATTGCCGAGGTCATGCCGGCGCCGATCACCATCGGGATGAAGGCGGCGTTGATGCCGTGGCGGTGCGGCAGGCCGAAGGAGATGTTGGAGAGGCCGCAAGTGGTGTTGACCTTGAGCTCTTCGCGCAGCCGGCGCAGCAGCGCGAACACCTGGCGGCCGGCATCACCCAGCGCGCCGATCGGCATCACCAGCGGGTCGACGACGACGTCATGCGCGGGAATGCCGAAATCGGCGCAGCGCTGGACGATCTTCTTGGCCACGGCGAAACGGACATCCGGATCCATCGAAATGCCGGTCTCGTCGTTGGAGATGGCGACGACCGGGACATTGTACTTCTTGACGAGCGGCAGGATGGCCTCGAGCTTCTCTTCTTCGCCGGTGACGGAGTTGACCAGCGGGCGGCCCTTGGCGACCCTCAGTCCAGCCTCGATCGCGGCGCTGACGGAAGAGTCGATCGACAGCGGCAGATCGACCAGTCCCTGCACGATCTCCAGCGTCTGAACCAGCAGGCCCGGCTCCGTCTCATTCGGGTTGACCGAGGTGACGCCGGCATTGACGTCGAGCATGGTGGCGCCGCAGGCGGCCTGTTCCAGCGCGTCCTTGATGACGGTCTCGAAGTTGCCGGCCACCATTTCGGCGGCGAGCTTCTTGCGGCCGGTCGGGTTGATGCGTTCGCCGATCACGCAGAAGGGCTGATCGAAGCCGATGACGATTTCTCGGGTCGCCGAGGCGACGATGGTGCGGGTCATGCGATCTCTCCGTCGGGATATAAAGAGTTCTTTATATCGTTATCTGATTTGGTTCAAGCGGATGGGTGCAGGCAGCGCCTTAGCCTCTAAGTAAATGTATGACGTTGTCCCAAAACCGGTTCCCACTTCTGGGCGACATACATCAATGCGCGGTCTTCACCATATCCACCTGGGTTTCGGTAATCTCGTCGTGCAGTATGTGGTCGAGCCGCTCGGCGACGATCTGGTCGTCGCGGCGGATCTCCCGTTGCCAGGGCTGGCGGCCTTTCAGCACGCCGGATTCATCGACGATCTCGGCGACATACTCCTCCTGGCGGTAGGCCATCACATGGATGCCGGCGACGCCCGGAATTTCCTTCACCTCGTTGATGATGTCGATGCAGAGCTGCTTGCCTTCCTTCTTCTGGTCCTGCGCGCCTTCCAGCCGCTTGATCACCGCATCGGGGATGTGGATGCCGGGCACGTTGGAGCGAATCCATTTCGCCGTCTTGGCGGAGGCGAGCGGACCGACACCGCAGAGCAGGAAGAGCTTTTCGGTATGGCCGAGGTCGCGGGCCTTCTGCATGAAGGTTTTGAACATCGGCACATCGAAACAGTACTGCGTCTGCGCGAACTGGGCGCCGGCTGCGATCTTTTTGCCGAGATGGATCGGGCGGAAGTCGTAAGGCGGCGCGAAAGGATTGACCGCGCAGCCGAGGAAGACCTGAGGCGGCGTCGTCAGCTTGCGGCCGGACAGGAACTTGCCGTTGTCGCGCATGATGCGGATGGTTTCGAGCAGCGACATGGAATCGAGGTCGAAGACTGGCTTGGCACCCGGCTGGTCGCCGGCCTGGACGCCGTCGCCGGTGAGGCACAGCATGTTGGCGACGCCCATCGCGGCGCCGCCCAGCACGTCGCCCTGGATGGCGATGCGGTTCTTGTCGCGGCAGGCGATCTGCATGATCGGCGCGTAGCCCATGCGGGTGAGCAGCGCGCAGATGCCGACCGAGGACATGTGGCAGTTGGCGCCCGAGGCGTCGACCGCGTTGATGGCGTCGACCCAGCCGTCGAAGATCTTGGCCCGGTTGTAGACATCTTCGGGATCCGCGCTGTCGGGCGGGTTGAGCTCGGTCGTCACCGCGAATTCGCCGCGGCGCAGCACGCGCTCCAGCCGGCCACGCGACGTGTGGCCGGGGAGGGGATCGAGCGGCAAATGGATGCCGGCCGGATTCTCGTCGAGCTGGCGGGCGTTCATGCCGAAGCTCCGGGGTTCTGGGCCGTTTCACGCGCGGCGGCGGACTGCGCGGTCACCCGCAGCCACGCCGAGGTTTCGCGCAGCGACTGGTCGACCGGCTTCTGCACGGTCAGGATCTTGTCGCCATGCACCATGTTGCGCGAACCTTCCCAGGCCTTGACCCAGACGCAAGGCATGTCCGGCTCGACCTCGCAATTGCCGTTGGCACGCACGCCGCCGCACGGGCCGTTGCGCAACTGCTTGGGGCAGTTCATCGGGCATGACATGCCGGTGGAGGAAAGCACGCACTGGCCGCACATGCGGCAGTCGAACATGAAGCCCTTGACGCGCTTCTCGACAAACTTCACCGGGGCTTCGACGCGGCCGTAGCCGATGCCTTTCCACAGCGGATGCAGAAGCAGGAAGACGTCGGCGAACCTGCTGTAGAACCATTCCAGCAGTCGCGAATGGCGGATGGACCACAGTCTTACGGCAAACGTGCGCTGGACGCGCCGCTGCGGAGACACGTCGGCAGGCTTGTAGTCGGATTTCGGCGCCGCCTTCTTGACCAGAGTGGCCTGAGTGACCGTCGGCTGCTTCTCAGACATTTTCTTTCCCGCCAGCCTTGACCAGAGCGACCAGCCGCTCGCGGTCATATTTCGCGTCGAGTTCCTGGAAAGCCTTTTCGACCTCGGCCTCGATGTCGTCGCCGACCGGGACTGGCTCGGCCTTGCGCCATTCGGCCAGATAGTCGTCGGTGCCGCCGGCGCCGGTGCGCATGGCGCACATGTCGATCGCCTCGGTGAAGCGCAGCGGCAGCTCGCGCTTGGCGTTCTGCCGGCCTTTCTTGACGATGACCTGGGCGGGGATGTCGCGCCAATAGACGACGATCAGATCGGCCATGAAACTCTTGCTCCTTGATGATGCGAGCATTGCCGCAAGCGCCATGAGGCCGCTTGTTATGGGACGACGCGCGCGCCTTCAAAAGCGACGCTGCCGATGACGCAAAGCGAATGCTGAAATCTGTGGCCGGCTGACTACCAGACGCGCTTGGTCAGGCCCGTCCGGAGATAGAACCAGATCGTCGGGTGATACCACTGCTTCGACGGCAGGCCGGGATCGATTGTTTCCAGCCTGCCGGCCAGTGCATTGCCGACCGCCTCGACGCAGATATCGCGCGAAAACGCGGCCTGCCGCAGCGCGTAGCTGGCGATGGTGTCGCCCGTCTTGGGCTTGCCGCGCGCCTGCTTGAGCACGCCGCCGGTGTCGACGCCGGCATCGACGAGATGCACGGTGGTGCCGAAATTCCCCCGATCGCCGGAGGCCAGCGCCCAGTAGCCGCCATTCATGCCGCGATATTTCGGCGCGATGCCGGCATGGTAGTTGAGGACCGGGCAAGGCATTCTTGCCAGCGTATCCTTCGACAGCAGCCTGCAGCCGGCAAGCAGCACCACGCCAGGATTGATCCTGGCGACCGCATCGAGACATTGCGGCCCGTTGGCTGAAGGCACATGGATGATCGTCTGGCCTTGCCGCGGCTCGGTGTCGAGCTTCTCCTCGGCGATCAGCCGCTCGGCATGGCCGGCCAGGAAGCGCTTACCGAGCCTCGTCAGCACCATCGTGCCGAGCTGGCCGATCGCCGAGACCCAGCCCTGGCGCCGCGCGCGGCCGCGCAGCAAACGTTTTTTGGATTCAGGGGATTCCAGAATGACGCTCACCGGGCCGACGCGATCGGCAAGCGCGTTGACGATGGCCCAGATATGCGGGCCACCTTCGGTGACGACCACGACCGGTCGCGTATTCGATTCCGACGCCGCCATGGCCAGCACCCGCTCCAAAACGGGCGCATGCTATGCGGGGCGGGTTAATCCTTGGTGTGCCGAAGGCGTTTCAGCCGGCGTCGAAGGTCCGGTTCAGCGCTTGAATTCCATGATGTCGAGTTTCGATTCGTAATAGGGCGCGGGGAATTCGATGCGCCATTCGGTGGCGCTGTTGCGGAAGGCGTAGCCGACCTGGTCGCTTTCGGAGCCGCTGCCATAGGGCTTGGCCTTGTCCTCGTTGACCGAGAACGAGCCGAGATAGATGGCGCGCTTCTCGCCATCGTCGAAGAAGCGGCCGGTTGTGCGTTGCGAGCCGCTGATCTTGGCAAGCCGCCAGCCAGAGCCGTCGTCGGTCACCTTGCACTTGAACCAGCTGTAGATGACGAGCGGGCTCAAGCCGCCCGCCTTGATGGTGCGGCATTTCCAGCTGCCGGTAAGGTCCTTGTCGGAGAAGGCGACGAGCGGCTTGGCGAGCAGTTCATCCAACTGCTTGACCTCCGTCGGATTGCCGGCCTTTGCCTCTTCGAGAGCGGCCTTGCGCGTTTCGCCATACTTATCCAGTCGCGCCTTGTCGGCAGCGGTGATCAGCTTCTGCACTTCGCCGTCGGCATGGGCGGGCAAGGTGAGGGCGATGAGGCCGAGGGCGGCAAGAAGCAGGCGAGAGGTCATGAAATCTTGTTTCCTCAATCAATGGCGGGAACAAACTTCTTTCTATCACTGGCGCACAACTTACCGGTTCGCGATCGTCTGTCATCCGTGCTTAACAACAGCAGCTCGGAAAAATGGTGGTTCGATCGATGCGGATCTTGCTCACGGGATCGTCCGGCTGGTTGGGAAGCGCGCTCGGGCCAAGGCTCGAAGCACTCGGCCATGAAATCATCGGCCTTGATCCGGTTGCCTCGGCGCGCACGCAGGTCGTCGGCTCGATCGCGGATCGCGATCTTGTCCTGAAGACTGTCCGCGAGCACAGCATCGAGGCCATCATTCACAGCGGCGCGCTGCATAAGCCGAACATCGAGCATCATGAGAATACAGCCTTCGTGGCGACGAATGTGCAAGGCACGCTCAATCTGCTCGATGCGGCCGTCGAATATGGCGTCCAGCGCTTCGTCTTCACCTCGACGACATCGCTGATGATCTCGCAGGCGATCCGCGCAGGCTTTCAGGGTGGGGCGCGCAAGGCGGCCTGGCTGACGGAGGAGATGTCGCCGGAGCCGCGCAACATCTATGGCGTAACCAAGCTTTCAGCCGAGCATCTCTGCCGCCTCTACCATATCGAGCATGGACTGCCGGTGGTGGTGCTGCGCACGGCACGCTTCTTTCCCGAGGCGGACGACATGGCGCACGCGATCGAGCAATCGGACGCCAACACCAAGGCCAACGAATTGCTGTTTCGGCGGCTGACGGTGGAGGACGCGGCGGAAGCCCATGTGGCGGCGTTGGAGAAGGCGCCCAGCCTGGGTTTCGACATCTTCATCGTCTCGGCGCCGACGCCGTTCAGACCGAAGGATTGCGCCGAGCTGATCGCCGACGCACCGACGGTCGTCGCGCGCTATTTCCCGGATTATCCCCGGCTCTATGCGAGGAAGGGCTGGACGATGTTCTCCTCGATCGACCGCGTCTACGATCCGACGCGGGCGAGGGAGAAGCTGGGCTTCGTTTGCAGGACGAGTTTTGCCGATGTGCTTGCCGCGCTGGACGAGGCGTAAAACCGATCTTCTCAGGCAGCGCCCTGAGCCACCCGCGCCAGTTCCACGGTCAGGTCGCCATAGCCGGTCGAGCGGCGCTCATAGGCGAGGCCGAGCATGGCCGCTGCCTTCTCGGCGACCTTGTCGAGCTCCGGATCGTCGGTCTGGGCGAGGTAGATCAGCTTCTCGTAGTTGCCGAAATAGTCCTTGATCAGCTCGGGATGCCTGTCGAGGCCGAGCGGCTTGATGAAGAAGGCCTCGAACTGGCGGCAGAGGAAGTCGGTCATGTAGAACGACATCATGTCGCCGTCGGCGACGTTCGCGTAGGCGTCCATGCCCTGGTAGAAGGCAAAGCAATGCGGCCCGGCCATGCGCTCGACGCCGTGCTTCTCGATGACGCGGTCGAGCAGGCCGCCCGTGCCGCAATCGGCATAGCCGACGAAGATGTGCCGGTAGCCTTCGGTCTTGGCCTTTTCGATCGCCTTGTCCATCGCCGGCGCGATGCGGTCCGGATAGAAATGGAACTCGGCAGGCAGGCAGGTCAGATCGAGATGGTCGAGCTTTAGCTGTTGCTTGACGGCCAAAACTTCGCGCGCAATCATCCCGCAGGCGATGACGAGCAGCCTGTCTGTTTGATTCGGTTCCGTTTTTTGCGTCTTGACCAAGTCGGGCCGGCTTTCGCTGCGGGGCTTAATATCTGTCGAGGGAGACACCGTCCATGAAACTGCTACGCATCGCGCCGATCGCCATCCTGGCCTGCGCGCTTGCACTCACCGCCTGCGCCAACACCATCCGGGGCGTCGGCAAGGACGTCAAATCGACGGCTAGGGCGGTCAAAGACACGGTCAACTGATCAGCAGCCTCATCCATCATCTGGGAACAAAAAAGCCGCGCTGCAAGGCGCGGCTTTTCTTGTCGATCCATCCTGATGCCTTGGGTCAGGCGGAAGCGCGAACGTTGTGTTTGCGCTTCATGTAGTCCTTGGCGGTCTCGACGGCCACCGCCGCGTCGCGGCAATAGGCATCGGCGCCGACGGCCTTGCCGAATTCCTCGTTGAGCGGCGCGCCGCCGACCAGGACGACATAATCGTCGCGGATGCCCTTTTCCTTCATCGTGTCGATGACCACCTTCATGTAAGGCATGGTGGTGGTGAGCAGCGCCGACATGCCGATGATGTCGGGCTGGTGCTGCTCGATCGCGTCGAGATATTTCTCGACCGCATTGTTGATGCCGAGGTCGATGACGTCGAAGCCGGCGCCTTCCATCATCATGCCGACGAGGTTCTTGCCGATGTCGTGGATGTCGCCCTTGACGGTGCCGATCACCATCTTGCCCTGCTTCGGCGCGCCGGTGGCGGCGAGCAGCGGGCGCAGTATGAACATGCCGGCCTTCATCGCGTTGGCGGACAATAGCACTTCGGGAACGAACAGGATGCCGTCGCGGAAATCCTCACCGACGATGCGCATGCCTTCGACCAGCGCCTCGGTCAGCACCTTGTAAGGCGCCCAGCCGCGCTCGAGCAGGATTCGTGTACCTTCCTCGATCTCTTCCTTCAGACCATCATAGAGGTCGTCATGCATCTGCTGCACGAGTTCCTCGTCGGAAAGCTCGGAAAGGATGATCTCGTCGTCGGACATTTTTCTCGGGCTCCTTGCTGCTCGGAATGACTGCGGCAGCCTAAAAATCGATGCGCCAATACCTAACCCGCGAGGGCAAGCTAGCCATAGCTGATTTGCGACTTCCCGCAAAAGGAAAGCGACTGAAAAATTGGCGCTTTTCTTGTCGATTTTGCGACAGGCGTTGGCGCTGGCTGGCCGTTTCCAATAGGGTGCATGGCTACGATCCGGCAAGAAGCGGCGACGATGGGCCGCTCCAGCCAATTCAGGCCAGTTATAGGAAGAACGATCATGAGCGATAACGCGGCAGTCGAGCAGGAAGCGTCGGGCGGACGGCGCGGACGCGGCGCCAGCGGCGGCGCTGCGGCGCGCCGGGCGGCCCGTTCGGGCGGCGGTCCGGGCACGCAGCTCACCTACATCAAGCGCAAGATCAACGTCTATGAGGTCCTCAACGAGGAAGGCCTGGCGCTGATCGAGAAGAACACCGACACGGTGCTTGAAGAAATCGGCATCATCTTCCGCGACGACGCCGAAGCGCTGGCGCTGTGGAAGGAAGCAGGCGCCGACGTCAAAGGCGAGCGCGTGCACTTCCCCAAGGGCCTCTGCCGCTCGCTCTTGAAGACCGCGCCCTCGATCTACACCCAGCATGCGCGCAACCCGGAGCGCTCGGTGCAGATCGGCGGCAATGCGACCGTATTCGCACCGGTCTACGGCCCGCCCTTCGTGCGTGACCTCGACGGCAACCGCCGCTACGCGACGATCGAGGATTTCCAGAATTTCGTGAAGCTCGCCTATATGGCGCCGTCGATCCACCATTCGGGCGGCACGGTGTGCGAGCCGGTCGACGTGCCGGTCAACAAGCGCCACCTCGACATGATCTACAGCCACATCCGTTATTCCGACAAACCTTTCATGGGTTCGGTGACGGCGCCGGAGCGGGCCGAGGACACGGTGGCGATGGCCAAGCTGGTGTTCGGCGACGACTTCGTCGAGAACAACACGGTGCTGACCAGCCTGATCAACGCCAACTCGCCGATGGTGTTCGACGAGACCATGCTGGGCGCGCTGAAAGTCTATTCGCGCCACAACCAGGCCTGCATCGTCACGCCCTTCATCCTGGCCGGCGCGATGAGCCCGGTGACGGTCGCCGGCACGCTGACGCAGGTGCTGGCCGAGGTGCTCGCCGGCGCCTCGTTCACGCAGCTGATCAGGCCCGGCGCGCCGGTGCTGTTCGGCACCTTCGCCTCGTCGATCTCGATGCAGTCCGGCGCGCCGACCTTCGGCACGCCGGAGCCGTCGCTGGTCTCCTACGGCGCCGCGCAGCTCGCGCGCCGGCTCGGCCTGCCGTTCCGCACCGGCGGCTCGCTCTGCGCCTCGAAGGTTCCGGACGCGCAGGCGGCTTACGAGAGCGCCAACACGCTCAACTCGACGATCCTTGCCGGCACCAATTTCGTGCTGCATTCGGCCGGCTGGCTCGAGGGCGGTCTCGCCTCCTGCTACGAGAAATTCATGATGGATATCGACCAGCTCGGCATGCAGCAGAAGTTTGCCGAGGGCGTCGACCTGTCGGAAAACGGCCAGGCGATGGACGCGATCCGCCAGGTCGGTCCGGGCAGCCACTATCTCGGCTGCGATCACACGCAGGCGAATTTCCAGACGGCCTTCTACCGCTCCAACATCGCCGACAACAATTCCTACGAGCAGTGGCTGGCCGAAGGCGAGAAGACCGCGCCGCAGCGCGCCAACGAGCTCGCCCGCCGCTGGCTGGAAAGCTACGAGGCGCCGCATCTCGATCCGGCCATCGACGAGGCGCTGAAGGACTTCATCGCCAAGAAGAAGGGCTCGATGGCCGACGCCTTCACGTGAAAGGAGCCCGAGTCAGGCCGGGCTAAAGTCGCCAACATCATTCACAAGGAAGTCTGGCGGAGCGCGTTCTCCGACCCGGACCGGAAGGGATGACCTTTTCCCGCGGCGCGGTCGAGGAGATTGCGGCCGCGCTCGCGGCCAGCGGTCTGATCCTTCGCGGCGGTTTCAGCTTTGGCGACGATCAGGTTGCACCGGCCGGACCCTCCGGCGCCCCGGCCAAATCGGTGCTGCTGGTCGGGCAGGCGGGCGCGGCGCCTTGGCCGCATTTTCAGCGTTGGCTGGGACAGCAGGCGAGGGACATCGCCAATCCGCTCGACACCTGGTCGCGCGAGGTGATCGGCGCGGTCGCGCAAGGCCGTGGCGCTCGCGCGGTATCGCCTTCCGACCGGCCTTATCTGCCGTTCCAGCAATGGGCGATGAGGGCGGAAGGGCTGAAGCCGTCACCGCTCGGCATCCTCATGCATCCCACATACGGGCTCTGGCATGCCTATCGCGGCGCCTTGCTGTTCGAGGATGAGATTCCGCTACCCGATGCTCACGTGGCCATTCATCTTTGCGACATATGTGTCGAAAAACCCTGCCTGAAATCCTGTCCGGTCGACGCCTATTCCGGGCAGGGCTTTGCCCATGAAGCCTGTCTCGGCCATGTTCGAGGCCCCCGTGGCGAGCCGTGCCGAAGCGGTGGCTGCCTCGACCGCAACGCCTGCCCTTTTGGTACAGACTATCGCTATCCGCCGGAGGTGCAGGCTTTTCACATGGCGGCTTTCGCGCGGCTCTAAGGGGCCGGGCGGCCGCACGAAATCTTGAACAGCCTGGTCTGGGAATGGCTTGCCGGGACGGTGCTCGCCGATATCTAACGCGCGACAGGCAACGGAGAGCATCATGACCGGAAAGCAGATCGAGTTCGAGACCAGGGACGGCAAGGCAAAGGCGGGACTTTTTCGATCGTCCGGCAAGGCCAGGGCGGGCGTCATCCTCTATATGGACGCCTTCGGGCCGCGTCCGGCGCTCGACGAGATGGCTGAACGGCTTGCCGGCGACGGGTATGCGGTGCTGGTGCCCGACCTCTTCTATCGCAACGCGCCCTACGGTCCGTTCGACGCCAAGACCGCCTTCACGGTGGAGGAAACCAAGACCAAGTTGATGGCGCTGGTGACCGGAACGACGCAGGAGATGACCATCCGCGACAATGCCGGCTTCCTCGATGCGCTCGCGGCCGAAGGCATTGAGGGACCGGTCGGTGTCGTCGGCTATTGCATGGGCGGAGCGCGGGCGCTGAACGCGGCGGCGACCAATCCCGACCGCATCGTCGCCGCGGCGAGCTTCCACGGCGGCAATCTGGCAAGCGATGCGGCCGACAGCCCGCACCGCAAGGCGGCTTCGATCAAGGCGCGCGTCTATGTCGGGGTCGCCGGCGTCGACCGCAGCTTCCCGCCGGAACAGTCGGCGCGGCTGGCGGAGGCCTTGCGGGTGGCCGAGGTCGACCACGTCATCGAGAATTATGTCGGCGTCGGCCATGGCTGGTGCGTCAAGGACCACAGCGTTTATGACGAGACGGGCGCCGAGCGGCATTGGAAGCGGCTGACCACGTTCTTCAAAGAAACATTGGGTTAGCCGTCTCCCCGCCGATCATGGAGAGAGCACCGTGTGGCGCGAGCCTTCGAACGTTCGCGCTGCCCCTCATCCGCCCTTCGGGCGTTCGTCGTTCGAAAAGCCAAGCAATTGGCTTTTCGTCCGCTACGCGGACCACTCCTCACTCCCCGCGAGCGGGGAGAAGGAAAAGGCGCTGCCGCAGAAAAATCTTTTCATCGCCCCAAGGATTGGCCATTAGCCTTCGTCCAACAGACAAATGATGGCGATGATGCTGGACGACAGCGAAGCCTCCGATGCCGAATTGATCGCGCGGGCGAGGGGCGGAGACAGGGGGGCTTTCGGCAAACTGCTCGAAAGGCACTATGGCTTCGTCTATCGCGCCGCCTATCGCTGGTGCGGCAGGAAAGCCGATGTCGAGGACATCGCCCAGGACGTCTGCGTGCGGCTCGGCCGCGCGATCCGCGACTATCAGGGCAGCGGCGCCTTCACGACATGGCTCTATGCCATGACGCTGAACGCGGCGCGCGACATGATGCGCAAGCGTGCCCGCGACACTGCCAAGACCGATGCCTTCGGCGCCTATGCGTCGATTGGCGGCGAAGCGCAGGCGCAGGCCGACGATCCGGCCGAGGCGCTGTGGACGGCGGTGCGGATGCTGCCCGACAAGCAACGCGACGCGGTGCTGCTTGTCTATGGCGAAGGCCTCAACCACGCCGCGGCGGCGGAGGTGATGGCGATCTCGGAGACGACGGTTTCCTGGCACATCCATGAAGCGAAGAAACGGCTGAAAGTGCTGATGCGCTCAGCCGGGGAAGTGTGACCATGGTCGACGACAACGAACTCGTAAGGCTGCGCGACATCGCTATACCGGCGCCTGACGGCGAGGCGAAGGCGCGCGCGCTGGCCGCCGCGATGCAGGCTTTCGACTTGGACGAAAAAATTTCGCCGGTCCCCCAAGGAATGCCCGCAGGCCTTCGTCTCACGGAGCGAGCAAGAAAGCTCTGGAGAGACATCATGCAACGGAAACTCATTGCCACGCCGGCCATCACCGCGCTGGTCGCGCTGCCTATCGCCGGCTATGCCGCTTTCGAGATGCTGAAGGAACAGCCGCCGGTCATCGGCGGCAACCACGGGAAGGTCACCGAAACCGTTGCCGATAAGCCGGCGGCGCAGAAGCCTGCGCCAAACCAGCCGGCCATCAACGAGCCGCTCGCGGCTGCGCCCGCCAAGGAGAAGAAAACCGACGCCGACAATGAAAGGCGCGTCGAGGATGAAGCGCAGGTCGCGCCGGCGTCGCCGCCGAAAACTGAATTGAGTCGATCCGACGACCAGACGAGGCAGCAAAACGGGACGCTGAAGGACTATGCCAAGCAGGCTCCCGAGGCATTGCCTGCGCCGCCGCCTGCACCTGCGGAGGTTGATCAACTGGCCGCAGGCGGGCGCGCGAATGCCCAGGCGCCGGCAACAGCCATGCAGTCTGCCGAGATCCCTGCCGGTGCCGTCACCGATTCCAAGCTAATGGTGCAGCCCGCGCCCATGCCGGCCGACCAGATGCAGCCGCAGGAGGAAAACCGCGACCGCATCGAGACCTTCAAGACCAATCCTGTGCATGAAACCGCACAGGATCCGGTCTCGACCTTTTCGATCGACGTCGACACCGCCTCCTATTCCTTCGTGCGGCGCTCGCTGAAGGAAGGCACTCTGCCCGATCCCGGCACGGTCCGCGTCGAGGAGATGATCAACTACTTCCCCTATGACTGGAAAGGGCCGGATTCGGCCAAGACGCCTTTCAACTCGACCGTCACCGTCATGCCGACGCCGTGGAATGAGCACACCAAGCTGATGCATGTGGCGATCAAGGGTTTCGACGTGAAGCCGGCCGAGCAGCCTAAGGCCAATCTGGTCTTCCTGATCGACGTCTCGGGCTCGATGGACGAGCCGGACAAGCTGCCCCTGCTCAAATCCGCCTTCCGCTTGCTGGTGAGCAAGCTGAAGCCCGACGACACCGTCTCGATCGTCACCTATGCGGGCAATGCCGGCACGGTGCTGATGCCGACGAAGGCGGCGGAAAAGCAGAAGATCCTTGCAGCCATCGACAATCTGGAACCCGGCGGCTCGACGGCCGGCGAGGAAGGCATCCGCGAAGCCTACAAGCTTGCCCAGCAATCCTTGGTCAAGGACGGCGTCAACCGCGTGATGCTGGCCACCGACGGCGACTTCAATGTCGGCCAGACCGATGACGAGGATCTCAAGCGGCTGATCGAGCAGGAGCGCAAGACCGGCGTCTTCCTGTCGGTGTTCGGCTTCGGCCACGACAATCTGAACGACCAGATGATGCAGACCATCGCGCAGAACGGCAACGGCACGGCGGCTTACATCGACACACTTGCCGAGGCGCAAAAGGTGCTGGTCGACGATGCGTCCTCGACGCTGTTCACCATTGCCAAGGACGTCAAGATCCAGGTCGAATTCAACCCGGCCACAGTTTCGGAGTATCGGCTTGTCGGCTATGAGACCCGCGCCCTGAAGCGCGAGGATTTCAACAATGACCGCGTCGATGCCGGCGATATCGGCTCGGGACATTCGGTGACGGCGGTCTATGAGATCACGCCGAAAGGCAGCGGCGGCGAGCAGGTCGATCCGCTGCGCTACGGCCAGGCCAAGGTCGACAATGGTGGCGTCGCCAATGCGGACGAATATGCCTTCGTCAAGATCCGCTACAAGCTGCCGAACGAGGATGTCTCGAAGCTCATCACCACGCCGGTGACGGCGGCCAACGAGGTCAAGTCCTTCGACGAGGCCGGCGTCGACCAGCGCTTCTCGGTTGCGGTCGCCGCCTTCGGGCAGAAGCTGCGCGACGAGGATCAGATCGCCAATTTCGGCTATGACCGGATCGCGGAGATCGCCAACGCCGCGCGCGGCGCCGATCCGTTCGGCTATCGAGCCGAATTCCTGTCGCTGGTGCGACTGGCCTCGTCGCTGGACGGCAACAAGTAGAGAGCCGAAAGGCAGAGACCGAATGATGAAGGCCGGTGCGACAAAACTCCGCCGGCCTTTTTTGCGATCGTTAAATTGCGCGGCTTTTCCGGAACCTCGTCGCAACGGGCTTCTGTTAGTCCGTGCTGATAAGGTTTGAGGGATCAGCAGTGCATATCACGACAATCGGCAACGCGAACGCGACGGCGGCCAATGCGCCGCTGCGGGGACCATCCGCGCCTTCAGCGGAATCCGCGCGCATCAGGAGCGATGTCGATGCGGCCCGCAATACGGCGCTTTCGGCGCTGAACAACGACCGTTTTCGCGTGATGCTGGAACAGATCACAGACCCCGGTGCATCGGGCGCCCTGATGACGATGGGCGCCGAGAACGTCGTCGATTTCAATACGGCGTTGTCGCGCTACGACGAAAACAGCAAATAATCGGGCCCGTCAGGCGCGGCTGCGCCTGCGTTCGCGGCGGCCTTCGCCTGCGTCACCGGCGCTTGCAGTCTTGTTGCGCATCGGGCCGATGCGCTCGACGATCGTCTCGACGGTCGGGCGCGTCGACTTGGTGTGCGCGTCGAGCGCCTTGCGCATGGCGGCGAGGTGGACGAACGAGGTGCCGCAGCAGCCGCCGACAATTTTTGCGCCGGCATCGACCGCCAGCCGCACATAATCGGACATCAGCTCCGGCGTGCCGGAATAATGGATCTCCGCGCCGCGGAATTCCGGAATGCCGCAATTGCCCTTGACGATCACGGTCGCCTCCGGCTTCGCCTCGGTCATGTCGAGCAGCGAAGCGAGGATATCGGAAGCGCCGACGCCGCAATTGGCGCCGACACCGAGCGGGGCCTGCGAGAGGCCGTCGGCGACGGCGTGGATATCCTTCGGCAGCAGGCCCATCATGGTGCGGCCGGCCGTGTCGAAGGAACCGGTATAGGTATAAGGCAGGCCGACGCGGATGGCGGCTTCAGCCGCGGCGCGGATCTCGTCGGGCGCCGACATCGTCTCGATCCAGGCGACTTCGGCGCCGCCGGCCTTGAGACCCTCGATCTGCTCGACAAAAGCATTTACGGCATCGTCGTAAGTCAGGGCGCCGAGCGGCACCAGCAGCTCGCCGGTCGGGCCGACGGAGCCGGCGACGATGACCTTGCGGCCGGCCTTGTCGGCAACGGAGCGGGCAATCTCGGCGGCGCGCTTGTTCAGCTCGTGCACGCGATCCTGCGCATGATGCAGCTTGAGCCGGTGGCGGGTGCCGCCGAAGGAATTGGTCAGGATGATATCGGCGCCGGCATCGACGAAGTTCTGATGCAGGTTGGCGATCGTCTCGGGCGAAATCTCATTAAGCAGTTCGGGCGCCTCGCCGGCCTCGAGACCCATCGCGAACAGATTGGTGCCGGTGGCGCCGTCGGCCAGGAGCACGCCCTTTTCGGCAAGCAGTGCGTCAATCGGGTTGGTCGCGGTCATGGCTTTGGCTTTCGTATCTCGAATTCAAATAACGATATAAAGAAGTCTTTATGTCCAGTCAACGAGCTTGCGGCCGTGAAGGCCTTAAGAAGCCGGTGTGATCTCGACCTCGATCTCGGTGCAGGCGTCGCCGTTGGTCGGGTGGTGATCGACCGAGCAGGCGGTGACGACAAGAAGGAGGTCCTGTTCGGCGCGCAGCGTGACGTAGCCGCCGGGCGGATTGATCGAGGCCTCGACCACCAAAGTCCCGTCGGGCTGCGGCATGGAGTTCTGGAAGAGATCGACCGGGTCGGGCGCGAAGGGGAGTTCGATGCCTTCCGCGCCGAGCGCCTTCATCAGATTGTCGCGGCAGTTCGGATGGTTGGGCAGGCCGGCGCGTTCGTAAAGCGCGCTGTCGAAGGCCGGGTAGAGCATATCGTGCGGGCCGGGCGAGGCGTCCTCGATCAGCGTCAGCATGATCTTGCCGGCGGCGCTGTAGAAATGGTCGCCGGGTTTCGGGAACAGCCGCTCGGTGATGTCGCGGGTCTGCGACGTGCTCAACCAGTCGAGCCGTCCCTCGGTCGAGAAGGCCCAGAGGTCCGAGACCTGCTGGCCCCTGGGATCGACGATGCGGATCAGATCGCCGCGCCTGACGCGCACGGACCGGCCCGACTGAGGAGGAACGACGAGGTGACGCGGTTCTTGCATGGGTTTCCCTGAAACGACGATCGGCGGCCAGGACGTTGGCCGACCATCAAGATGATATCGAAGCCAGCGATCAGACAGAGCCTGATGGGAACGACATTGCGGCCAGCCTTTGCGCAAAACTCGCGGCCTCGTGCGCGTTGATGTCGGCGGCCCGGATCAGATTGTCGAAATGGCTGGTGAGCGTGCGGACCGGTTGGGTGGCGTTCAACACCAAGTACATGTCGCCGACATAGATCGCGGCGCGATAGGGGCCGAAGATCGTATAGGGGATCGAATAGCGCATGCGGCCGTCATAGAGGAACAGCCGGAAAGTCGGGTAAAGGTCGTCGAGCAGCGCCGCCATGTGCAGCAACTGCTTGCGGCGCTCCGCTTCCGGAAAGCGATCCCAGACGCCGAGGCCACGCGCGAAGATCTCCAGCGTGTGGCGCGGCATGCAGACCTCCATGTCGGTCTCCGGCCGCCTTGTGTAGTCGATGCGGTATTGCGTCTCGCCAGCCTGCGCCTCACGGCTCTTGTTGGTGATGCCGGCCTCGTATTCCACCAGTGCCTCGGTCCTCAGAAGGTCGGGAATGCCGGCGGGCACATAGCGGATCTTCGTGCCGGCGGCCTCGGCATGCCATTTGGCCAAAAGCGTGCGGTCGAAGCCGTCGGGCGCCTCCTCGATCTCCAGGCTTTCTCTTATTTCGCCGGTGACGCCTTCGTCCTGGCTGAGGCCCAGCAGCCAGTCGAGCGACACCTTGAACTCGGCGGCGATGTTGAGAAGCGTCTCGGCGCGGGGCAGGCGGGTCGAGGCGCCGGAGAGCAGTTGCGACAGCGCCGAACGATCGATGCCGACCGCCGTCGCGAAGGCCGACTGGTTCAAGTCGGACCGTGTCAAGAGCAATTTCAGGCGCTCCCGAAAGGTCGTCGACAGATCACGCTTGTCCACCACGCTGCTCCTGCTTCGGAGAGGAAAAATTTGCGCCAGAGCCGTTCTGAACGTGGCTCAGGTGGAAATGAATCCCCACATTTGTTTACAATGTATAACATATGCGGCCAGAAATGCGCATTCGCAACAGTTTGTGCGCATTGTCGCGTTGATGTAACGGCAGGCTCCTGACACAATGTTGTCAGGAATCGAGTTGGTTCCGGCGACTGGAGGGCAGTGGTCGATAGCATGGCGAGCATGAACAAGAGACGTAGCAGCACGAGACGAAGCGATAATCCGGCGGTCGAATGGCCGACAGCCATCCTCACACTCTTCTGCTACGGCGCGTGGCTCGCGACCGGCTTCCTGCTCTGGCCATCCCATCCGCTTTTGGCGCTTGCCGTCCTGCCCTTTATCCTGGCTCTGCAATCCTCGATCATGCACGAAGTGCTGCACGGTCATCCGACCCGCAACGCCAGGTTCAATGAAGCCTTCGTCTTCCTGCCCATAGGGATGGTCTGGCCGTTCCGCCGCTTCAAGACGATCCACCTTCGCCATCACGCCGACGAGCGCCTGACCGATCCGCTTGACGATCCGGAGAGCTATTACCAGGCGCTCTGGATGCATGAAGAACTGCCGCGGACCATGAAGTTTCTGCTCAGGATCAACAACACCATGGTCGGCCGCTGCGTCCTCGGTCCCTGGCTGTCTTCGGTCGGCTTCTTCATCGACGACGCCAAGCAGATCGCCGCCGGCGACAAGGCGATCCGCAAGGCTTGGCTGTTGCATGCCATCGGTCTCGCCATTGTGGTGCCGATCGTCACGTTTGGTTTCGGCATCCCGCTGTGGCTCTACATCTTGGTGCCGGTGTGGCTCGGCCAGTCGCTGATCTCGATCCGCACCTATGCCGAGCACCAGTGGTCGGAGCATCCGGAAGGGCGCACGGTGATCGTCGAGCGTTCGCCGCTTTCCTTCCTGTTCCTGAACAACAATCTGCATTTCGTTCATCACAAAAGCCCGACCATCGCCTGGTACAGGTTGCCGAAGCTGTTTCGCGAGCGCCGCGAAGAGTGGCTGCGGATGAACAACGGTTACGCCTATCCGAACTATTTCGCGATGCTTAAAGCCCACGCCTTCAAGGCCAAGGAGCCGATCGTCCACCCGGTTCTGCGGCGCACGCCGGAACCCGGACGCGCCTTCAAGCCGCGAGTCAGGGCGCGCAACGTCAATGGACTGGGCACCGCGCCAGTTCCGGCGGAGCCGCCGAAAGAGTAATCTCGACTTTCCGCGACGCTTTTTCCGCGGCGGAACGCAGGCGCTGAAGATCGCCTGTCTTTGAAAGCCATTCGACATGAGCAAGTTTGTTGCGGCCCTGCCGATGTATGACTGGCCTGAGATGCGTGGCGAAGTCGACGCACAATGGGCGCGGCTCCGCGACGCCTTCCGGCAAAGGGGCATCGATGCGCCGGATGCCGTCGTGCGCAGCAATCGCGAACTGCCGGCGGTGCCAGGCGGGATCCTCGACGACGTCGGCAAGCCGATCGCGCCCGACCCCGCGACGCTGCCCCCGGACGAGCTCGATTTTCACCAACTCTGGCTGAGCCCGGCGCTGCTTTTCGGACAAACCTGCTGGGGGCCGATGGAACTTGGCCTGACTCAGCATGTGCAGGTGATTTCTCAACCAAGTTACGACGTTTATGAAGGCGGGCAGGGGGAGCTTTATTCCAGCGCCTTGGTGATGGCTGCGGACGGCGGACCGTCAGTCGTCGCGCCGGGGGATGGCAAGGCTGTCATCCCGCTCGATCTCATTCGCGGCAAGCGCTTCACCTTCAACAATCCGGACTCGATGTCCGGGCTGATCGGGCTGACGCGCGACCTGGAGGCCATGGGCGAGAGCCTGGACATCTTCGCCTCGCGCAGTGAGAGCGGCGGCCACCGGTCGTCGATCGTGGCGGTCGCGGAAGGCAGGGCCGATGTCGCCGCCATCGATTGCGAAAGCTGGGCGCTGGCGCAGCGCTTCGAGCCGGCGGCGAAAGGCGTGAAGGTGGTCGGCTGGACGGCGCGGCGCAAGGGCCTGCCCTACATCACCGCCAGAACGACGCCGGAAAAGATCATTACCGCGATGCGCGAGGCCGTCGCTTCTATCGAAAGCGGATCAGAGCAGCCGCTCGTCCAGCGGGTAGGCTGAAAGCTTCTCGTTGCCGCTCTCGGTGATCAGGATCTGCTCCTCGATCTTGACGCCTTCGCGTCCGCCAAGCCTGCCGATATAGCTTTCGACGCAAAGCACCATGCCGGGTTCGAGCACGCCGTCCGGCGTGTCGGCGGTCCAGTCGCCGGCATGCGGCAGCGTCGGATATTCGTCCGCCAGGCCGACCCCATGATAAAGCACGCCGTAGCGTGTCGGATAGCAGTCGTCCGGCGGCACCGCCGAACGTTCGACGAGATCGCGGAAGGAAATGCCCGGCCGCATCAGGTCCGTGTTCTGAGAGATCTGGCCGGCGGCGATGCGGAACAGGTCGCGCTGCTCGTTCGACGGTTGCCTGTCGCCGCAGAGCCATGTGCGCGAAAGGTCGGCGCAGAAGCCGTAGGGGCCGATGAGGTCAGTGTCGAAGGCGACAAGGTCGCCATTCTCGACGATGCGCGCGGAGCATTCCTGGAACCAGGGATTGGTGCGTGGTCCGGAGGACAAAAGGCGCGTCTCGATCCACTCGCCGCCGCGCGCGATGTTGCCGCGATGCAGCTCCGCCCACAATTCGTTCTCCGAGATGCCGGGCTTCAGCGCCGCTTCCATCTCGCCCATCGCCGCCTCGCAGGCGACGATGGCGCGGCGCATGGCGAGGATCTCGTCCGGCGATTTGATGAGGCGCGCATTCTCCATCACCGCCTCGCCGTTGCCTATCGCGATGCCGCGGCGGGCGAGTTCCTCCACGCCTTCGGGATTGATGTGGTCGACGGCGATGCGGCGGTTGCCGCCGCCATGCTCGTCAACGAGTTCGGCGATGCCGGCACCCCAGCGCCGGACCTTCTGCTCGGTGAGTTCTCCGCTGTAGAGATACATCCACGATACGGCTGGGCGCACCTCGTCGACGACGCCCGAATGGTCGGACAGGTGCTCGCAGGAGAAATAGTCGAACAGCACCACGGGTCCTTCGGTAGCGACGAAACAGTGGCGTGTCGGGTTGTGCGCGACCCAGAGCTGCATGTTGGTCGAGTCCGTCGCGTAACGGATGTTGACCGGGTCGTAGAGCAGGGCGCCGGCATAGTCGCGGCGCTTCAGCTCGGAGCGAATGCGCGCCAGGCGGTACCTGCGCATTTCGTCCAAGTCGGGCGCGGCGATATCGGCCGCCGCCCATTCGGCCTCGGCCACCGCGCCATAGCCCAGCACATGCTGGTTGAGCGAGGCCGCCTTCTCGCGGGAGGCCTCGCGCAGCGCCTCGACCGAGCCTGGTTCGAACGGCATGATCTTGCGGTGACGGCCGAAGCGTTGCTTGTCCATTCGTTCCCCCGAAACCTACTGCGCGGCCTTCTTGAGCAGCCTGGTGATCGTGACCTTGCGCGGCGGAAAGCCGAACGCCTGCGGTACGTCGACAGTGCGGTGGACGGTGTCCATCCCATATCCGGCCTTCGCCATCTCCTCGAAGACGTCCGAGGACGGTTCCCTGTCATCGGTCAGGACAAGCACCGCCGGCTCGCGGATCGACCGGGCGAAGTCCGGTATCTCGTCATCGAGCACAATGAGATCGGCATTGACCAGGCGCAGATTGCCGACCCAGAACCAGCTCGACACCACGGTGCTGACCGGTCCGTCGGCGTTGATCTGGTCGTAGAGCGACCGGTAATCCATGCGCACGATACTGCCCCGGCTGTCGCCGCCATGCAGATGCATGTACCAGCTCAGCGGCAGCACAAGGACGGCAAGGACGGCGCCGACAAAGACGATGGTACCTTGCGTTTTTCGGCCCCTCTCGCCGATTGCATCGAAGCGCATGGCAAGGGCCGCGGGCAACAGAACGAACACGGGCAGCACCCAGCGATCGCGAAACTGCGTGATGCCACCGGCCAGAACCACCACCAGCGTGACCAGCAAGGCGAAGGCGATGGTTCGCCAAAACAGCTTCTCGGACCACCGCGCCGGCTGTGGGGTTGTCGCAGTTTTCCGTGCCACCAGGAAAAACGCCACGGTGATGATAGCAATCGGTAGAGCTGCGAAATTGAGTATCGCGTTGCCCAGGCCCCGCAGGGCGAGTGTTGCCGCCTCTAGGAGACTATCACCTTGGCCGGCGCCGAAGCCACCGCTGTGCGCCAGGAAGTCATCCGGGTGCGTGATGTTCCAGTGAAATGTCGGGAGGCAAGCGACAATGGCTATGGCCACGCTGATCAGGAAGCGGCGATCGAAGATGGCCTCACGCGTTTCGCGCAGCGAGAGGGATGCCAGGAACAGGGCGGCAAGGAAGATGACGATGTTGTATTTCGACAGCATCGCGGCCGCCGTCGCCAGACCGAAAAACGCATAGGCGACGGCCGATCGTCGCTTCTCCACCTCGACCAGCGCCAGAAGCAGCACAGAGGTGAAACAGAATATGGCGACCGAGTGGGTGAGGGCATGCTGCATCTCCCAGAAGATCTGGGGAAACAGAAGCACCCCGAACATGCCGGCCGCAGCGGCACGGTTCGAGTAGCCCAGGCGACGTATGGCCGTGAAATACGCTGCCAGGCCCGCGGCCAGCAGGCCGTATTTGACGATCTTGAGGGCAAGGACGCTAGTCCCGACCAGCGAGGCCGCAAGCATGGCGAGCCAGGTATATAAAGGCGGCTGCGAGCTGCCGTAGCCGGCGGCCAGGAACCGCATTTCCATCAACTGCTCGGAATCGTCGACACCGACGCCCGTGCCCGCAATATGGGACAACAGGGCCATCACGACGATCTGGGTCAGGCAGTAGAGGAGGACCGACGCGACCCCGGCGCTGACCGGGCCGACCCGTCTATCGCAGAGCCAGTCGGTCCATTTCTCTAGCTGCCGCAAGGGGATGGTCTTCTCATGTTGATACGTCGGTCGCGGGCTCCGACCATGCCATAGCAACCGACGCAATCCAACAATTCGTGGGGCTTCAGGTCCGCATCTTCTCGCCGCTCGGGTCGAAAGGCGGCTCGACATTGATGCGCGCCGGGCGGCGATGGCCAAGGATCTCTATCTCGAACAGGCCGGCGCTTTCGTCCTCGGCAAGGGCCGCGGGGACATAGCCCTGCGCCATCGACTTCTGTACGTAGTGCGCATAGCCGCCCGACGTGACCCAGCCGACGACGCGCCATTCGCCATCGACGATGCCGCGCACGGCGGAAGCGCCTTCGGCGGCCTTCGAGCCGCGGACTTCCTTGCCCGTCCCATCGAAGCGCGGCGCGCCGTAGCCATGCGGCTTCTCCACCGTGCCGTAATCCTTGCCGACCTTGGCCCAGATCGGCTCGTCGCCCATCACGTCGGCATCGATGGCGTCGACGATGAAGGAGACGCGGCGCAGCTTCGGACCTTCGGCGTGCTCCTTTGCCGAAGCCTCGCGGCCGATGAAGTCGTTCTTCTCGAGCTTGATGAACCGATCCATCGAGCCTTCGAACGGTCCGTAGATCGGACGCAGTTCGCGGAACCAGGTCGGGAAGTTCTTTTCCAGACGCATCGACAGCAGCGCGCGCATGCCGAAATCGACTAGGCCGAATTCCGCGCCGGCTTCCTTGATCGCCTTATAGACCAGGCGCTGATAGGCGGGCGCCATCCAGATCTCGTAGCCGAGGTCGCCTGTATAGGTGATGCGGTTGACCATGCAGGGCGCGCCACCGACCGCCATCTCGCGGAAATCCATGAAGCGGAAGGCCTTGGTCGACACGTCGACATCGACCAGCTTCTGCAAGAGATCGCGCGATTTAGGTCCCGCAATGGAGAGACCCACCAGCGTCTGGTCGAAGCGATGGATGCGCACCGAGCCGTCCTTCGGCAGGTGCTTCTCGAACCAGCGCATATGGTATTTCTGTGCGGCCGAAGAGCCCCAGATCATGAAGCGGTCCTCGCCGGTCTTGGCGATGGTGAAGTCGCCGATCAGCTTGCCGAATTCGTTGACCATCGGCGTCAGCACGATGCGGCCGACCTTCGGCATGCGGTTGGTCATCAGCCGGTTGAGGAAATCCTCCGCGCCCGGGCCCGAGACCTCGTATTTGGCGAAGTTGGCGATCTCGGTGACGCCGACCTTGTCGCGCGTGGCGCGCACTTCCTCGCCGATCGGGCCGAAGTCGTTGGAGCGGTGGAAGGAGACGATGTCCTTGGGCTCCGTGCCCTTCGGCGCGAACCAGAGCGGGGTCTCGAGGCCCCACGAATCGCCCATAACGGCATTGTTGGCGAGCATGGTGTCGTAGAGCGGCGTCGTCTGCGCCGGACGGGCGGCCGGAAGCTCTTCGTTCGGGAAGCGGATCGAGAAGCGGCGCGAATAGTTCTCGCGCACCTTGGCGTTGGTGTAGCGAAGGCTCGCCCATTCGCCGAAGCGGGCCACGTCCATGCCCCAGACGTCGAAGCCCGGATCGCCGTGCACCATCCAGTTGGAGAGCGCGAGGCCGACGCCGCCGCCCTGGCTGAAGCCGGCCATGACGGCGCAGGCGCACCAGAAATTGGTCAGGCCCTGCACCGGGCCGACCAGCGGGTTGCCGTCGAGCGCAAAGGTGAAGGGGCCGTTGATGATCTGCTTGATGCCGGCCTTCTCGATGCCGGGGAAATGCTTGAAGCCGATCTCCAGCGACGGCGCGATGCGGTCGATGTCGGGTGGCAAGAGCTCATGGCCGAAATCCCACGGCGTGTTGACTGGCGACCACGGCTTGCATGCCTTTTCATAGGTGCCGAGCAGAATGCCGTTGCGCTCCTGGCGGGTGTAGATCTCGCCCTTGAAGTCGAGCACGCCGATCATCTCGCGGCCGGTCGACTTGTTGAATTCCTCAACCTCAGGCATCGGCTCGGTGAGCAGATACATGTGCTCCATGGCCAGCACCGGCAATTCGACGCCGACCATGCGGCCGATCTCGCGCGCCCACAGGCCGCCGCAATTGACGACATGCTCGGCATGGACCGTGCCCTGTTCGGTAACGACGTTCCAGGTGCCGTCCGGCTGCTGGGTCAGGTCGACGACGCGGTTGCGTAGCACGATCTCGGCGCCGAGTTTCTTCGCAGCCTTGGAATAGGCAATGGTGGTGCCGGACGGGTCGAGATGGCCTTCGACCGGGTCCCACATGGCGCCGACGAAGTTCTTCTCGTCCATCAGCGGGAACATCGCCTTGGCTTCCGAAGGGGTGATCAACTCGGTGTCCATGCCGAGATAACGGCCCTTGGCGTGGGCGAGCCGCAGGAAATCCATGCGCTCCGGCGTGTCGGCCATCATGACGCCGCCGGTCAGATGCAGCGAGCAGGACTGGCCGGAAATCTCCTCGATCTCCTTGTAGAGCTGGACCGTATAGGCCTGTAGCTTGGCGACGTTCGGGTCGCCGTTGAGCGTGTGGAAGCCGCCCGCCGCATGCCAGGAGGAGCCGGAGGTGAGCTCCGAGCGCTCGATCAGCATGATGTCGGTCCAGCCGGCCTTGGCGAGGTGATAGAGCACCGAGCAGCCGACGACGCCGCCGCCGATGACAACCGCTTTTACGTGAGATTTCATACAGATAGGTCCGTCTTGTGCAATGTGGAATCAGAAATGAAGACGAGCGGTGGGCAGTTGCCCGGCCGACCGCAGATCAGAAATCCGTCGGCGCGCCGCCTTCGGCGCGGCGCTTCTCGACGAAATCGTTGAGTTCCTCGCGGATGGCCGGATCCATATACGGCTCCTCATAGGAGGCAAGGCGCTCCTTCCACACCTTGTTGGTCCGCTCCATCGCCGTTGGCGAGCCCGCTTCGGTCCAGGTCTCGAAGTTGCGCCAGTCGGACACGATCGGCGAATAGAAGGCGGTCTTGTAACGCTCCTGCGTGTGCTGGGTGCCGAAGAAATGGCCGCCCGGGCCGACCGACTGGATGGCGTCGAAGCCGAGCGCGTTCTCGGAGAGGTCGAGCGGGGTGAGGAACTCGGCCACCATCTGCAAAAGATCGATGTCGAGGATGGTCTTTTCGTAGGAGCAGCGCAGGCCGCCTTCCAGCCAGCCGGCGCCGTGCATCATCAGGTTGCCGCCGCCCTGGATCGCGCCCCACAGCGAGAACACGCTTTCATAGGCGGCCTGAGCGTCGACCGTGTTGGCGGCGCAGGTGTTGGAGGTGCGGTAGGGGATGTTGTAGCGGCGGGCAAGCTGGCCGCCGACGAGCTGCGCCTTCATGTATTCGGGCGTGCCGAAGGCCGGCGCGCCAGACTTCATGTCGACATTGGAAGTGAAGCCGCCATAGCCGACCGGCGCGCCCTTCTTCACCATTTGCGCGAAGGCGATGCCCGAGAGCGCCTCGGCGTTCTGCTGCACCAGCGCGCCGGCGACGGTGACCGGCGCCATGGCGCCGGAGAGCGTGAACGGCGTGACGATCACGACCTGGCCCATGCTCGACATCTGGATGATGCCTTCCATCATCGGCACGTCGAGCTTGAGCGGCGAATTGGTGTTGATGATGGTGAAGACCGACGGCTCCTGCATCAGCTGCTCGCGGCTGATGCCGCGCGCGATGCGGGTGATCTCGATGCCGTCGACGTTGCGCTCCTTGCCGAGCGAATAGATGTGGAAGACCTTGTCGGTCAGCATGGCGAGATCGCGGACGCACTCGAGATGCCGAACGGAGGGATGGATGTCGATCGGCTCGACCGGGTAACCGCCGGTGCAGTGCAGGATGTTGTGCATCTGCGCCAGGCGCAGGAAATTGCGGTAGTCCGCCTGGTTGCCTGGCCTGCGGCCGCGATCGAGGTCGGAGCAGTTTGGCGCAGACGCCATCATCGACAGGATGACGTTGTTGCCGCCGAAACGCAGATTGTGCGCGGGGTTGCGGGCGTGCAGCGTGAATTCCGACGGGCAGTGCGAGACAAGCTCGAGGATCATGTCGCTGTCGAAGCGCACGCGCTCCGAGCCTTCGCGCACGTCGGCGCCATGCGCCTTCATGATGTGGCGGGCTTCCTCATGCAGAACGTCGACGCCGATCTCCTTCAACACGCGCAGCGAGGCGAGGTGGATCGATTCCAGCTCGTCGTCGGAAACGAGCTTTGTTGGCGTCAGCGGGTTCTTCAACTGCCGGAAGGTGGGCTGCTCGAAAGCGGCCGAGCCGCCGGCGCGTTTTCCCGCGCGGCCGCCACGGCGGGCGCGATCGGTTGCCAGTGCCGGCTCGGCGGGATGAAGGGCGGCAGTCATGAGAAGCCTCGTGAGGATGCGAAATTGGCGGCATAATGAACTGGCGGCAATGCCGCCGGTAAGGAGGCGGCGACCACTAGGGCGAGGGAAGCGACATGACGGAAGGGGAGCGCGCTGGATCGCCGAATTGCTCCAGCTGAGGCATCAGGGCGGCCCTCGCCGCTGATAATGATGCCGTGATGTTCAACCGCGAGCCACAATGACCGCTTCCGTCCAGACCGCTGAAGCTCGACCGCAATGGGCGGCCCTTGCCGGGGTCACGGCAGCGCTCGCCATGTTCGGCGCGGCGCAAGGCTTGAGCTCGCCGCTGTTCACTCTGCTGATGCAGAAGCAGGGTTTCTCGCCGGGCCTGATCGGTCTGTCCGCGGCCATGATGCCGGTCGGGCTGATCCTGTCGGCTTCCTTCGTGCCGGCGGCCGTGCGGCTGGTCGGCGCGCGCAACCTGGCTGTCGCTTGCTCGTTGATTGGCGCGCTGTGCTTCCTGGCCATCGGCTACCTGCAGAACTGGGTCGCCTGGTACGTCATCCGCTTCATCATCGGCGTGGTCATCAACCCGCTCTATGTGCTGGGCGAGGTCTGGGCGCTGTCGCTGGCGCCGCCGTCGCGGCGCGGGCGCGTGATGGGCGTGTTCAACACGCTGATGGGCGCCGGCTACGCGGCCGGGCCGTTCACGCTGACGCTGGTCGGCACCGCCGGCTGGGCGCCTTTCGGCGTCGGCATTGCCGGCTTCGCGCTTTGCGCGGTCATTCTGCGGCTCGTCTCCTCGAAGCTCACCGGTTTCGAGGATGACGGGCAGCCCGCCGGCAGTTTTTTCGGTTTCGCCCGGCTGGCGCCGGCGCTGCTTCTGGCCGTTCTGGTTTCGGCAGCCGTGCAGCAGAGCACCTACGCATTGGTCCCCGTCTTCGGTGCCGGCTATGGATTGCCCGAAGCGACGCTTGCCGCCCTGGTGATGATGCTCTCCCTGGGCAACATCGTGCTGCAGATCCCGCTCGGCCTGCTCGCCGAACGCTTCGGCGGGCGGCCGATGATCCTCGCCTGCGCCATGGCGACGACGTGTTGCGCGATCCTGTTGCCGCTGTTGATCACCACGCCGCTGATCTGGGGCGTGCTTCTGGTGATGGGCGCGGTGGGCTACGGCGTCTACACGATGGCGCTGGTCGAGCTCGGCAGTCGCTTCAAGGGCTCACTGCTGGTTACCGGCAATGCGGCCTTCGCGTTGCTGTGGGGCGTCGGCGGCATTGTCGGGCCGCCCGGCGCCGGCGCCCTGATGCAGGCGATCGGGCCGTTGGGGCTGCCTACCGTCATCGTCGGGCTCGATGTGCTGCTGGTGGCGTTCGCCTTGTATCGCTCCTTGCAGCGCCGACGTTCCTGACAGGGTTTGGCTGGAGCATCCGCTTTCGTCTCCGGTGGGCCTTACGATCGTGCGCCGGCGGGTTTTGTAATCAGTCCCGCCACGGCTCTTGAATATCAGGGCAGCGAAGGCGATGTAGGCGGGGCCGCCAGATGGAGACCCGCATGACCAGCACGATGACCAAGACCCAGCCCGAGTCGACCGCGAACGACCCGTTCCTCTGGCTGGAGGATCGCAACGGCAAGGAAGCGCTGGACTGGGTTCATCGCCAGAATGTGCTGACGGTCGCCGAACTGCAGGGCGATCCTTCCTATCAGGCCACCTTCGAAACCGCGCTCGACCTGATGACCGCCGAGGACAATATGGCGGTCGGGGCAGCACTTGCCGGCCACGTCTACAATTTCTGGCAGGACAAAACCAATGCGCTGGGCCTGTGGCGGCGCGCGCCCGTCGCTTCCTACAAGACCGAGAAGCCGGAGTGGGAGACGATCATCGACTTCGACCAGCTCTCGGCGAAGGAAGGCATCAAATGGGTTTTTGGCGGCGCCAGCCGGCTCTATCCCGATTTCGACCGCTGCCTGCTCCACATGTCGCCCGATGGCGGCGATGCCAGCGAGATGCGTGAATTCGATATCGCGACGAAATCCTTTGTCGACGGCGGTTTTTCCGCGCGCGCCTCCAAGTCGGGCTTTTCCTGGTTGGACAAGGATACCGTCATCGTCTCCGCCGCTTTCGAGGAGAGCGACAAGACGCAGTCCGGCTATCCGCGCGTGATCAAGCTCTGGCGGCGCGGCACGAAGCTCGAGGACGCGACGCTGATTTTCGAGGGCGCGAAGCACGACCTCGCGGTCGGCGGCGGCGTGGAGTACGACGACGACAAGCGGCACATATTGCTCGGCAAGACGCTCGATTTCTTCACCTCGCACAGTTTCCTGCGCCTGGATTCGGGCGAGAACCGGCGCATCCCGTTGCCCGACGACGCCACCGACACCGCGATCTTCAAGGGACAGCTGATCTTCGGCGTGCGCAGCCCATGGACGACCCCGGACGGCACGCGCTGCCTGCCCGACGGGCTTTATTCGGTCGATTTCGACCGCTGGATCGCCACCGGTACGTTCGGGCCGTTCGAAACCGTGCTCGAACCGGCGCATCGCGTTTCGATCGCCGGCCTCGCCAGGACGCAAGACCGGCTGTTCATCAATCTGATGGACAATGTGCGTGGCAAGGTCATCGCCTGCGACCGCACCGCCAATGGCTGGTCGCTCAAACCGGTCGCGCTGCCCGACAACGGCAATGTCGGCATCAGCCATGTCGAGCATTTCGGGTCGAGCGTCTCCTTCTCCTTCACCGATTTCCTGACGCCGAGCTCGATCATCTGGTCGGACGACAATGGCGAGATGCTTCAAACCGTGAAGTCGCAGCCGGCCCGCTTCGACGCCTCGCCCTATGTTTCGGAGCAGTTCGAGGCGCGCTCCGAGGACGGCACGATGATCCCGTATTTCGTGGTGCGGCGGCGCGACCAGAAGGGACCGGTGCCGGCGCTGCTCTACGGCTATGGCGGTTTTGAAGTGCCGCTGTTGCCCGGTTATGCCGGCATTCGCGGCAAGCTCTGGCTGGACACGGGCAACGCTTATGTCCAGGCCAATATCCGTGGCGGCGGCGAATTCGGTCCGGCTTGGCACCAGGCGGCGCTCAAGGGCAAGCGCCAGAACGCCTTCGACGATTTCGCGGCGGTGGCCGAGGATGTGGTCAAGCGCGGCATCACCACGGCGGCGCAGCTCGGCATCCAGGGCGGCTCAAATGGCGGCCTGCTCACCGGCACGTCGCTGACGCAGCGGCCGGAATTGTTCGGCGCGGTCATCATCGACGTGCCGTTGCTCGACATGCTGCGCTACACCGAACTGCCGCCCGGCGCCTCGTGGGTCGCCGAATATGGCGATCCGTCGAAGCCGGAGGAGGCGGCATGGCTCGGCGCCTATTCGCCCTATCAGCATGTCGCTGCCGATGTCGTCTATCCGCCAGTGCTGCTGATGACCTCGACCGCCAACGACCGCGTCCATCCCGGGCATGCCCGCAAGATGGCGGCGCGGCTGCAGGAGGCAGGTCACGGCCGGACGCTGTTCTTCGAGGAGACCGAAGGCGGCCATGGCGGGCGCGGCGATCGCCGGCCGCAAGCGGCGCAGACGGCGATGCGCTATATGTTCCTCAAGCGGGCGCTAACCGGAACGGCTTGAATTCTAGGCCTCAGGCGGCATAAGCTGTTGCCATGATCCGCTTCAGCACATCAGGCGCCTTCGGGGTCGCGGTGACGCCGTCACCGCGGACGCTGCGCGCCGAGCTGTTGCGGCTGTGCGCCCGCATCGGCTATTCGCCGCCCCGTTTCCTCTGACGAATCCACCCCCGGCTCCCGCCGGATTGATTCAAGAGGAAAGATCAAATCCATGACCTATCAGAATTATTCGCTGAAGCAGCTTCAGCAGATCGACGCCGCGCATCACCTTCATCCCTTCACCGACCACAAGGAACTGCGAGAAGCGGGTTCCCGCATCATCACGAGTGCCAAAGGGCCGTTCATCTACGAGGCCGACGGCACCGAAATCCTCGACGGTATGGCGGGCCTCTGGTGCGTCAATGTCGGCTATGGCCGCGACGAGCTGGCGGAGGCCGCCTACACACAGATGAAGGAGCTGCCTTACTACAACTCCTTCTTCAAATGCTCGACGCCGACGCCGGTGCTGTTGTCGAAGAAGCTGGCGGAGCTGGCGCCCAAGCATGTCAGTCAGGTCTTCTACGGCTCGTCCGGGTCGGAAGCCAACGACACGGCACTGCGGCTCGTGCGCCACTACTGGGCGCTCGAGGGCAAGCCGGAGAAGAACCGCATCATCTCGCGCAAGTCGGCCTACCACGGCTCGACGGTCGCCGGCACGTCGCTCGGCGGCATGGAGCCGATGCACAAGCAGCTGGGCGGCGCGGTGCCCAACATCGTCCATGTGATGATGCCCTACGCCTATGAGCTGGCGCTGCCTGGCGAAAGCGATCATGATTTCGGCATTCGCGCGGCGAAGGCGGTCGAGGACGCGATCCTCGAAGCCGGCGCCGACAAGGTCGCCGCCTTCATCGGCGAGCCGGTGATGGGCGCCGGCGGGGTGAAGATCCCGCCGATGAGCTACTGGCCGGAAGTCGAGCGCATCTGCCGCAAATACGATGTGCTGTTGATGCTGGACGAGGTCATCACCGGCTATGGCCGCACCGGCGAGTGGTTCGCGGCGCAGACCTTCGGCATCGAGCCCGACACCATCACCACGGCCAAGGCCCTGACCTCGGGTTACCAGCCGCTGTCGGCGCTGCTGGTCGGCGACCGCGTTGCGAGCACGCTGGTCGAGAAGGGCGGCGAGTTCTATCACGGCTATACCTATTCCGGTCATCCTGTGGCCTGCGCGGTCGCGCTCAAGAACCTCGAGATCATCGAGAAGGAAGGGCTGGTCGAGCGGGTCAAGAACGACACCGGCCCCTATTTCGCGCAGGCGCTGCAGGAGCGCATCGCCGGGCACAGGCTGGTCGGCGAAGTGCGTTCGATCGGGCTGATGGGCGCGATCGAGATCGTCAAGGACAAGGCGACCAAGGAACGCTATCTGCCGTCGGGAAGTGCCGCGGTCGTGGTGCGCGACCATGCGATCGCGAACGGCATGATGCTGCGGGCCACCGGCGACACGATGATCCTGTCGCCGCCGCTGATCTGGACGCGCGACACGATCGACATGGCCTGCGAGCGCATCGCCAAGGCGCTCGATCTCGCGGATGCCGATTTGCGGAAGCGCTGACAAGGCGAAACGCAACCGGTCGTCATTCCAGGGCGCAGCAGGAGCGAAGCTCCGTCGCGAAGACCCTGGAATGACGAAATTGGTGACGCCCTCAAAACGCAAAAACCGCGTCCCGACGGGAACGCGGCTCTGCCAGATACGCATGGCGTTTCGCGACGACAATACTTGCGAAACTTACGGGCTCCGGTACGCGAGACCTGATCCGGAGCGCCGGGCAGACGCGATGTCCGCCTCGCAGTCCGTTTTAAAGGCACATCGTTACCGGTGAGTTAGCGAGACCTTAAGCAAATCTAAATTTGCCGGCTTCTGACCAGAAAATATCGAAAATAACGATTTAAAAGCAATAGCTTATGCTGAATTTCCACGCAGGAAATTAATAATGCCGGAAAAATCGGCGCCGGCATGGCCTTGCGCGTTGAACAGGGCATAGAGCTGCGCGGCTTCGGCGCCGAGCGGGGTCACGGCGCCCGCGCCTTGTGCTGCTTCCTGCGACAATTTCAGGTCTTTCAGCATCAGAGCGGCGGCAAAGCCCGGCTTGTAGTCGCGGTTGGCCGGCGAGGCCGGCACCGGGCCGGGCACCGGGCAATAGGTGGTCAGCGACCAGCATTGGCCCGACGAGGTGGAGGCGACGTCGAACAGCGCCTGATGCGAAAGGCCGAGCTTTTCGGCCAGCACGAAGGCTTCGGCGACGCCGATCATAGAGATGCCGAGAATCATGTTGTTGCAGATCTTGGCCGCCTGGCCCGCACCGTCGCCGCCGCAATGGACGACGCGCCCGGCCATCGGCTTCAGGATCGGCTCGGCGGTGGCGAAGGCCTCATCGGAGCCGCCGGCCATGAAAGTGAGGGTGCCGGCCGTGGCGCCGCCGGTGCCGCCGGAGACCGGGGCGTCGATCGACTGCAGGCCATGCTTCGCGGCAACCGCATGCGCCTTGCGCGCCGATTCAACATCTATTGTCGAGGAGTCGATGAACAGCGCGCCTTTCTTCGCTTTCGGCGCGATGTCTTCGTAAACCGACAGCACATGCTTGCCGGCTGGCAGCATGGTGATGACGACATCGGCGTCTTTCACCGCGGCGCCGGCGTTCGCCACCACCGTCACACCATGCTCTTTTGCGACTGTAAGGTTTTCGGGTACGAGGTCGAAGCCCAGCACAGCGTGGCCAGCTTTTACGAGATTGGCAGCCATGGGATTCCCCATGTTGCCGAGGCCGATGAAGGCGATGGTTGTCATAGTGATGCTCCGTAATTTCAGTAGGCAGTAGGCAGTAGGCAGTAGGCAGTAGGCAGTAGGCAGTAGGCAGTAGGCAGTAGGCAGTAGGCAGTAGGGGGTTTATTCAGGTGCGAGCTTGATAATAAGCTGGCGAAGCATTTTTCCGATGGCTTCTGTGGCTGACAGCATGTGATGAACCTCATCACGAGTGGCCAGGCCGATGCGTTCTGCGATCTGGAGGTGCGTCTCGACCTCCTTCAGAGAGCCCTGTGCTATTCTGAGAAACTGCTGATAAGAGCCGGTGTTGTCTCGGCCGTAACCCTCCGCAATGTTTGCGGGGATAGATGTGGCCGAGCGGCGAATTTGGCTGGTCAACCCATACAATTCTTCTTTTGGCCATGCCTTGGTCAATGAGTAGGTAGCGACAGCCAAATCCATGGCTTGCTGCCAGACGATCAAATCCTTGTACGAGTTGATCTTGCCGGACATCTTTCCCTACTGCCTACTGCCTACTGCCTACTGCCTACTGCCTACCAATCATCGCCCGCGCAATGATGACGCGCATGATCTCGTTGGTGCCTTCGAGGATCTGATGGACGCGGAGATCCCGCACCAGCTTCTCAATGCCGTAATCGTGCAGATAGCCGTAGCCGCCATGCAGCTGCAGCGCCTGGTTGGCGATGTCGAAGCCGATATCGGTGACGAAGCGCTTGGCCATCGCAGACCATTTGCCGGCATCCGGCGCCTTGCGGTCGAGCTTGGAAGCGGCTGCGTAGAGGAAGATGCGGGCCGCCTGCAGTTCCGTCTCCATGTCGGCCAGCCTGAACTGCAGCGCCTGGAACTGGTTGATCTTGGAGCCGAAGGCCTTGCGCTCACCCGTATAGGCAAGCGCCTTGTCGAGCGCCGACTGCGCCCCGCCCAGCGAACAGGCGGCGATGTTGAGCCGGCCGCCGTCGAGCCCGGCCATGGCGATGCCGAAGCCGGCGCCTTCGGTGGCGAGCAGGTTCTCGGCCGGCACCTTGCAATCCTCGAAGATGACCTGGCGGGTCGACTGCATGTGCCAGCCCATCTTGTGCTCGTTGGCGCCGAAGGAGAGACCGGGTGCATCCTTGGGCACGACGAAGGTCGAAATGCCTTTCGGGCCGTCGCCGCCGGTGCGCGCCATCACGACATAGAGGTCGCTGTCGCCGGCTCCGGAGATGAACTGCTTGGCGCCGTTGAGCACGTAGTCGCCGCCGCTCTTCACCGCGCGCGTCTTCAGCGCAGCCGCATCCGAGCCCGAGCCGGGCTCGGTCAGGCAATAGCTCGCCAGCCATTCCATCGAGGTCAGTTTCGGCAGGAAGCGCTGGCGCTGCTCTTCGCTGCCGAAGCGGTCGATCATCGAGGCCGCCATGTTGTGGATGGAAATGAAGGAGGAGAAGGCCGGGTCGGCGTGGGCGAGCGCCTCGAAAATCAGCACCGCATCGAGCCGTCCAAGCGCCGAGCCGCCGACATCGTCGCGCACATAGATGCCGCCAAGGCCAAGCGGTCCGGTCTCGCGGATGACATCGGCGGGGAAGTGCTTTGCCTTGTCCCAGTCGAGCGCATTGGGCGCGACGCGGTCCGCCGCGAAGGCCTGGGCCATCTCCTGTATGGCGCGCTGTTCCTCGTTGAGTTCGAATTGGCCAGTGCCCGCATCGACTGCCGCGTCCATGGCGTGCTCCCTGTCGCTTCAGGCCTTCTGGCCTGTCGTTTTTGGCTTTGCGCGCCGCTCAATCTAGACCAATGATGCCGCCGCGCAACCCGGGCCGTTGAGAACCGGCTGTGCATGGAATGACTAACGGAGCTCTTGCGTGCCGACAATTTTCGATGAGTTGCTGGAGCGGTTCCGCGCCTATATCGCCGGCGTCGACAGCGACCGGGTCGCGGACGAGATCGCGCGCATCGGCTGGGACATGCCTGTCCGTTCGCTCGATTCGCGCGCGCTCGGCTGCCTCCGCCATCTCGATCGCATCGCCGAGCTTGCACCGGCCGACGCCAAGCCGCTGGCGCATTTTGTTGCCGACCATCGGGGCGCGTTGCGCTGGGGACAGACCTATACAGCGGCCGATTTCGGGCAAACCTTCATCGACAATTACGGTTGGCTGGAAGTGTTCGGCGCGCGCGGACACTTCGTCAATGACGCGGTCGCCGCCGGATTGCTGGTCCTCGGGCCGGACATCGTCTATCCCGACCATCACCACATCGCCGAGGAAATCTACATCCCACTGACCGGCGGCACGGAATGGCGGATGGGCGAGGGCGATTTCCATGTCCGCGAGGCCGGCGAGGTCATTCACCACGCCTCCAATGTCAGCCACGCCATGCGCACCGGCAAGGAGCCGCTGATGGCGCTCTATCTCTGGCGCGGCGGGCCGCTGGCGCAGAAATCGACGATCGGCTCGTTGAACGACTTGAGGGGCAGGGGCTGATGGCCAAGGCGATCATGCTGCAGGGCACCGGCTCCGATGTCGGCAAGACGGTGCTGGTCGCGGGGCTTTGCCGCGCCGCGAGAAATCGTGGGCTGAAGGTCAGGCCGTTCAAGCCGCAGAACATGTCGAACAACGCGGCCGTCGCCGACATCCCCGACGACAACAGGGCCGGCGAGGGTGAGATCGGCCGCGGGCAATGGCTGCAGGCGCTGGCCTGCGGCGTGCGGCCGACCGTCCATATGAACCCGGTGCTGCTCAAGCCGCAGAGCGATATCGGCTCGCAAGTGGTGGTGCAGGGCAAGGTCTATGGCGAGGCGCGGGCGCGCGACTACCAGGCGATGAAGGCCGGACTGATGGACGCGGTGCTCGATTCCTGGGACAAGGTCGGCGAGGGCGCCGACCTCGTCATCGTCGAGGGCGCTGGCTCGCCGGCCGAGATCAATCTCCGGAGCCGCGACATCGCCAATATGGGTTTTGCGACGCGCGCCAATGTGCCGGTGATCCTGGTCGGCGACATCGATCGCGGCGGCGTCATCGCTTCCGTGGCCGGCACGCATCTCATCCTGCCGGAGGAAGACCGGCGCATGATCGCCGGCTATCTCATCAACAAGTTCCGCGGCGACGTCTCCTTGTTCGACGACGGGATCGGCGCGATCGAAAAATTCACCGGCTGGCGCTGCTTCGGCATCGTGCCGTGGCTGAAGGCCGCCGGCCGGCTGCCTTCGGAGGATTCCGTCGTGCTGGAACGCCTCGCATCCGCCGAGAAACGGGCGCTGAAGGTGGCGGTGCCGATGCTGGCGCGCATTGCCAATTTCGACGATCTCGATCCGCTCAAGGCAGAGCCGCAGGTCGAGGTTGTGTTCGTGCCGCCCGGCAAGAAGCTGCCGGAAGATGCCGGGCTGGTGGTCATCCCCGGTTCGAAATCGACCATCGGCGATCTCATCAAATTCCGCGAGAATGGCTGGGATCGCGACCTTCTCGCGCACCGCAAGCGCGGCGGCCATGTCGTCGGCATCTGCGGCGGCTACCAGATGCTCGGCCGCATGGTGCGCGATCCCGACGGCATCGAAGGCAGCGTAACCGAGGCCGAGGGCCTCGGCCTGCTCGATATCGAAACGGTGATGGAGCCGGAAAAAACCGTGCGCAATTCAAGCGCGCATTCGGTGCAGTTCGGCCTGCCGCTCGAAGGCTACGAAATACATCTCGGCCGCACCACCGGCCCGGACACGGCGCGGCCGTCGGCGATCCTAAACGGCGTCGAGGACGGCGCGGTCTCCGCCGACGGCAAGGTGATCGGCACCTACCTGCACGGGCTGTTTTCCGCCGACGCTTTTCGCTCCGCCTACCTTGAGAGCCTTGGCGTCAGGGGAGGCGGCATCGATTATCGTGCGGACGTCGAGAAGGCGCTGGACGAGGTCGCGGCCGAGCTGGAGAAGCATCTCGACTGCGACGCGATTTTCGGATTGGCGCGATAGGCCTCTCACCAACGTCTGAGATTGGCGAAAACGCTCATCGGATCGTCATTCTATGGCGGAGCAAGGAGCGAAGCGACGCGCGCAGACCATAGAATCATTCCGTGACGTTAAAGCGCGTCGCGATCTTTCAGATTCGCTCCATGCGCTTTAGGTTTTTGATTTTACGCATGTCTTTATCCCGAAACCGGTTCCCACTTTCGGGAGACATGCTTTAAGGCGCAGCAACGGTGCAGAATTTTGCTCCGCTGCGTCCCTCGGCGAAAGTAACGGCATGGATCCTCGGGTCTGCGCGCGTCGCTTCGCTCCTTGCTTCGCCCGTGGATGACGAAGTTGAGACGCTGTCGCCAATCCCCAACGTCGGCGAGACGTCCTACGCCTTCTCTCCCGCCTTCGGCCAATAGGTGCCGAAGGACCAGACATTGCCTTCCGGGTCGAGGCAGATGAACTCGCGGCTGCCATAGTCGCGGTCGACCAGTTCCTGGATGATCCTGGCACCGGCCGTCTTCGCCTTGGCGTAGGCGGCATCGGCGTCATCGACGGCGATGTAGATCGACTTGCCGCCGCCCCCGCCTGGATCACCGACCATCTTGCCGTAATCGTCGTCGCGCGCGCTGCCCAACATGATCATCGAGGAACCGAAGGTCAGCTCGGCGTGGTGGATTGTGTCGCCTTCGCCGTAGCGGGCGCGCAGTTCGAAGCCGAAGGCTTCGCACAGCCAGTCGATCATCTCGGCGGCGTTCCTGTAACGCAGGGCCGGATAGAGACGGGGTGCTTCGTTTGCTGTCGGCATGACAATCTCCCTGTGCCGGTTGATGAATGCCAGTTTGTGCGAAGGCAGTTTCCCCGTCTTGAAGAAATGTTACCGCGCCGGCGCCTACATCGACGCTGCGAGCGCCGTCGGCGTTTCGCCGGCAAGCTGGCGAAATTCGCGCACCAGATGCGCCTGATCGGCGTAGCCGCAGTCGGCGGCGATGCCGGCCCAGTCATCGTCCTGCTGCTTCGACAGCGAAAGCGCGCGATTGAAGCGCACGATGCGTGACAAGGTCTTCGGGCCGATGCCGATCGCGTCGGTGAATTTGGCAGCCAGATGCTTGCGGCTCCAGCCGATCTCGCCGGCGAGGGCCGCAATGCGGGTGCGGCCGCCCGACTCTATGACCGTCCTGTAGGCCCAGGCGATTTCGGGCGAAAGCCCATTTGCTTCGGCAAGACGCCCAGCGATGAAATCCTCGGTAATGTCGAAGCGCGCGTCCCAACCCGACGCCTCGCCGAGTTGCTCGCGCAGAGCGACGCCGTCAAAACCCAGCGCGTCGTCCAACCCGATCATGCGGTCCCGCAACTCGCTCATCGGCAGGCCGAAGAACTGCCTGGCGCCAAGCGGCGTGAAATTGACCTGGACGCAGCAGGCGCCGCCGAAGGATTCGATCATGACTGGACCGGCATAGAGGCCGGCGGCAAAGCTGGCGTAACGATCGTTGTCGCCCGGTGTGTGGCCGAGTCCGATGGCGAAGGCTTCGGCAAAGCTGATCACCAGCGGTATGGTCAGCGAGGCGTATTCGACGATGCGGAAATGGCCAGAGCAAGTCTCCCGATAACCGCAGATATCCGTGACGATACCCGCGAGCGAGGCAGCGGGCTTGCGCCGGACCATTTCGAAATGGAGGGCGGGAGAGCGATTATCCTGTCGATGGCGCTCTGGCTCGTCGGACATGGCGCAAGCCTAGCAGACCGCGTCCTCAAATCAAAAGCGCCCGGCAGGGCCGGGCGCTCCGAGTTGCCAGAGAATGTTGCGCTCACGCGCCGCGCATCAGGCAGCCGGCGGCGAGCACGATATAGGCGATGAGCATGATCCAAACAGACGCAAGCGGAATGAATGCAAGAACGCCAAGAGCGGCGAGAAGGCCGATGATGGCGATGACCAATGAAATAATGAACACGATCTGGGTAGGTGCACTGAGATTCATGTCCGTCCCTCCAACATGATTCGCACACCCAGATAGTATCAGCAGGCGCCTCAGACACCAATGAGCTGGCGCAGGGGATTGGCGGGGTCTGCAAGCAGCTTCGCGGCGAGCGCCAGGCAGACGACCACCAGCAGCGGCTTGATCAGCTTTGCGCCGATCCGGATGGCAAGGCTGGCGCCGACACGGGCGCCAAGGAATTGCGCCACGCCCATCATCAGGCCGATCTTCCAATCGATGACGCCGACGGCGGCAAAGACGATGAAGCCGCCGATGTTGGAAGCGAAATTGAGCAGCTTGGTATGCGCCGTCGCCTTGAGCACGCCATAGCCGGCAAGGGTGACGAAGGCGAGCATGTAGAAGGAGCCGGCGCCGGGGCCGAAGACGCCGTCATAGAAGCCGACCAGCGGCGGGATGATCAGCCCGAACAGGAAAGGCGACAGCCGCTCGGCGCGGTCGACGTCGTCCATGTTCGGCTTCAGCGCGAAATAGAGCGCGATGGCGATCAGAAGCAGCGGCAGCAGGGCGCGCAGGAAATCGCCGGGAACGACCGTCGCCAAAAGTGCCCCGACCGCGCCGCCGACAAGCGCCAGCAGCGCCGACGGCAGCTGACGGCGCAGGTCGACCTGGCCGTTGGCGGCATAGTGGATGGTGGCCGAGCCGGAACCAAACATGCCCTGCAGTTTGTTGGTGCCGAGCGCGGCGACCGGCGAAAAGCCGGCGAGCAGCAGCGCCGGGATCGTGATCAGCCCGCCGCCGCCGGCGATCGAGTCGACGAAGCCGGCGGCAAAGGCGGCAGCAATCAAAATGAGGATGGTCTGCAGGGTAAGGTCGATCATCAGGCAAGTCGCGGCGAGGAGAGCCGCAGCTTGCATCACGCTCGACCAGTTTGCGCAAGACCAATTCCACGCCAGATCGGTTCGCCGTTCCACGCCGAACCGCTCTGTTCTTTGCTTTGGCGCAATTCCGGACGGAAAACCGCTTCACACTTTTCCTGGAATTGCTCTAACAATCAGATGGAATCGCGGAGGAGGCTGATAGCGATGGCGCTGCTCGACCAGATACGTTCGATCTTCGACGGTGACCCGGGTGTGCGCAAGGTGGCGGACGACCCGGTGCTGTCGGCGGAACTTTTGATGCTGTTCCGCATGATCCTGGCTGACGGCTCGGTCTCGGAGAGCGAGATGGTCGTCTTCCGGCACATCTGCAAGGAAGCCTTCGGCATCCCGGAGGCCAGCATCGAAAGTGTCATCGAATATCTCAACGACTATGGCTACGAGACCAACGGCTCGCAGGCGATCGCGCTGTTCCGCGATCTCGATGTCGAGCGGCGAAAGCTGCTTGCGCGCCACATGGCCGAGATCGCCAAGGCCGATTCCAAGCTGGCGGAGAGCGAAGTCCGGCTGCTGCGCCGCACGCTTGACCTGCTCGATATCCGTCCAGTCGATGTGGTGAAGCCGGAGAGCTGAAACCGACTGTTCGTCTACCCCTGTTCCTGCATTTTGCGCGCGATGGCGCGGTGGAGGTCGGGCGCCGCCGCGACCAGCGCCTGCGCCGCTTCCGAACGCGGATGGTCGAGCACATCGGCGGCCCGGCCGCGCTCGACGATCTTGCCCTCATGCATGACCAGCACCTCGTCGGCCATGGCGCGGGCGACCGTCAGGTCATGGGTGATGAAAAGATAGGCGATGCCGAGCTTCTGGTTGAGCTCGGCGAAAAGGTCGAGGATCTGGGCGCGGATCGAGACGTCCAGTGCCGAGACCGGCTCGTCGGCGACCACCAGCTTCGGCCGCGTGATGATGGCGCGGGCGATCGAGAGGCGCTGACGCTGGCCGCCCGAGAATTCATGCGGGTACTTGTCCATGTCGCGGGGACCGAGACCGACTTCATCCAGCGCATGCGCGACCATCTCGCGGCGTTCGGCCAGGGGCGGCTGCTTTTCGAGAAGATGCAGCGGCTCGGCCACCAGCTTCTCCACCTTCTGGCGCGGGTCGAAGGAGCCGTAAGGATCCTGGAACACCACCTGCATATCGCGCCGGGCCGGCCTCAGCGCCGCTTCCGGCTTGCCCGTGATGGGCTCGCCGCGAAAGCGGATCGTGCCCGCCGTCGGTTTGTCGAGCGCCAGGATCATGCGGGCAAGCGTGGACTTTCCGCAGCCCGAGCGGCCGACCAGCGCCACCGATTGCGCGGGCTCGATGGTGAGCGAGACATCGTCGACGGCCCGGATCGGTCGCGCCGGCCGGAACAAGGATATGCGCCGTCCCGGATAATCCCGGCCGACGCCATCGACTTCGAGCAAGGGTTTTGCCGAGCCGGCAAGGTGCGGTTTCGGGCGCGCCGGCACGTGCATGGAGGCCAGCGCCAGCTCGCGCGTGTAGGGATGCTGTTGCTCCGACAACGTGCGCGCGGTGTCGCCGGCCTCCGTCACCTCGCCGCGGCGCAGGATGGTCAGGCGATCGGCCATCTCGGTCACCACCGCGAGGTCGTGCGAGATGAGCAGCAGCCCCATGCGGTTCTCGCGCACGAGATCGCGCAAAAGATCGAGGATCTGCGCCTGCAGCACCACGTCGAGCGCCGTCGTCGGCTCGTCGGCGATGAGCAATTTCGGCTTCAGCGCGCAGGCGATGGCGATGACGACGCGCTGGCGCTGACCGCCGGACAGTTCATGCGGGTAGCGCGACAGCGGGAATTTGGCCTCGGGCAGCCCGACGCGGTCGAGGATTTTTCGGGCGCGGTCCTCGGCCTCGGCGCGGCCGGCCTTGGTGTGCCAGCGGATGCCTTCGGCGACCTGCTCGCCGATGGTCTTGACCGGATTGAGCGCCGTCATCGGCTCCTGGAAGACCATGCCGATATCGTCGCCGCGCAGGGCGCACATCTGATCCTCGCTCGCGGTAAGGATGTCGATGCCGTTGAAGGCGACGCGGCCGTCGGCACGAGCCAGATGCGGCAAAAGCCGCATGATCGTCAGCGCCGTCATCGACTTGCCGGAGCCGGATTCGCCGACCAGGCCGACCACCTCGCCTGGCGCGATGGTCAGCTCGACGCCTTTGAGGATCGGTGTGGCGCCGATCGTCAGTGACAGGTTCTCGATCTCGAGCAGGCTCATCTGCGCCGCCGCGATTTTGGATCGAGGATGTCGGCGATGCCGTCGCCGAGCAGGTTCAGACCAAGCACGGTGACGACGATGGCCATCCCGGGAAAGATCGCCATCCAGGGCGCCGTCACCATGCGGGTCTGCGCGTCGAACAGCATGCGGCCCCAGCTCGGCATCGGCGGCTGGGCGCCAAGGCCGACATAGGAAAGCCCGGCTTCGGCGAGGATGCCCAGCGCGAACTGGATCGTGCCCTGGACAAGCAGCAGCGTCGCGACGTTGGGCAGGATGTGCTCGACGCTGATGCGCGTCATGCCCTTCCCCGCGGCACGCGCGGCAAGGATGAACTCGCGCGGCCAGATGGCTAAAGCGCCGGCGCGGGCGACGCGGGCGAAGACCGGGATGTTGAAGATGCCGATGGCGATGATGGCGTTGACGGCGCCAGGGCCGAAGATCGCCGTGATCATGATCGCCGAAAGCAGAGCCGGAAAGGCGAAGACGAGATCGTTGACGCGCATCAGCGCCTCGTCGGCCATTCCGCCGCGCGCGGCGGCGAAGGCGCCGAGCGGCACGCCGATGCCCATGCCGATGCCGACCGCGACCAGCGCGACTGCGATCGAATTGCGGGCGCCGACCATGATCATCGACAGGATGTCGCGGCCGAAATGGTCGGTGCCGAACCAGTGTACCCAGGAGGGCGGCTGCGTCTTGTCGGCGATCACCAGCCTGGTGACGTCAAAGGGCGTCCACAGGAAGGAGAGGAGCGCGACGGCCACGACCAGCAGCGTGATGATGAGCCCGATCAGGAAGGAGCGGTTGCCGAAGGCCTTGGCCAGCACGCCGGCAATGGTCTCTTCGGGCAGGTCGACGCGCATGGTCATTGCCGGCCCCTGAGGCGGGGGTCAACGATGGCGTAGGAGAAGTCGACAACGAGGTTGATCAGGATCACGGCGGCGACCAGCAGCATGACGATGCTCTCGACCACAATCAGGTCACGCTGGGTGATGGCCTGGAAGATCAACCGGCCGAGGCCAGGCAGGTAAAAGACATTCTCGATGATGATGGTGCCGGCGAGCAGGAAGGCGAATTGCAGGCCGAGGATGGTAAGCACGGGGATCATGGCGTTGCGCAGCGCATGGCGCCACAGCACGGCCCGGTAGGGCAGGCCCTTGGCGCGCGCGGTGCGGATATAGTCTTCGTTCAGCACCTCGATCAGCGCCGAGCGGGCGACGCGCGCCAGGATCGCCGCCTGCGGCAGGGCGAGGGCAATGGCGGGCAGGATCAGGGATTTCAGCGCCGTCCAGATACCGGCGCTCCAACCCGGGAAACCGCCGGCCGGAACCAGCCGCAGCCAGACGGCGAACAGATAGATCAGCATCAGCGCGAACCAGAAATTCGGCACGGCGACGCCGAGCTGGGCGGCGCCCATGGAAAGCGTGTCGCTCGCCCGGCCCTGGCGGCTGGCGGAGAAGACGCCGACCGGAATGGCGATGATGGTCGAGAGCGCCAGCGCGATCAGCGCCAGCGGCAGTGAGACCACGACGCGTTCACGCACCAGGTCGATGACCGGCACCGAATAGGTGTAGGAGCGGCCGAAATCGAGGCTGAGCAAGCCCGCCGCCCAGTGGAGATAGCGCAGCACCAACGGCGCGTTCAGCCCCATCTGGTCGCGCAACACTTCGACCTGCTCGGCGCTGGCATTCATGCCCAGCATCAGGCGCGCCGGGTCGCCGGGCAGGATCTCCATAACCGCGAACACCACGATCGAGGCCAGCACCAGTGTGAGGGCCGCAATGATCAGGCGCTTCACGAGATAGGCTGTCATTGCGGGATGGTTTGGTTGGCGGGTGCAGAGACTGGGCAAAGATGGCGTTCTGTCGCCCCCCTCTCTGGCCTGCCGGCCATCTCCCCCTCAAGGGGGGAGATCAGCAGTTTCCGCGCCGGTGACACCAACGCGGCGCAGGAAATTGGCGAAAGCAGCGAAGGGAGCGCAATCTCCCCCCTTGAGGGGGAGATGCCCGGCAGGGCAGAGAGGGGGGCGACGGAACGCAACGTTTGCCCTTGGCCGACTGCCCTCAATCCGTCCACTTGACCTTGGTGAGATCGTCCGCCTCGATCGGCCAGTTCGTCCACATGCCCTGCAGCTTGGCGTCCCAGACGCCGATCTTGGGCAGCTCGAACAGGTAAACGGCGGGCACGTCGTGCGCGAGAATCTTCTGCGCCTCGCCCAGCAGTTCCAGCCTCTTGTCCTTGTCGACCGTGGTGCCGAGCGCCTTGATGACATCGTTGAACTTCGGATTGTCATACTGGAAATAGTAGCCGGGCCGCGAATAGATATCGATGTCGTTCGGCTCGACATGGGAAACAATCGTCAGGTCGTAATCCTTGTTGGTGAAGACCTGGCTCAGCCACTCCGCCCATTCGACCGGGATGATCTGCAGATTGACCCCGATCTCCTTCAGTTGGGACTGGATCACCTGGCCGCCGTCGCGTGCGTAGGGCACGGGCGGCAGCTTGATCGTGGCCGAGAAGCCGTTCTCCAGCCCCGCTTCCTTCAGATACTCCTTGGCCTTGGCGATGTCGTGCGGATAGACTCCGGTGAGATCGACATAGCCCGCATCGCCTGGCGAGAAATGAGAGCCAATCGGCTTTCCAAGACCGTTCGAGGCCGCTGCGATGATGGCGCTGCGATCGATCGCCGAGGCGAGCGCCTGCCGCACCGCAAGCTTGTCGAAGGGTGGCTTCTTGTTGTTGATCGACAGGATTGTCTCGCCCTCGGTCGAGCCGATCACGACGCTGAAGCGGGGGTCGGACTGGAGCTGCCCGAGCGCGTCTTGCGCGGGCATGTTGGCGAAAGCCTGGATGTCACCCGAGAGCAGTGCGGGGACAGCCGCGGCGGCGTCGGGAACGATGCGGAATGTCGCCTTGTCGAGCGCGACGGGTGTACCCCAGTAGTCCGGGTTCTTGACGAGTGTGATCTCGGAACCCTTCGCCCAGTGATCGAGCTTGAATGGACCAGTGCCGATCGGCTTGTCCTTATTGCCGTCGGCCGATCCCTTCGCCACGATCACCGCCGCAACCTGGCCCACGTCGTAGAGGAAATCGCCCTGCGGCCCGTCGAGGGTGACCTTAACGGTCGCCGGATCGACCGCCGTGACATCGGTGATGTGCGCAAAGAGCTGTTTTTGCGGATTGAGCGAATCCTTGGCACGTGCCCGGTCCAGCGAGAATTTAACGTCGTCGGCGCTGAAGGCCGAGCCATCGTGGAACTTCACGCCGGAATGCAGCTTGAACGTGTAGGCCTTGCCGTCGTCGGAGACTGCCCAGCTCTCGGCGAGAGCGGGCTGAACCCGGCCATTGTCGTCGATGCGCGTCAGCCCTTCAAAGACATTGGCATAGGTGACTTCGCCGATGGCCGCGGCCGCGCCGGCGGTCGGATCGAGATGTGGCGGCTCGAGCACGATCCCGAGCGTGAGATCAGTGCGCGCGGCAAAGGCCGACGTGGCGGCGGCAAGCGACAGCACAGCCGCGGCCAGGATGGTCTTCCACAGTTTCATCGCTGAACTCCCATTGCTCAAAACGTGGTCAAGCTGGCGGATAGAAGCGTGATTTCGCGCGCGAGTAAATCGCGTTTCATGCTGCCGTGTCCCGCCGCGGGAAATGTTTTTCCCATGATCGGCGCAATCAGTCCGTCGTGCCTCTCAGCAGGATGTTGAGACCGATCGCCATCACCTTGGCCGATTCCACCATGTCGGCGATGCCCACCCATTCGTCCGGCCTGTGCGCGAGGTCGAGAATGCCCGGGCCATAGGCGATGCAATCGTAGAGGTGGCCGATGCGCGCGACATGCTTCTGGTCGTAGGTGCCGGGCGAGATGACGTAGTCGGGTTCGCGGTCGAACACCGCCATGATGCCTTTCGCGACGGCCTGCACCACCGGCGCGTCACGCTCGGTCATCAGCGGCAGCACCTCCATCAGGTCGCGGATCTCGTAGTCGAATTTCTTGCGCTCGCGCTTCAGCCGCTCGAGGATGCCTGTGACTTCGCTTTTGACGGTGGCGATGTCCTCTTCCAGCAGGAAACGCCTGTCGATGGTGAGCCGGCAGGAATCCGGCACGTTGGGCGAGGGCAGCCCCGGCCGGAAATCCTCGGTCTGGCCGCCATGGATGGAATTGATGTTCATGGTCGAGCGCCTGGCGCCTTCCGGCACCACCGGCATGCGCGTCATCTTGCGGTCGAGGGCCGGGAACAGCTCGTCCTCGAAAGCCTGCAGGACGGCGCCCATATGGCGCACCGCATTGTCGCCGAGGAACGGCATCGAGCCATGCGCGATCTCGCCCTTGGTCTCGATCTCGGCCCACCAGACGCCGCGATGGCCAAGGCAGATGCGATCCTTGTTCAGCGGTTCGGGAATGATGACGTGGTCGACCTTCGGCTTCGAGAAATAGCCGAGCCGCGCCAGATGGGCGACGCCGCCGAAACCGCCCGATTCCTCGTCCGCCGTGCCCGATATCTCGATGGCGCCGGGAAAATCCGGATGGACCTCCATGAAGGCCTCGACGGCGATGACCGAGGCCGCCAGGCCGCCCTTCATGTCGCAGGCGCCGCGGCCATAGACCCTGCCGTCCTTCACCACGCCGGCGAAGGGATCGACGGTCCAGCCTTCGCCCGCCTCGACCACGTCGATATGCGAGTTGAAATGCACGCAAGGTCCGGGCGAGCGGCCGTCGAAACGGGCGACGACATTGACGCGCGGATAGCGGTCGCTGTCGCCGGGCGCGCCTTCGGCACGGATGAACTCGGTTTCGAAGCCGCGTTTCCTGAGACGCGCGCCGAGAAACTCGGCGCATGGCCGGTAGGCTTCGCCTGGCGGGTTGACGGTCGGAAAGCGGATCAGGTCCGCGGTCAGCGCAACGAGGTCGTCGACCCGATCCTCGACCGCCTTGAGAAGTCGTTCATTCATCCGGCGGATTGAAGAAGGAACGCGGCACTTTTGCAAGCAGCCAGTCGCTCATTGCCACACGACGATCCGGGCATGGCCCAACGCGCCTTCCTAAACTCCAGAGGGTGAGTGTCGCAGCGGCAACTATACCGGGAAAATCGTTCAAATTCACCGCATTGGATTGGCGGATTCGTCAACGAGTGTGTGGTACTTAACGCATCTGCCGGCAAAAAGATGGAAAAACCGCGCGAATGGCAGGGGGCAATCAAAGGGGTTTGATCGCATGAAAAAGTTCGTTCTCATGGCAACCGTGCTGGCAACCGCGTTGTTCGGCATGGCTTTCGCAAGCCGGGCGGCCACGCTGGTCGCCAACATCGATGTCTCGACACAGACCATGACCGTCAGCAAATACGGCCAGGTTGTTTACCGCTGGAGCGTGTCGACCGCGCGCAAGGGCTACTTCACGCCACGCGGCAGCTACCGGCCGCAATGGGCCGCCCGGATGTGGTATTCGCGCAAGTATGACAACTCGCCGATGCCCTATTCGGTGTTCTTCCACGGCGGCTACGCCATCCACGGCACCGGGGCGGTGAGAAATCTCGGGCGCCCGGCCTCGCATGGCTGCGTGCGCCTGCATCCGGCCAACGCCGCGATGTTCTATGCGATGGTCAAGGAAGTCGGCTTCGGCAACACGCGGATCGTCGTGGCCAACTGAGTTTGGCCGGACCGGGGATTTCACCCGGCGCAGGCGGCGACTGCTGCCTACGCCTCGGTGATCGTTGCCTTAAAGCCTCACATGCCACGAAAAACAATGGCTTACGCCATGTTCGACTGGTTTGTATCAATGCGCAGTGGTAGATAAGCAGACGCTAATCTCGTTTGCTTGGGGACTACAGATGTATCGATTTCTTCTAGGCGCCGCACTCGCGGCAACGGCCACCTCAGCCTTCGCTGCCGATGCGCCGGTTGTTCTGGATCAGGAACTCGCACAGCCGCATATTTCGGGCTATGGCGAGCTCTATCTCGGCGGCCTTTATTTTTCGGTCCCAGGCGATCACGAGACGGGCACGGCGGCCGGTGGCGCCGCTCGCGTCAATTTCCCGATTGATGCCCGCTGGAACATCCAGACCGATGCCGTCGTCGATTCGCTTTGGGTGCAGGGAACGAACATCTACAGCTATGGCGGGGCCGTTCATGGCTACTGGCGCGACCCGAGCTCTTATGCACTTGGCGGGTTTGCGACGCTCAATGGATATGGCGGCGACGAAGGTCTAAGCGACGCGAACCTCTATAGCTTCACTGTCGGTCCTGAGGCTCAGGCGTATTTCGGCAACGTGACGCTCTATGGCCAAGTTTACTACGGCCAGTTGCGGGCAAGCGGCGAATCCGAGCATTTCGACAATTGGGGCGGCCGCGGCGTGGTGCGCTTCTTTGCTCAGGACAACCTTCGCTTCGATGGTGAACTTGGATACTCGCGACTGTCCGCGGGTGGCGGTCATCTCGACACTCTCACAGGCGCCCTGCAGGCGACCTACAGGTTTTCCGGCACGCCCTGGTCCGTGTTTGGGCGCTATCAGTGGGACCACCTGACGATATCCGAGGCGTCGGGCAGCGTGAACGTCCACAAGTATGTGGTCGGGCTAAGGGCCAGCTTCGGCTCGGATACCCTGCTTTCAGAAGACCGCAATGGCGCGACCATGGACACTTACCGGCCGAACTTCGGGGTGCCGATCTTCTGAGATCGCTTTGCTGGCCTGATCGCCAAGCCAATATCGATGCCGCGAAGATCAATCTTCGCGGCTTTTCTATTTTGTGTGTAGTGAAGTCCCCGAAGCTTTTCCGGCCGCAAATACGCTAGAGCGGTTCAGCGCTTCACGGAAACGCAGAACCGCTCTAAGTCTTTGTTTTTACGCAATTCCGGACGGAAAACCGCTACGCACTTTTCCTGGAATTGCTCTAGCCTCGGTGGTTCGGAATCTCAGTTGGCGGGTTTTGCCTGTCCGCGCTTGCGGCGGCGGCCGCTGATTTCCCAGCGTTTGTGGAACCACATCCACTGTCCGGGATCCTCACGCACCCAGCGCTCGACGACATCGGTGAGCAGCTGGGTGGTGGCTGCGACATCGACGCTGCCGCCTTCGGTGCGCGGCAAGGTCAGCTTGTCCTCGATTTCCAGGCGGAAGCGGTTGCCCGGCAGCCTGACGCAGCGGGCGGGGTAGACATCGCAGTCATAGTGGCGCGCCAGCATGCCGAGCATCGGATTGCTCTGGCATGGGCGGTCGAAGAACGTCGTGTCCACGCCGCCCGAGAATTTCTGATCGACCAGCACGCCGATGTTGCCACCCTTTTCCAGGATGGCGGCAAGGGCGAAGGACGCGCCGGTGGAGGAGGGCAGCAGGGCGCCCATCGAGGAGCGGCGCGTCGAGTGGATGTAGTCGGCGAGATAGGGGTTGTTCGGTGGGCGAAACAGCGCCGTGATGTTCATGCCGAACGTGGCGGCGGCCACTGGCAGCAACTCGAAATTGCCGAGATGGCCGGTGAACAGGATGTGCGGCTTCTTCTCGCCGGCGATCTCGTGGAAATGCTCGACGCCGCGTACCTCGACCCGGCCCGGCTCAGAGGCGTCCGGATCGAAGTCGAACAGCGCGTCGAGGAAAATGTATTCGGCCGCGAGGCGGGCCATGTTGCCCCACATGTCGCGTGCGATGGCCTCGATCTCGGCGTCGCTCTTTTGCGGGTAGGCGAGGCGCAGGTTGTTGACTGCTACGCGATGGCGCCCGACCAGCGGACCGATGCGGCGGGTGACGCGGTCGGCGAAGTTGAGCGCGCTGTCCGGCGGCAGAAGGCGCAGCAGCGAGAGCAACACGATGGCGAGCTTGGCGACCAGCCAGTGCTCCAGCTGGCGCAGCCGCAAGCCGTAGCGGAACATCAAGTCCCGGCGGGCTTTCCTGAACACCTTGCCGACCATCCTGTCTCAGGAAACGCGCAGGATGATCTTGCCGAAGACGTCGCGGCCTTCCATGCGCTTCAGCGCGGCGTCGATGTCGTCGAAACCCACCTCGGTATCGATGACCGGGGCAACGAGCCCCGCCGCCATCTTCTGCATGGCGTTGGCCATGTTCTCCATGCGGCAGCCAAAGGAGCCGAGCAGCTTCAGCTGTTGCTGGAAGAGCTGCATCAGGTTGACCTGCGTCGACACGCCTGAGGTCGAGCCGCAGGTGACGAGGCGGCCGCCGCGCTTCAGGCACAGCATCGAGCCGGCGAAGGTGTCGGCGCCGACATGCTCGAACACCACGTCGACGCCCTTCTTCCTGGTCAGCTTGCGCACCACGCCTTCGAAACGGTCCTCGCGGTAGTTGATGACGTGATCGGCGCCAAGCGCCCTGGCCTTGTCGATCTTGTCGTTCGAGCCCACCGTGGTGATGACGGTGCAGCCCATCTTCTTGGCGAGTTGGATGGCGGCGGAGCCGATGCCGGAGCCGCCGGCATGGACGAGGATGGTTTCGCCGGGCTCCAGCCTAGCGTTGTCGAACAGCATATGCTCGACCGTGCCGAAGGTGACCGGAGCGACCGCGGCGCCGATCTCGGTGACGCCGGGAGGAGCGGGCACCAGCAGGCGTGCCGGCAGGTTGATCTTTTCCTGGGCGAAGCCGTCGAGATGGAAGCCATGGACGCCGGACACATGCTCGCAGAGATTGTCGCGGCCTTCGCGGCAGGCGCGGCAGAGCCCGCAGGTGCGGGCGCCATAGATCGACACCAATTGCCCCGGCAAGAGATTGGAGACGCCCGGTCCGACCGCCTCGACCTCGCCCGCGGCTTCGGCGCCGACGACCAGCGGCAGCTTGCGCTTGGCAAACGCCATGCCGCGCCAGCCCCAGACGTCGATATGGTTGAGCGCCACCGCCTTGATGCGGAGCGTCACTTCGCCCAGCGAAGGCGGCGGGGGAGGCGGCAGGTCCACCGTTTCAAGGCGGCGGTCCTCGATAAGTTGCAATGCGCGCATAGGGCCTGTCGGTTCAGTTCTAAAGCGCGTTGCGCTTTAGTTCTTTGTTTATGCATGTCGTCATCGCAAAACCGATTTCACTTTTGCGCGACATGCATTGGCTGAAAAAGTCCGCTTAGACCGGTTCCCGCGCCATGACAAGGCAGGTGTTCTGGCCGCCGAAGCCGAAGGAATTCGACAAAACGGTGCCAACCTCGGCGTTGCGCTTCTTGTTCGGCACGACATCGAGGACGATCGCCGGATCGGGATTGTCGTAATTGATGGTCGGCGGGATGACGCTTTCGCGCATGGTCATCAGCGAGAAGGCGGCCTCCACCGCGCCGGCGGCCGACAGCGTGTGGCCGATCATCGACTTGTTCGACGAGACCGGCATCGAGCCGATACGCTCGCCGAAGACGGTGGACAGCGACAGATGCTCCATCTTGTCGTTTTCCGGCGTCGATGTGCCGTGCGCGTTGACATACTCGATCTCGTCCTCGCTCATGCCCGCATCGGCAAGGGCGGCGCGCACCGCCGCGATCGCCGGCGAGGCATCGGGCTTGGAGCGGGTGCGGTGGAAATCGTCGGCTTTTTCACCGCAGCCGCTCATGATGCCGAGGACCGTCGCGCCACGAGCCAATGCGGCTTCCAGCGATTCCAGCACCAGCGCGCCGGATCCTTCGGCCAGCACGAAGCCATCGCGATCCTTGGAGAAAGGCTTTGAGGCCTTTTCAGGAATGTCGTTGTGGGTGGAGAGAGCGGAGAGCAGCGAGAAGCGGATCAGCGCCTCGGCCGTCGCCGAACCGTCCGCGCCGATCGACAGCGCCTTGTCGCATTCGCCGCGGCGGATCGCCTCGACGCCGAGCTGGATAGCCGTGGCGCCGGAAGCGCAGGCCGTTGATAGCGTGATCGGCAGGCCGCGCGTGCCGAAGCGGTCGGCGAGACGATCGGCGATCGAGCCGAACTGGGTGGTCTCGAAGATGTCGAGCTCCTTCAGCCCGCGCGCGACGCGCAGCAGCCTTTCTGCGCCGCCATCCTGCTTGTCGGCATTGTAGAGCGAGAAGCGGTCGGCCCAGTCGAGCTCGACCGGCGGCGAGGCGAGGAACAGCGGTCCACCGAAATCGCCACTATCGAGGCCGGCTTCCGACACCGCTTCCTGGGCGGCGGTCTCGGCCAGTTCGTAAGTGAGGTGACTGGCGCCCCTGGAACTCGACGGCAGGAAGTCGACCATGCCGGAAATGCGCGTGTTGAGCTGATCAACGGGAAAGCGGGTGATCGGATGGATGCCGGATTTCCCCGAGGTCAGCGCTGCCCAGTTGTCTGCTTTGCCGACGCCGAGCGAGGTCACCACGCCGATGCCGGTCACGGCGACGATTGGCCTGCCCATGTGGTCGCGAAGATTGGCCATGCTTTGTCTGCCTCGTTATCGAGCAATTCCAGGAAAGTGTGTAGCGGCTTTCCGCCCGGAATTGCGGAAAAACCGATCTAGGCGGCTTTCACCAGCCCAAGGCCCTCGAATTGGTGATAGCCGATCGCGGTTGCAAGGACGGAATTGGGGGCGCCTTGGAATGGGCGCTCCACTGTGGCATCGAAGACAGGGTAGCCGGCCTTGCGGTCGACGGCCATTGCCGCGAGCGCAACCGCAAAGGGGAATTGAGCCTCCTTCATGTGGCCGGTCAGCGTCGAGAAAGCACGCACGGCCAAAGCCGGGTTGGCGTCGAGCACGGCCTTCTCGGCCGCCGTAGCGGCGTGGGCGCCGGAGGCGGCGGAAATCGTCAGCAGATCGCCGTCCGGAAGGGCGGCCTTTTTCAGCAGCGCCGCGATTTCGGCATTCAGTTCGCCGCGCCGGCGCCTTGCACGGCCGGAGACTACGGGGCCAAGCTCGGCGTAGATCTTGCGGCCCCGGTTTTTCGCGTGCTCGCGCTGCTCCAGCACCAGGAAAGCGCCGCCCGAGCCCGTCACCACACCGCCGCCTTCTGCGCCCTGGCGTTGCCAGACCGGCTTCCATGGGCCGCGATGCAGGTAACCGGCGAGCTCATAGCCGAGCAGCATGTCGGAATGCTCGGTCTGGAAGGCACCGCCGACCAGAACATGGGTCGATTGTCCCGAGCGGATGCGCGCGGCCGCCGTCTCGACGGCCGATACGCCGGCGCCCTCCTCGCCCATGAAGGTGCGCGACGAACCGGTGACCTTGTGGACGATCGAGATGTTGCCGGCGAGCAGGTTGGAGAGCTGGGCAAGGAACAGCGTCGGCCGCAGTTCCGTGGTCAGCTTCTCGTTGAGCAGCACGTCGCGGTCGTTGCGGCTCTCGGAGGCCGCGAGGATCGCGGCATCGACGGCTTCGTCGCGCTCGCCGCCGCCGGCCGCCACCACCATGTCCATGGTCGTGCAAAGCTCATCATCGCCCTTGATGCCGGCGTCATCCAGCGCCAGGCCGGCGACATAGGTGCCGAGGCGCTGCCAGGTTTCCATCTGGCGCTGGTCGCCGCGCTTGGCGATCTGCAGGTTCCAGTCGATCTCGGGCAGGGGATGGATGGTGTAAGGCGCAAAGCGCTCAGCCTCGAGCACCGGCTGGAAGCCGGGCTGCGTGAGCTTCTGCCAATGCGCGTCGGGACCTTCTCCCAGTGAAGAGACAAGGCCGATACCGGTGATGACGACGTCGTGGGAACTCATGGGCGGCTGTTGTGGGTCAGCAGACAGGGCGCGTCAAGGCAGCGCTCGAACAGTCTCAGGCCGCCTTGGCCGCGACCAGCGCGTCGATCTTGGCGCACAGGTTCTTCATGACGAAGTAATCGTCGGTCGAAGCCTTGCCGTCGTTGACTTCCTGCGTCCACTTCTCGAGCGGCACCTTGATGCCGAATTCCTTGTCGATGGCAAAGACGATGTCGAGGAAATCGAGGCTGTCGATGCCGAGGTCGTCAATGGTGTGGCTCTCGGGCGTGATGGTGTCGATATCGATCTCGCTGGTATCGGCAATGATCTTGGCGACTTTCTCGAACGTGGTGGACAAGGGCTCTTCCTTCGGTTGCGGGCGGAATCTGTCCGCATCTTGCTTTGGGCGCTGTCTAATCGGTTTTTCCCGGCAGGAAAAGGCCTGATGCGCCGGCCGCAGATGGGTAGGGGGCCGGGCAAACGCAAGAAGGGCCGCCGGTCGACCCGGCGGCCCTTCCATTTTGCGCTGCGTCGGCTTTTATTCCAATGCATGCCATTGTCCCAAAACCGGAACCACTTTTGGGCGACATGCATCAGTCGCGGAGCTTAACCAGGTCGTTGAGCAGCCCGCCCGTCCCGTTGTGGACGGTGAGCCGCTCGACCTTGCCGGCGATGGCCTCGAGAGCCTCGAGCTCCTTCAGCCGCAGCATCACCGGGTTCTCGGCCATCACCTTGGCCGTGTTGAGCAGCGAACGCGTGGCGTTCGTCTCTTCCCGGCGCCGGATGACGTTGGCCTCAGCCTGCTTTTCGGCCGAAACCACCTGGTTGAGGATCTCGCGCATATCGCCCGGCAGGATCACATCCTTGAGGGCGATATCGCTGACCTCCAGGCCGATCGCGGCCATGTCCTCGCGCACCTTGGCCGCGGCGTCCTCGTCGACCGTCACCTTCTTTTCAAGGATCTGGTCCAGCGTGAGCGCGCCGAGCGTCTTGCGGAAGGCGTACTGCAGGGCGCGGTAGAGGGCTTCGGAGAAGTCCTTCACCGTCGCCACCGCCTTGACCGGATCAACGACCTGGTACTCGGCGGCGATGTTGACGCGGATCGTCACGCGATCCCTGGTCAGCACTTCCTGCCCGGCGACGTCGAGCGACTGGCGCTTGAGGTCGACGACCTTGATCTGCACCATGCGTCCGACGCTCCAAAAGCCATGCACGCCCGCCGTCAGGGTGCGCACAAGCACACCGTCGACGAAGAGCAGCCCGGTCTGACCGTCCACGACTGGATGGACGGACATCAGCTCCGCCTTCCTGGCCTGGCCAAGCCGGCGCATGACCGCCGGATCGATGGCGAGATCGGCCGAAGTGTCGATCGTCGTCACCTTCCACGGACCGGCATCCGTCCACAGCACGAGCTTGCGGTCCGGCGCCAGCACGGCGTGGAGGCTCCCGTCACGCTCGATGACGGCGACCTCCGTGCGCCCGGTGCGAACGACCGTGAAGTGCCGCGCGGCCACGTCCGGGAGCTTGTCGAACAACGCCTTCTCGTATGCCGAAACGAATTCCGGATTCTTCAGATCGTGCCTGGAGACCTCGAGGCTCCCGCGCCGGTTGGCGAGCGCGTGCTCACCCGGCATCAGGACAGCCTTGATCTCACCCTTGTAGAGGGTGAGGGCACGTTCGTTTTCCTTTACGAGGACGCGCTCGCGTCCAAGAACCTTGTCGAGAATAGTCGTCATTGTCTTACTCCTGTCGGGCATGGCCCCATGCGAGGCGTCACGTCATGCGTCGATCGTCCTTTTCTTTTCTCGTTTCACGTCGTTTCGTACTTCATGTCCCGGCATGAATGATCCGGGGACCGGTGGCATCCGCGCGAAGCGGGCCTTCGGGAGCGGATCGCGGGGCGGTGAAGCGGGCGCCGGAGGCCAAGCCTCCCTTGCCGACGACACCGCGCCTTGATCGTCACCGCGGGCCTGGCCGCGAGCCGACGGCCTCGGACCGTTCGATACGGCCTCGGCCCGAAGGCTTCAGCCGTCCGTCAAGTCTTCAGCATTCCGGCCCCCGGACCGTTTTGGATAACACCTTGGAAGGGTGTCGGCTTAACAGGCCGTTGGAGAAGGAATCGAACCTTCGACAATCAGATTATGAGTCTGACGCTCTAACCAAACTGAGCTATCCATGTCGTGGGTGTGGGAGTCGAACCCTGCCTCCGGACCCAAATCCGGCGCTCTCCGTGAGCTACACCCGCAATCCCAACACCCGAAACGGCGCCGTATACAGAGCGGCAAAGCCGCCTGCACGGGCGGAGACAAAAGCTCCAACCGTTGTGCTCGCTTCGGTTTTCGTGACCGGGAGCGCGCCTATAGACCCTGCGACGGGTTGTCGCAAGCGGCATTGTCGCGGCGCATTTGCGGCTTCTTCCGGGTGTGGCATTTCGGCTACAGTAGTGAGCCGCGCGGGCCGGCGCCCTTAGAATGTGACGCGTCCCAGCACCTTGAGGCCGTCGCCTTCCGGCGCCACCACCACGGCCTCGCCCTCGCGCGGCGCTATGCCGGTGAGCGCCTGGATGTTTTCCAGATGCGTGACCAGCACCAGATTGTCGGAGCCGGAATAGCCGCGGATCTCCTTCATGACCGCTTCCATTTGCGCGGCCTTCTCTTCTGGATCGGTCTTAAGCAGGTCAAGCGGCGCGAAGGGCTGCGGCTCGGATTCGAACGCGATGCGGGCCGTGTCGAGGCAGCGGCAGTAGCGGCTGGAGAGCACGTGATCGATCGGCGCCGCGCGTGCCGCAAACAGCGCGCCGATACGGCTTGCCTGCTGCTTGCCGCGCTCAGACAAATTGAGCTGCGTGGCGCAATTGCCGACGTCGAAATTGGCCGGGTCGGCAGCTCCGGTGACGAAGGCATGGCGAAGCAGCACGATATGGCCGCCGTCGCGCAGCAGCGCCCAGCCGGCGTCGGTCGCATGGGCAAGGCTCGGAACAGCTAGGAGAAAAAGCGCCAGAACAATTCGCAGCATCGGAAGTCCTTCGGCGGCCCGGAGGGGCCAAGGCCGTGATTGGCATATAGGGACCGCAAAGCCGGCCGGAAAACAAGCAGCGGCTACGGGGGAGCGGCGCATGGCGCCAATTGCATGGCGGTCAGGGCTCGCCTATCACGGGAAAAATGTCTCCGCCCAGAAAATGACTCCGCTCACCGAAACCGTCCTCTTCGTCTTCAGCCTCGTGGCGCTCGGCTATCTGGCCGGGCTCACCGGTTATCTGAAGCCGGCGAGCGGGGAGGGCATTTCCGAGTTCGCGGTCAACGTGGCGATGCCGCTGCTGCTGTTCCAGACCATGGTCAAATCGGACTTCCACGGCGTCACGCCTTGGTCGCTGTGGGGCGCTTATTTCGCGGCCGCGGCGATCACATGGGCCGCGGGCCATCTGGTGATGACCCGGCTGTTCGGGCGAGATGCGCGCGCGGGCATCGTCGGCGGCGTGTCATCGGCCTATTCCAACGTCGTGCTGCTCGGCGCGCCCTTCATCCTCGGCATCTTCGGCGCGAGCGGCTTCGAGGTCCTGTCGCTGCTGGTCTCGGTCCACCTGCCAATCATGATGATGGCCTCGATCGTGCTGTTCGAGATGTTCGGGCGCGGCAGCGGCGAGACGGTCCATCCGCTGCGTGTCATCAAAAGCTTCCTCAGGCGGCTGTTCATCAATCCGCTGATCATCGGCATCCTGGCGGGGCTTGCCTGGCGCCTCACCGGCGCGCCTCTGCCCGACCTTGTCGAACGGCTGGTCGACACGCTCGCCGACACAGCCGGCCCGGTGGCGCTGTTCGCCATGGGGCTCAGCCTGCGCCGCTTCGGCATCTCCGGCAATATCCGGCCGGCGCTGGCGCTGTCGGGCCTGAAACTGTTCCTGATGCCAGCGCTGGTGCTGGTGTTCGTCTGGCTGCTCGGCCTGCCGCCGCTGACGGCCAAGGTCGCTGTGGTGGCTGCAGCACTGCCTTCGGGTATCAACTCCTACCTGATCGCCGTTCAGTTCAACACCGGCCAGGCGCTGGCTTCGAACCAGATGACCCTTGCCACCGCCAGCGCGGTGGTGACCACGTCGTTCTGGCTGACGGTGGTCATCCACGTCTTCGGATAGAGCCGCCGAACTCGCTCGCCTTTGCTGGCCCAACCCCTATATGCCATCTTGTGATTGCTTGCCCGCCTTTCCCTAGGTAAGAGCAATGCGCCGGCGTGCGGCTCTTAAGCACGCCTCAACGGATATCCAGAAAAACGGCCCGATCAGCGCGCCGAACGGAGGCCAGACCATGCTTCAGAAAACCAGCCATTTCATGCGCCAGGCCAATCTCATCAATGGCGAATGGGTGCAGGCCGACAGCGGCCAGACCATCGACGTCAACAATCCGGCGACGGGCCTCAAGATCGGCACCGTGCCGAAGGCCGGCAAGGCCGAGACCCGCCGCGCCATCGCGGCGGCAAACGAAGCGTTCAAGAGCTGGCGCAAGACGACGGCGCTCGAGCGCTCCAAACTTCTGCGCAAGCTGCATGACGCGATGATGGACAATCAGGACGTGCTGGCCGAACTCTTGACCATCGAGCAGGGCAAGTCCCTGTTCGAATCCAAGGGCGAGATCGGCTCGGCCGCTGCTTACATCCTCTGGTTCGCCGAAGAGGGCCGCCGCACCTATGGCGATGTCGTGCCGTCGCCATGGGCTGACCGCCGCATCCTGGTGACCAAGGAGCCGGTGGGCGTCATCGCCGCCATCACGCCGTGGAATTTCCCGTCCTCGATGCTGGCCCGCAAGCTCGGTCCGGCGCTGGCGGCCGGGTGCACGGCGGTGGTCAAGCCGGCGACGCAGACGCCCTATTCCGGTCTTGCCTGGGGCGCGCTCGCCGAGGAAGTCGGCTTCCCCAAGGGCGTCGTCAATATCCTGACCGGCTCGGCCGCCGAGATCGGCGACGAGATTTGCGCCAACCCGTTGGTGTCGAAGATCACCTTCACCGGCTCGACCGAGGTCGGCAAACTCCTCATTCAGAAGTCCTCGGTGACGGTCAAGAAAGTGTCGATGGAACTCGGCGGCAATGCGCCGTTCATCGTCTTCGACGACGCCGACATCGACCGTGCCGTGACCGGCGCGATCACCGCCAAGTACCGTAACTCCGGCCAGACCTGCGTGTGCACCAATCGCTTCTTGGTGCAGGCCGGCGTCTATGACAAGTTCGTCGAGAAGCTGGCCGCCGCCAGCAACAATCTCAAGGTCGGCTCGGGCCTGGAGGAAGGCGTGCAGCAGGGTCCGCTGATCGACGAGAAGGCGGTCGAGAAGGTCGAGGAACTGATCGCGGACGCTACCTCCAAGGGCGGCAAGGTCGTCGCCGGCGGCAAGCGCCATGCGCTGGGCGGCTCGTTCTTCCAGCCGACCGTGATCGCCGACGCGTCGCCGAAGATGCGCTTCATGAAGGAAGAAATCTTTGGGCCGGTGGCGCCGGTGTTCAAGTTCGAGACCGAGGAAGAGGCCGTGGCTTTGGCCAACGACACCGAGTTCGGCCTTGCCTGCTATTTCTACACCGGCGATCTCGGCCGCGCCTTCCGCGTCATGGAAGGGCTGAAATACGGCATGGTCGGCGTCAATGAAGGCCTGATCACCACGCCCGAGGCGCCCTTCGGCGGCGTCAAGGAATCGGGCCTCGGAAAGGAAGGCGGACATCAGGGCATCGAGGACTATCTCGACACCAAATATGTCTGCATCGGTGGCCTCGGTCTCTGATATCGATCCCCGGGACAGGGCAGGCGCTAGAGTGGTTCATCGTTTCACGGAAACGGTGAACTGCTCTATCTCTTTGTTTTGACGCAATTCCGTACGGAAAACCGCGTTACACTTTTCCTGGAATTGCTTTAGCCTGCCCTTGCCGGATGATACGCGGCCGGCCTAAATCCACGGATCGGAAATGACATTTCGGGCATGGCGATGAAAGACGGCGAGGTCTTCGGCACGACGCAGGCGGGCGAGGCCGTGCGCCGCTTCGCCATCCGCGGCGGGGGCCTCACCGCCAACATCATCGGCCTCGGCGCCATCGTCCAGGATCTCCGGCTCAGTGGCCATGACGCGCCGCTGGTGCTGGGCTACGACCGTTTCGAACCCTACGAGACCGACCGCGCCTTCTTTGGAGCGGTCGTGGGCCGCTTTGCCAACCGCATCGGCGGCGGCCGTTTCACCATCGCCGGCAACCGCTATCAGACCGAGCAGAATTTTCTCGGCAAGCACACGCTGCATGGCGGCTCGGAAGGCTTTTTCCACCGGCCATGGACCGTCTCGCTGCACGGCCGCGATTTCGTGACGCTGACGCTGCACGACCCGGACGGGACCATGGGATTCCCCGGCGCGCTCGACGTCACCTGCACCTACCGGCTGAAGATCCCCGGCACGCTCAGCATGGAACTGACCGCGACCTGCGAGGAGCCGACGCTCTGCAACCTCGCGCAGCACTCCTATTTCAATCTCGACGATGGCGGGGCCGGCGACATCCTCGACCACCGACTGATGCTCAACGCCGGCGCCTACACGCCCGTCGACGACGAGATGATTCCGACCGGCGTTGTGAAGCCGGTCGACGGCACGCCTTTCGATTTCCGGCAGGCGCGGGCGCTGCGCATGGAAATGGAAGGCGAGCAGCTTCGCTACGACCTGAATTACTGCCTGGCTTCCAGCCGCGGGCCGCTGCACCAGGCGGCGTGGGTGCAAGGCGCCAATTCCGGCGTCGAGATGGAAGTGTGGACCACCGAACCGGGACTGCAGCTTTATAGCGGTCAGTTCGTCGCGCCGACATCGCCGGGGCTCGACGGTCGCCACTACAAGGCGTTTTCAGGCCTCTGCCTCGAGGCGCAGACCTGGCCGGACGCGCCGAACCGGCCTTATTTCCCGCAGGCGACGCTGTGGCCCGGGCAGATCTATCATCAGGTCACGGAATATCGGTTCCGGTTGCCTTAAAGTTCTTCCCTATTGAAGTGAATCTGCCTGAAGCTTCGATAACGCTTAACTGTCGAACGCGGTTCGCAATGTCTCGAACGGCGCCAACGCGCCGCGAACCTGCACGACCGCGGCGGCGACTTTGTGGGCACGACGCGCCGCGTCGGCGGGCGCATGACCGGTAATTCGCGCGGCGAGATAGCCGCCGTTGAAGGAATCGCCGGCGCCCGTGGTGTCGACGGGGGCGGCCACATGCACCGCGTCAACCATTTGTGAAGCGCTGTTCAGCCCAACCAGGGCCGGCTGCTCGCCATTCTTGACCACGACCTCGCCGATCAGCTTGCCAAGGCGTTCCGCGGTCGCCTGCGGGGTCTCGTCGCCGAACAGCATCTGCTCGTCCGGAAAAGTCGGCAACGCGATGTCCGTCACCGCAAGTGCCTCCAGGATCGCGGCCTGGGCCGCCTCGCGGCTCGGCCACAGACGCGGCCGGTAGTTCGGGTCGAAGGCGACGAGCGAGCCGGCCTTGCGAGCAGTGGCCACGGCCGAAAGCAGGGTTTTGCGCGCCGGTGCATCCAGAATTGCCAGGGTGATTCCGGAAAAATAGACAAGCGCCTGGTTTTCAAGGCTTTTTGCCAGCGCGGCCGAATCCGAAGCGAGCTGGCGCGCGGCAGCGTCGTTTCGCCAATAGGTGAAGGCGCGCTCGGCCCCGGTGAGCGTTATGGCGTAAAGGCCAGGGCGTGCGCCGGCAATGACCGGACTGTTGCCCACGCCGATGCCGTTCGCGGCAAGGAAGGCGATCTGGTCGCGCGAGAAGGGGTCGTCGCCGAAGGCCGACACGTAGGTCGCGGGCCGATCCGGGCTCAAGGCGTGCAATGCCCAGAGCGTGTTGAAGGTGTCGCCGGCAAAACCCATGCGCCAGTTCGGGCCGCTCTGGCCCGACAGTTCCAGCATGCATTCGCCGATCGACGCGATACCCTTGGCCATGCGGACGTATCCCTTCCTAAGATCTTGTTGCTGTAGCTTTTTGCAGCCCGCAGCGCCATGCTTGGCTGGCGGCGAATTTTGCGCCAGAAGCGATTTCCCACAGGCAGGGCGGGACGCGACAAGCGGCCCGCGACGTTAGCAGCCGAAGAGGAACGGGTTTGGCATCGATATGGCGTTACATTCTTGCGGGCCTCGGCCTGGCCGCTCTGCTGGCAGGCATCGTGGCCGCGGTCTATCTGACGCTGCCGCAATCCGCCTCCGGCCCGGACATTTCACGCTCCAAGAAGACGGCAAATGGTCTTTTCGTCGCGAGCTTCGAGCCGGAGCACGGCGTGGTCCGGCAGGGCGAGCTGCAATCCTGGCTGCTGACGCTGAAGACCGCCGCCGGCGCGCCGGTGGAGGGGGCGGCCATCACCGTCTCCGGCGGCATGCCGCAGCACGATCACGGCCTGCCGACCAGCCCGCAGGCGACCGATTACCTGGGCGACGGGCGCTACCGTATCGACGGCATAAAATTCACGATGAGCGGCTGGTGGCAATTGCGCTTTGCCATCTCGGCGGCGGCCGGCTCCGATTCCGTCGTCTTCAACGTCGTGTTGTGAGCGGACGATGAAGCGTCTGATCAGCGTTGTAAGCCTCTTCGCCCTGGCCGTTCTCGCTCTACTGGGCGGCTGCGGCGAGCCGCGGTTCAGCGACGCCGAGAAGAAGGCCATTGCGTCGCTGGCGCTGAACACGCTGCCATCCTTAAAACCCGATACCACGAACCAGTATGCTGATGTGCCGGCGGCCGCCGCACTCGGCTCGACGCTGTTCTTCGATGCCGGCATGAGCCGCGACGGCACGGTGTCCTGCTCGACCTGCCACAAGATCGACCGCCAGTTCCAGGACGACCTGCCGCAGGCGGTCGGCGTCGGCCGCACCAACCGGCGCACCATGCCGCTGGCGGGCGTGGCCCGCAATCCCTGGTTCTTCTGGGACGGAAGGCGCGACAGCCTCTGGGCGCAGGCGCTGACGCCGCTCGAGAACCCGCTGGAGCAGGCCGGCAACCGGGCCGCTTTCGCGCATTACATCAAGAAGCGGTTCGGCGAGCGCTATGAGCGCATCTTCGGGCCGCTGCCGGACCTTTCCACCGTGCCGGCCAATGCCAGCCCGCTCGACAGCGACGCCGAGAGGGCGGCATGGAATGCCATGCCCGCCGGCCAGCAAGACGACGTCAACCGCGTCTATGCCAATATCGGCAAAGCGATCGCCGCCTTCGAGCGCTCAATCGAGCCCGCGCAAACGCGCTTCGACCGCTTTGCCATCGATCTGGCGACAGGCGCCAAACCGGAAGAGGACGCGGCGTTCTCGCCGGAAGAGATCCTTGGGCTGAAGCTGTTCATCGGCAAGGCCAACTGCGTGAGCTGTCACAACGGGCCGCGCTTCACCGACAATTCCTTCCACAACAATGGCGTGCCGCCGGTCGACGGGCTGCCGCTGGATCGGGGCCGGGTCGACGCCGTGGCGCAGGTCGAGGCCGACCCGTTCAACTGCCTCGGCAAATTCCGCGACGGCGACGAGGGCGCCTGCCGCGAGCTGCGCTTCATGGTCAAGGACGGTCCGCAGATCATGCGGGCCTACAAGACGCCGTCGCTCAGGGGCGCGGCGGATCGGCCGCCCTATATGCATGCCGGGCAGTTCGCGACGCTCGACGAGGTGGTGGCGCATTATTCGAAGGCGCCGCTTGCCGTCGAGGGAGTCTCCGAAGTGCATCCGCTCGATTTGTCCGAGCGCGAGCGTGCGGCGCTGGTGGCGTTCCTGAAAACGCTGTCGGAATGAATTCTGTCATCGATCCTTGTTGAAATACATTGCAAAAAAGATATATTTATTTCGACGGGCTGGGTCGTCGAATTTCTCAATGCCGAAGTGCGGCGGGAGCTTGAGGCTCAGCCGAAAGACATTCTTGCAAGCTTTCTGCGGATATCACGGCTTATCGAGGCTCACGGCTTGCAGAAGGTGCACGAGCCCTATGTGAAGCACCTGGAAGGCAAACTTTGGGAAATGCGAATGAAAGGCCGCGACGGCATTGCCCGTGCGGTCTATGTGACCGCGACTGAGCGTCGTGTCGTTATCGTGCGGGTTTTCATCAAGAAGACACAGAAGACGCCAAGAGGCGAGATCGAACTGGCTCTGAAGCGAGCAAAGGAGGTTCAATGAGCCGGAAAACAATTCCCGTTGAAGACGCGGCAAAGGAATGGTTCAAAGATCCGCAATTCGTTGCTGAATACGAAGCTTTGGAGGAAGAGTTCGCTATCGCTGAGGCTTTGATCAAAGCCCGTGGTGAAGCCGATATGACGCAGGAAGAGGTTGCGGCAGCCATGGGAACGACGCAAGCCGTAATCGCCCGACTGGAAAGCGGTCGGAATATGCCTTCAACCAGAACCTTGCAGCGTTTCGCAAAGGCGACCGGATCAAAACTCCGTATTAGCTTCGAGTCCGGGAAGCCGAAGTCGCGTGCTGGTCATTGAGGGCTACCTGTCCTTCACCGTCTCCATCGCCACGAAGGTCGAGGTCTGGGCGACATGGGGCAGGGCCGAGATGCGCTCGCCGAGCACCCGGCGATAGGCGGCGATGTCGGTGGTGCGGACCTTCAACAGATAGTCGAAGCTCGACGCCATCATGTGGCATTGCTCGATCTCCGGCACGGCTTGCACCGCGCGGTTGAAGGCATCGAGCGCTGCCGAGCGCGTGTCGGACAACTTCACCTGGACGAAGGCGACATGGCCTTCGCCCATGCGCTCGCGGTCGATGACGGCGCGGTAGCCTCTTATATAGCCGTCCTTCTCCAGCCGCTTCACGCGCGCCTGCACCGGCGTCTTCGACAGGCCGACCTTGCTCGCGAGTTCAGACATCGACAGCCGGCCGTCGCGCCCAAGGGCGACCAGGATATTACGGTCGATGCGGTCCAATTGGTCTTCGATCACCGATATAGCAGTCAATTCGATTTGAAACACTGCCCTATGATAGTCTGAATGGACTGTCTTGTCGATTTCTTTGGACCGACTGAAATTTGCAGCTGTGCTAGCTTGCGCCATTCGGTCCGGCGACCGCCAGACCGTTCGCTCACGCTCGTTTTCATGGACCCGACATGCCGCTCGACGCCATCCGCCAGCAGATCCGCGCCAATTATTTGCCCGACGAAGACGAGGCGGTGAAACGCCTGTCGGCGACGGCGGGGCTTTCGGCCGAGGAGCGCAAGGCGATCTCGGCCCGCGCCGCCGAATTGGTTCGCGCGGTGCGCGGCTCGACCGATCCCAGGCTGATGGAGGTCTTCCTCTCGGCCTACGGCCTGTCGACCAAGGAAGGCGTGGCGCTGATGTGCCTGGCCGAAGCGCTGCTGCGCGTGCCCGACACCGAGACGATGGACGATCTCATCGCCGACAAGATCGCGCCGCATGACTGGTCGGCGCATTCGGGCGGCTCAAGCTCGATCTTCGTCAACGCTTCGACCTGGGCGCTGATGCTGACCGGCCGCGTGCTCGACGAAGGCGAGGGCGGCATCGAGGGCACGCTGCGCGCCATGGTGCGCAGGCTGGGCGAGCCGGTGATCCGCAAGGCGGTCGCCGCGGCGATGCGCGAGATGGGCGAGCAGTTCGTGCTCGGACGCACCATCGCCGAGGCCGTCAAACGCGGCCGGCCGATGACGCAGAAGGGCTACCTCTATTCCTTCGACATGCTGGGCGAGGCGGCCCGCACCGAGGCCGACGCGCTCCGCTACCACCGCGCCTATGCGGATGCGATCTCGTCACTCGATTCTGGATCGAACGGCCCCGACATCCGCTACAATCACGGCATTTCGGTCAAGCTCTCGGCGCTGCATCCACGCTACGAGGTGGCGCAGCGCGAGACGATGCTGCCGGTGATGGCCGAACGCCTCCTGTCGCTGGCGCTTGCCGCCCGGCATTCGCGCATGGGCCTCAACATCGATGCCGAGGAGGCCGACAGGCTCGACCTGTCGCTCGACGTCATCGAACGTGTGCTGGCCGAGCCGGAACTTGCCGGCTGGGACGGTTTCGGCGTCGTCGTCCAGGCTTATGGGCCACGCGCGGCCTTCGCCATCGACTGGCTCTATGCGCTGGCGAAAAAATATGACCGCCGGATCATGGTGCGGCTGGTGAAGGGCGCCTATTGGGACACCGAGATCAAGCGGGCGCAGACGCTCGGCCTCACCGGCTATCCGGTCTTCACCCGCAAGGTCAACACCGACGTTTCGTACATGGCCTGCGCGAAGAAACTGCTGTCGATGACCGATCGCATCTATCCGCAGTTCGCCACGCATAACGCGCACACGGTTGCCGCGATCCTGTCGATGGCGAAGGATCGCGACAGCTTCGAGTTCCAGCGCCTGCACGGCATGGGCGAGGCACTGCACGAGACGGTGCGGCAGGCCGAGGGCACGCGCTGCCGCATCTACGCGCCGGTCGGCGCGCATTCCGACCTGCTTGCCTATCTGGTGCGGCGCCTGCTGGAAAACGGCGCCAACTCCTCCTTCGTGCACCAGTTGACCGACGAGGAGGTCGAGCCGGAGGAGATCGCGCGCGATCCGCTCGAGGCCGTCGAGACGCAGGGGCCCGCCGCCAATCCGGCGATCGCCCGGCCCGCCGCGATCTTCGGCGCCGGACGCCGCAACTCGAAAGGCTTCGACATCACCGATACCGTGACGCTGGCGGCCATCGACAAGGCGAGGGCGGAATTCGCCGGAGCAGACCGCTGGCACGCCAAGCCGGTCACGCGCGCCGCCGGCTACGGCAAGCAGCGGCAGGTCGTCAATCCGGCCCAGCCCGACGAGATCGTCGGCACCGTGCATGAGGCCGCGGCCAAGCAGGTGGCGACCGCCGTGCGCATCGCCGTCGACGCGCAACCCGCCTGGGCGAAGCGCCCGGTTGCCGAGCGCGCCGCGATCCTCAACCGCGCCGCCGACCTCTACGAGGCCAACGCCGCCGAGTTTTTCGCTCTCGCGACCCGCGAGGCTGGCAAGTCGCTCGCCGATGGCGTGGCCGAAGTGCGCGAGGCGGTCGACTTCCTGCGCTACTACGCGGCCGAGGCGGCGAATGCCGAAGCGGGCACGCAAGCGCGCGGTGCGATCGTCTGCATCTCGCCGTGGAATTTCCCGCTGGCGATCTTCACCGGCCAGATCGCGGCGGCTTTGGTCACCGGCAATTCGGTCATCGCCAAGCCGGCCGAGCAGACGCCGCTGATCGCCTTCCGCGCCGTCGAAATGCTGCGCGAGGCCGGCGTGCCGGAGGACGTCATCCAGCTTCTGCCGGGCGACGGCCCGTCCGTCGGCGCGCCGCTCACCGCCGATCCGCGCATTGCCGGTGTCTGCTTTACCGGCTCGACCGAGGTCGCCAAGCTGATCGAAAAGCAACTGGCGGAAACCGCCGCGCCCGATGCCATGCTGATCGCCGAGACGGGCGGCTTGAATGCGATGATCGTCGATTCCACCGCACTGCCGGAACAGGCGGTGCGCGACATTCTCGCGTCGGCCTTCCAGAGCGCCGGCCAGCGCTGCTCGGCGCTGCGCGTGCTCTATGTGCAGAAGGACGTCGAGAAGAAGATGCTGGAGATGCTGAAGGGCGCGATGGAAGCGCTCAACATCGGCAATCCCTGGGCCATCTCGACCGATGTCGGCCCGGTCATCGACGACGAGGCGCAAGCTTCGATCAGCGATTATTGCAAGAAGAAGGGACTGGAAGGCCGGCTGATAGCCAAGCTCGAAGCGCCTGCAACCGGCCGCTTCGTCGCGCCGCATGTCTTCCGCGTCAAAGGCATCGAGGAGATGGAGCGCGAGGTGTTCGGCCCGGTGTTGCATGTCGCGACCTTCGATGCCGACGAGATCGACCAGGTGATCGCCGCCATCAACCGCAAGGGCTACGGCCTGACCTTCGGCCTGCACACCCGCATCGAGGGCCGCGTCCAGCATTTCGTCGACGGCATCCATGCCGGCAACATCTATGTCAACCGCAACCAGATCGGCGCCGTGGTCGGCTCGCAGCCTTTCGGCGGCGAGGGGCTGTCGGGCACCGGGCCGAAGGCGGGTGGACCGCATTACCTGCGCCGCTTCCGCAAGGGGCCCGAGGCCGGCACCGAACTTGGCGAGGGCCACAAGGTGACGGCGACCGAGCTTGCGGACAATCTGCCCGATCCGACGCTCGGCGGCTGGTCGACGCGGCCGGACCGCGTGGCGATCCTGAGGAAGCATCTGCGCGGCAAGGGCGCGGCGGCGATCGCCGCTGCCGCAAGCCTCGATTTCGGCCAGGTCGACCTTCCAGGACCGACCGGCGAGGCCAACACGCTGTCGCTATCGCCACGCGGCCGGGTGCTCTGCCTCGGCCCGGATGCCGAGACGCTGCTTTCCCAGACGATCCAGGCACTCGCGGCCGGCAACGCCGTGCTTGCGGTGGCGCCGGGCGCGCCGGCGGCGCTGTCGGCGCTGACCGGCAAGGGCTTGCCGCTGGCGGCCATCGACGGTCGTCCCGATCCGGTCGAGGCACGCTCGCTGCGGGTCGACGTCGTCGCTTTCTCCGGCACGCCGGAGGCGGCGCGCATCGTGCGCAAGGTGATTGCCGAACGCAGCGGGCCGATCGTGCCGCTGGTCAGCGAAGTGCTCAACCCGGCCGCTTATGCGCATGAGCGCGCGGTCTGCGTCGACACGACGGCGGCGGGAGGCAACGCCAGCTTGCTTGCCGCAGCATAGTCAGATCGAGACGAGTTGACGGCGGCGCGTTTCAGGCACCTTCGACGACCGAAAAGCCTTCGAACTGCGGATGGCCGAGATAGTGAACCTTCGAGCCGCCGGCGTTGCGATGGGCGGCGCGGAAGTTTTCCGATTTCGTCCAGGCGACGAAATCCTCCTGGCTTGCCCAGACGGTATGCGAGGCAAACAGCGTATAGCCCTCGGTTTCATTGACCGGACCGCGCAGCAGGTGGAACTCCCTGAAACCCTGCATTTCGGAAAGGCTGGAATCGCGGTTCTTCCAGACGTCCTCGAAGGCTTCTTCCGAGCCGTTCTGGACCTTGAAGCGGTTCATGGCGATGTACATTGGCTTCCTTTCGAAATGGACGAATTCCTAGGACGCGCGGTTTTAAAAAGGGCCGATCCGCGCCTTGAACACCCAGCTTGACCTTCCGGTCTCGGGTGGAATGGGTGGAAACGGCGCCTGCTTGCGCACCAGCGTCAAAGCGAATTGATCGAGCTCGGCGGACCCAGAACTTTCGGCGAGCTGCAAGTCGCTGATGCTGCCGTCGGCCGCGACGACGAAAACCACCCTGGCGTTGTTGCGAGCTTGCGCCTGGACCGATTTCGAAACACGGCGGTTGGCGCGGGCAAGCCTCTTCTGGATTTCACCGCTGTAGCGGGATTCCAGGGCCGTGCCGGCGGCGGCCTTTATCTTGCCCTTGCTGGCGACCACCGGCGCATCGCGCGTATCGCCGTCTGCTGTTTCCGTGCCGCGCGTTTCAACGGGTTTGCCTGACCCCGCCGATCCGGCTGGTGTGCTCGGCGCTGCGGCCGGGGCCGGTGGCTGTTCGGGCTCGGCAGGCGACGCCTCGGCGTTTTGCGGCTCGATTGCAGGCGCCGGTTCGCTGCCCGTGGGCACACTCTGATCGTCTGGGCGTGCAGTGGTGGTCGTCAGAATATGCGGCGTGGAGGCGGCCTCGTCGGCCGCTTCAGCGGGTGGTTGAGGCGTCACCGGTTGGTTGGCCGGTTGGGGCGCTTCGGCAGGCGGCGTGGGCTGGACAGCCTGACGTTTCACTGGCTGCGGATCCGGCACCAAGGTCACATCCACCGCGCCGGATGCCGCATCATTCAGGGCGCTGCCCTGGGCGTCGGCGCCGGACTGGTCGCTGCCCTCGGCCTGGATGGCGTCCAGGGAGTCGAATGTGCCGGCAGGCGCGAGCAGGAACGCGGCGGCCGCGGCACCATGAAGCAGGCCGGAAGCGACGATGGCCAGCGGCCATTTGCGCCGACCGGCCGGCTGCCGCGGCTGCAGTGACTCGGTCGGCATAGCCGACAGTCCGCTGTCCGCGTCGGGTGTGTGATTGATGTCCTGCATATCTGGCGGCGAGACCTGCCGCGCGCGATAGGGACTTGTCAAATCAAGATCGGTTGCCGGCCATGGCGGCGGACCGGGGGCAAGCCACGCCATTGCGTCTCGCGGGAAGGCTGGATGCAATCCCATCCTCTAGACGCCGAAAGCGATGGCTGTCTTGGTCGAAGTCTTCAGGCCGCGCATGCAGGCCGCCGGCTCGACGCCGGTGCCGGAGCATTCGGTCGCGCTGTTGATCAGCACGCGGCTGAGCTTGCCGCAGTCGACGCCGGCGAGGTCGAAGCGCGTGACCTTGGTCTTGCCGGCCGGCAGGTCCTTGAAATCGAGCGCCGTGAGGCGGTCGACGACGCCGGCCTCGTTGAACAGCGCGATCTCGAAAGCCGCCTTGGAGAGATCCGCGCCGAGCGCGTTGTTCACGACGAACGTCAGCCGGCAACCCTTGTCGGAGGGCTGCGCGGCGTTGAGCTCGAGACTGAGGGCCGGCGCGGACTGGGCCCACGCCGGCACCATCGCAAGCGACATCGCGAACGTCGAGGTCAGCAGACGAAAGGATGCCGTCAAGCGTTTCATGTCTATCTCAGCCTCCAAAGCGCATGGTTGCCGCGAGCTTCAGCGTGATGCCGGGTTCGTAGAGTACGGCGGTCGTGCTTCCGTTGAGCGGGTTGGTGTATTTGACGTCGAACAGATTGTCGGCGCGGAAGTCGAGCTTGAGATTGTCCGTCGCCTGGTAGCTGGCGAAGGCGTTGACCAGTGTGAAGTCCTTAGCCACCGGATTGCCCCTGGGCTTGCCGTTGTACTGCACCTCGCCGCCGACGGTCAGCTTGTCCTCGAGGAAGCGCAAGCCGAGCTGGGCCGTCACCTGCGAGGAGGGGATGGTGGCAAGGTCCGCGCGCTCGCCCTCATACGAGATGGTATGGCCACTGATGATCGAGGCCGACAGGCCAGCATAGCCCCAGCCGGCGTCGTAGACGCTTTCCAGCTCGAAGCCGTTGATCTTGGCCTTGGCGAAGTTCTGGTACTGGAGGCAGATCGGAATGCCCGGGCCAAACGGGCAGCCGCTGGTCGGGTCGAAGGGCGAGAGCGTCACGCGGTCGATATAGTCGTCGACATTGTTGTTGAAGTAGGCAGCCTTGAGCCGCAGCGCGTCGCCGCCCTCGATGACGTCGTTCTGCTTGTAGTTGACGCCGAACTCGACAGTCTTGCCGGTCTCGGGCTTAAGGTTCGGGTTGGGCAGGAACGGGAAGCTGACGCCGGCCGGATGGTTGCCGCTGATCAGCGTCTCGGTCAGCGAGGGCGAGCGATAGCCTTCCGCATAGGTGCCGTAGAACTGCAGGCCGGCCAGGCCGGCGCTTTCGAAGGGCGAAACGCCGATGGTGATGCGCGGCGACACCCGGTCGCCGGAGGTCTCGTTCGTGTCGTCCTTCAGGCTGTAATTGTCGTAGCGCAGGCCGCCAATGACCTCGAGCCATTCCCAGGTCAGCTTGTCCTGGATGTAGGCGCCGGAGACCTTGCGCTTGCCCGACGGCGTGTAGAAGCTGTCGCCGCCGGCCGTGCCGCCGGTCTCGACATCGTCGCCGACCCAGTCGCCGCCATAGGTCAATTCGTGGGCGACGCTCGCCGTCTCGAAACGCGAGGTGTTCCAGATGTCGATGCCGGTCGTGCCGACATCGAAGGTGGAGGTTGAGCCCACCGGCAGCACCACCGGCAGGCCGGTGGTGGGATCGAAGCGGTTCTGTGCGGTAAGCGTCGTCAGGTCGAGGTTGGTCTTGTTGTAGGAGGCGTTGATGTGGAGGTCGAGCCAGCTCCTGGCATCATCGGTGATGTTATAGCGGGCGGTGAAGGTGTTCGACTTCAGATCGACGTCGTTGGCCGGCACGCCGCCGCTGGTTTCCGTCCAGCTGTCGCTGGAGCCGACCCAACCGAGCTTCAACTCACTGTTTTCGGTCGGGCGTATGGAGGTCTTGAGCAGGCCGCTCAGCACGTCGAAGCCAGTGCCGGCGACGGTGTCGCCGCCGCCGTTCTTGTAGTCGCCGTAGTCGCGGTAGACGATGTTGCCGAGAACGTCCCAGCTCTCGTTGATCTTGTAGGCACCGGTGGCGCTGGTGGTCCAGCCCTTGCCGTTGCTTTCATAGCGCCCGGTCAGCGAGCCGGCCCAGGTCTCTTCCGGCTTCAGGAAATCGGCCGCGTCCTTGGTGTCGAAGAAGACGACGCCGCCGATGGCGCCGGAACCGTAGGTGTTGGCGGTCGGGCCGCGGATCACGTCGACCGACTTGATCAGCTCGGGATCGACATAGAAGGTCGATTGCGTGCCGTGGTCCGAGCGCTGGAAATCCTGCCGGGCGCCGTCGACGATGACCGCGACGCGGCCGAAATCCTGGAGGCCGCGAATGTTTATGCTGGAAGAGACGCGGCGCGCGTCGGCCTGCACGGCGACGCCGGGCACGCCGAGCAGCATCTCGTTGGGCGTCGTCGCCATGCGGCGGTCGAGCTGCTCCTGGTCGACATGGCTAGCGGAAGCCAGCGACTGAATCGCCGTTTCGCCGGTGCGGCTGATGACGAGGATCTTGTCGAGAAGGGTTCCTTCGGCAGCGGCCTTTTCATCCGCCTTCTTCTTTTGATCGGCCTGCTGCTCGGCCGCCGGCTGCGCGGCCTGCTGCGCTTTGGCCGCGGGTGCGCCAAGCGCGATCGCCGCCGAACCGGCCATCAATATCGCCACTGCGCGCGCCAACGATCGGAAGCCCGGGCCCGCGCTATCGCCCGCCAGGCCCGTCCGTCGCCAAGTCACCAACCCCATGCCCCAACTCCAGATTTTCAGGCTCGTGGCTGGCTGGCCGGTGGCTCGCTCGCATTTTTGATCACGTCCGGCGTCTTAAATGTTGACTCATTTAGTCCGGTAATGCACTGACTAGTAAACATGACTATTCGAGTCAAGAATTTAATCGGCATTTTATGAGGCTGCGGCCGAGGTGGCCGTCAGAGGAAAGGACCGACCCGATGAACACGCACAACCCCAACGATTTCCGCTATCGCTTCCGCCGCCCGGAGGACACGCAGATGCGTTACGAAAGGGTGCCGTTGGCGGTGAGGACGCTCTCCAGCAACACGCTGTTCCAGGGCGAGCACGAGATCGGCATCGAGCATCACGGCGCGCTTTACCGCCTCAAGATCACCCGCCAGGGCAAGCTGATCCTCAACAAGTGATCGGAACCGGCGGGCGGTAGACGAGCAGACATCAGGCAATACAGGTGGACGACATTGCGAGTGGAAGACATGGACCAGCGCGTGAAGCCGTCACCGGAAGAAATCCGGCGGGCAAGGCAAGACAATCCGAAAATGCGGGAGCGCGATCTCTCGGCGCAATTGGGCATTTCGGAAGCGGAGCTGGTCGCGGCGCATTGCGGCGTCGGCACTGTCCGCGTCGAGCCGCGCGTCAACGATCTGCTGACAGGCCTCGAGGCGGTCGGCGAGGTGATGGCGCTGACCCGCAACGAAAGCGCCGTGCATGAAAAGATCGGCGTCTACGACAAGGTCGTCACCGGCAACCACAACGCCATGGTGCTTGGCGAGAACATCGACCTGCGCATCTTCCCGAAAGTCTGGGCGCATGGCTTTGCGGTCGAAAAGCGCGACGGCGGCGAAATCCGCCGCAGCCTGCAGTTCTTCGATGCGGCGGGCGAGGCGATGCACAAGGTGCATCTAAAGCCCGCATCCAATCTCTATGCCTATCAGAAACTGGTGGCGGGCCTCGAATCGCCGAACCAGGAACCGACCGTCGCGATCCTCCCAAGCGCGGCGGAAGGAGAGGGCGAGGCACAGGGGTCGGTCGCCTCGATCGACGATCTGCGTGACCGCTGGAGCGGGCTCACCGACGTGCATCAGTTCTTCGGCATGCTGAAGACGCTGAAGCTCAGCCGCCGCGAGGCGGTGCGCATGGTGGGCCAGGACTATGCCTGGCGGCTCGACAATCACGCGGTGAGCGCCCTGTTCCACCACGCGGCGGCAGGCGAGATGCCGATCATGTGCTTCGTCGGCAACCGCGGCTGCATCCAGATCCATTCCGGGCCGATCAAATCGGTCAAGCCGATGGGCCCATGGATCAACGTGCTGGACGAGACCTTCCACCTGCATCTGAGGACCGATCACATCCACGAAGTCTGGGCGGTGCGCAAGCCGACCAAGGACGGCCATGTCACCTCGCTCGAGGCCTATGACGCCAATGGCGGCATGATCATCCAGTTCTTCGGCAAGCGCCATGAAGGCGAAGGCGAGCGGGAAGACTGGCGCTTCCTGGCCGAGAACCTGCCCCGCATTCCCAATCCGACCGCTGCATGAGGTAGCACCCAATGCGCTTTGTTCTCAGTTTCCGCGCGGCGCTTGCGCCGATGTTTGGCGTCCTGCTTGCTGTCGCCATGCAGCCAGCCGAGGCGGAAGAAGGCACGACTGTCTTTGCCGACACCTCGCGGATCGCCTCGATAGGCGGCTCGATCACCGAGATCGTCTATGCGCTCGGCGAGGAAGGCCGTCTCGTGGCCCGCGATTCGACCAGCACCTATCCCGAGGCGGCGGCGAAGCTGCCGGATGTCGGCTACATGCGCGCGCTGTCGCCGGAGGGCGTCCTGTCGGTCAATCCGACCGGAATCCTGGCGCTGCACGGCAGCGGCCCGAAAGAGGCGGTCGACGTGCTGAAGAAGTCGAGCGTGCCTTTCATCGAGGTGCCGGACCACTACAATCATCGGGGCATCCTCGAAAAGATCCGCATCGTCGGAAAAGCGCTGGGCGTCGAGGCCAAGGCGGAGAAGCTGGCTGCGGAGACGGACGCGAAGCTGACAGCGGCGGAAAAGCAGACGGCTGCGATCAAGGAGCGCAAGCGCGTGCTGTTCGTGCTGTCGACGCAGGGTGGCAAGATCCTTGCCGCGGGCAGCGACACCGCTGCCGACGGCATCATCAAGCTTACCGGCGCGGTCAACGCCGTCGAGGGTTTTTCCGGCTACAAAGGGATGACCGACGAGGCGATCGTCAGCGCCAGGCCGGACGTCATCCTGACCATGAAGGGCGGCGGCCCGCCGATCTCGGAAGAGGAATTGTTTGCCAACCCTGCCGTCGCTTTGACACCGGCAGGCGCGGATCGCAAGACGATCAGCATGTCGGGCGGCTATCTGCTCGGCTTCGGCCCACGCACCGCCGAAGCCATCCACGATCTTGCGGTCGAGCTCTATGGCAACCAGGTCACGGACTGAGTGGCCATGGCCGAGCAGTCGATAGCAGGCGCGCCGGGCCGGGCGATGGCAGCCGATGGCGACCGCTCGGCGCGCGCAAGGTTCGTCATCGCGCTCTTGTGCCTGGCGCTCGCGCTCTGCGTGTTCCTGTCGCTGACGTCGGGCGCTTCCGATGCGTCGGCCGTCCGCGTCATCCGCGACTGGTTTACCGGCGCCGTGCCCGCCGATGCGGGGCTTGCCGCGCGCGACCAGTTGATCGTCTACGACATCCGCATGCCGCGCCTGCTGCTCGGCATGCTGATCGGCGCCGCACTCGCCGTCTGCGGCGCGGTGATGCAAGGGCTGTTCCGCAATCCGCTTGCCGATCCCGGCCTGATCGGCGTTTCCGCCGGCTCCAGCCTTGGCGCGGTGGCGATCATCGTAGTCGGCAGCACATGGCTTGCGCCCATCACGCTTCTACTCGGCACGCTCGCGCTGCCGCTCGCGGCATTCTTCGGCGGGCTCGCGGTGACGTTGCTGCTCTATGCCATCGCCACGCGCCAAGGCAGGACATCGGTCGCCACGATGCTGCTTGCCGGCATCGCCATCAGCGCCCTTGCCATGGCGCTCACGGGCATCCTCATCTTCATGGCCGACGACCGGCAGCTGCGCGACCTGACCTTCTGGCAGCTCGGCTCGCTTGCCGGTGCGACCTGGCCGAAGATCGGCACCGTCGGGCCGGTGATCGTGCTGGCGCTGTCGGCGATGCCGTTCCTGTCGCGCGGCCTCAACGCGCTGGCGCTGGGCGAAGCAACCGCGAGTCATCTCGGCATTCCCGTGCAGCGGCTGAAATACACTGCCATCGTCGCGGTGTCGGCGGCGGTCGGGGCTTCGGTCGCGGTCAGCGGCGGCATCGGCTTCATCGGCATCGTCGTGCCGCATGTGCTGCGGCTGGCGATCGGACCGGACAACCGCTATTTGCTGCCGGCCTCGGCCCTGCTCGGCGCCTCGCTGCTTCTGCTCGCCGACGCGGTTGCCCGCACCATCGTCGCGCCCGCCGAACTGCCGATCGGCATCGTCACGGCGGTCGCCGGCGCGCCGTTCTTCCTGTGGATCCTGCTGCGCAAGCGCGGCGTCATTGATCTGTGAGCTTGCCATGATCGAAGCGCGCGACATCTCGGTGGCGATCGGCGGCAAGCGCATTGTCTCGCATGTCGACCTCGCGGCGCGGCCCGGCGAGGTCTCGGCTATCGTCGGGCCGAACGGGTCCGGCAAGACGACCCTGCTCAAGGCGCTGACCGGCGAGCTCGCCTACACCGGCACCGTCACGATCAACCGCCGCGATCTGTCGGCGATGAAGCCGGTCAAGGCAGCCACGCTGCGCGCCGTGCTGCCGCAATCGACGGCTCTATCCTTTCCCTTCACCGTGCGCGAGATCGTGCGCCTGGGTTTGATCGGCGGGCGCTCCGGGGTGCTGCCAGGCGAGGATGCGCGTTTGCCTGAGCGGGCACTGGCGCGAGTGGATCTCGACGGTTTTGCCGGCCGCTTCTACCAGGAGCTTTCCGGCGGCGAGCAGCAGCGCGTGCAGCTTGCCCGCGTGCTCTGCCAGGTGTGGGCGCCGGTGCTCGAAGGGCAGCCGCGCTATCTGTTCCTCGACGAGCCCGTCTCCAGCCTCGACGTCAAGCACCAGCTCATCATCATGAACATCGCGCGCGATTTCGCCCGGCGCGGCGGCGGCGTGGTGGCGATCCTGCACGACCTCAATCTGACAGCCATGTATGCCGACCGGATTTTCGTTCTGCATAGCGGTCGGCTGGCCGCCGCCGGTGCGCCAATGGACGTGCTCAATGACGAGCTGATCGAGAAGGTGTTCGAATGCGGCTTGAAGGTCGGCGCATTGCCCGCGGGGAACGTGCCGTTCGTGCTGCCGCAGTCGGCCGCTTAGCTCACGCCGCCGGGGCGCGCTGCTCCAACAGGTCGATGCCGAGCAGGTGGCGCACGTTCGGGCGCGCGGCGATTAGGTCGGCGATCGTATAGCGGGAAAGCACGGCGAAGAAGGCGTTGAGCGCCTCGCGCAGCGCCGAATTCAGGGCGCAGCTGTCGACGAGCGGGCATTCGGCGGCGTCGTTCTCGAAGCACTCGGCCATGGCAAAGCTCTCTTCGGTGACGCGCACGACATCGAACAGATTGATCTGCTCGGCCGGACGGCCGAGCCGCACACCGCCATTGCGGCCGCGCACGGTTTCGACCAGGCCTGCCTCGACCAGCGGCTGCAGGATCTTGAACAGGAAGAGTTCGGACACCGAATAGGCGGCGGCGATCTCGGGGATGCGGCTCAGCCTGTCGGTATTTGCGGCGCAATACATCAGGATGCGCATCGCATAATTGGTCTGGCGCGTGAGCCGCATGGTATCCTCGCGAAATATTAGCTTGGGCCGAATATGGCCCATAGTTTGGAACAATTCCAGACTGGACCGGTACATAGCTGAATAGTCGTGTCAACTTTTTGTGCGTGCCGGCGCGGATAGCGGCCCGGTATGGCTCCGGCGCTTCGAACGAGCGTTTTAGCGGCGCAGCCACTAGATAGATGCGGGTGCAAACAGGAAACGGCCTTTCCATGTCACAATCAGCTCCGGCCCTCGCGCCGGTTCGATTCGACGCCGACGCCAAGGCGAAGCTCACGGCCTTGCGACGGACCAAGTTCATCGCCGCCGCAGCGCTCGCGATCTGCATCGTTGTCTTCGCGCTCGCCAAGTCCTTCCAGGCTACCTATCCGTGGCTCGGCTTCATCGCCGCCTTCGCCGAGGCGGCGACCATCGGCGGCATCGCCGACTGGTATGCCGTGGTGGCGCTGTTCAGGCGGCCGCTGGGGCTGCCGATTCCGCACACGGCCATCATTCCGGAGAACCAGCACCGCATCGCCGACAATCTCGGTCGCTTCATCGAGGCCAATTTCCTGGCGCCGGAGCCGGTGCATGAAAAGCTCGCCGAGGTCGACTTCGCCGCTCTGGTCGCCGACTGGCTGGGCGATGCCGAGCGCGCCGCCGGCCTGTCGCGATTCGTCGCGCGGCTGGTGCCGCAGGCATTGACGGCGGTGGAGCAATCCGGCCTGCGCGACTTCGTCACCAGCCGCGTGCTGGAGCAGATCGAAAAGGTGCCGCTGGCGCCGCTCGCGGCGGATCTCTTGTCGGCGCTGACCGACGATCGCCGCCACCAGAAGCTGTTCGACGAGTTCACCCGGGTCGTCGGGCGTTTCCTGAACGACGAGCAGGCGCTGGCGACGATGCGCGAAAAGATCCGCGAGGAATTGCCGTCGCTGTTCAACCTGTTTCGTGCCGATGCCTATCTGTTGAAGAAGATCGTCGCTTCGGCGGGTTCGTTGCTCGATGAGGTCAGGGCAGATCCCGATCATCCGATGCGCGCCGAATTCGACCGCTTCGCGCTCGGCTTCATCGAGCGGCTCAGGACCTCGAAGCAGTATGCGAGGCGCGCCGAGAAGCTGAAGCGCGATTTTCTCGGCCGTCCGGAGGTGAGGGCGCTGGCCGGCGATACCTGGGCGAGCCTGCGCCTGTTCATCGAGCAGGACGTCAATGCGCCGAATTCGACGATCCGCGAGCACCTCGCCAACATGTTTGTCGAGGTCGGCAGGCAGTTGGCCGACGACGCGCAAATCAGGGCCGACATGAACCAGGGCTTTGTCGTGGCGCTGTCTTCGTTCGTGGAAAGCCAGAAGAGCGGCGTGTCGAAATTCATCGCCGACCAGGTCAAGCGCTGGGACCTGGCGCAGCTGACGCGGCTGATCGAGACGAACATCGGCAAGGACCTGCAATACATCCGCTTCAACGGCATGATCATCGGCGGGCTGGCCGGTCTCGCGCTTTACACGGCGGAGCGACTTTTCCTGGTCAATTGACGCCGGCCCAACTGGGACTATTCTCCTTCTGGCACGCCGCAAAGGCGGCAAATCGGGAGGCAGGGCATGGCAAAACAACCGGAATCCGACTCGTTCCTCGACATGTTCAGCAGGTTCGGCCGCGACCTCAAGCTGCCGAATGTCGATGTCCAGTCGATCCTCGACCACCACCGCAAGAACCTCGAAGCCCTGGAAAAGTCGGCGAGGGCGGGTGCGGCAGGGGCATCCTCGGTGCTGGCGAGGCAGCATGAGATGGTGCAGAATGCCATGCATGAGATCACGCGGATGGCGCAGAACTACCAGACGCCCGGCAATCCGCAGGAGCTGATGACCAGGCAGGCCGAGTTTGCCCGCAGGTCGTTCGAGACCACGCTGAAGAATGCCAGCGAAGTGGCTGACCTCGTGCGCAAATCCAGCACCGAATCGGTCGAGATCCTGCGCGACCGGATCAGGGATGCGATGGCGGAGATCCGCGCCGGCTACGAAAAGAAATAGGCTGTCCGGCGCTTCGGACCGATCATCGGTTGACATTCGATGCAACCGGCCCAAGCGCCCGAACGTTTTCGGCTTGCCGTAAAGCATCAACTCTACCGGCGAAAATCGCGGCGCGGCGAATTGACAGAGGCCGCCGCTTCATGGTCGGGAGACAGGCAAGAGTAATGGGAAAGCCGGAATGACGGAAGCACGGCCGAGGACGCCGCCGACCTTCGAACAGTTGCGCACGATGTCCGGGCAGGAGCTCGGCGTGTCCGACTGGACGACGATCGACCAGCAGCGCATCGACCAGTTCGCCGAATGCACGGGCGACCATCAGTGGATCCATGTCGATCCCGAAAGGGCGAAACGGCAGAGCCCGTTCCGCACCACGATCGCGCATGGCTACCTGACCTTGTCGATCATCGGCGCGCTGGCGCTGGAGATGGGCATCGTGCCGGAAAACACGCAGGCCGCCTTCAACTACGGCTTCGACAAGGTGCGCTTCCTGGCGCCGGTGAGGGTCGGCGCGCGCATCAGGCTGCGCACCACGCTGCTTTCCATGGAGGATCGCGGCCCCGGCCAGTATCTGATGAAGGCGGCCAACACCGTCGAGATCGAAGGCGAGCAGAAGCCGGCGCTGACCGCCGAGACGCTGGTGATGATGTACGAACGCCGCAAGCGGGCCTAGAGCGGTTCAGCGTTTCACGGAATCGCCGAACCGCTCTAAGCATTTGTTTTTGCGCAATTCCGGACGGAAAACCGCTACGCACTTTTCCTGGAATTGCTCTAGGGTCGGCCCGAATCTCGATCGACCCAAAGCGGGAAGCCGTTAGGCGAGGCTAAGCAACTTTGCGAAGAGACCTGGCCATCGCCTTCTCGAGCACCCCGAAAACACGCTCGTCCCCACACTGCGCGGCGTTGAAGCGCATGAAGCGGCCGGCAGTATGCGACAGGCTGAAGGCGTTGCCGGGCGCCAGCACGACATTGTCCGAAAGCGCATGGCGGGCGACATCGGCGGCGTCGATGCCGTTGGGCAGGCGGCACCAGAGAAACATACCGGCGGGCTGATCGATCCAGGGCGTGATGCCCATCGCCTTCAGCCTGCCGGCGGTCTCGGCCATGGCGCGCGACAGGCGCGTGCGCAACTGCTCGACATGCTTGCGGTAGCTGCCGTCCTTCAAAAGGCTCAGCACAAGTTCGGAGGACAGCCGCGTGCCGCCGAACGTCGTGGCGATCTTGAGATCGGTCAGGCCCTCCATCCAGTCCGGTGGCGCGGCAATAAAGCCGCAGCGTACCGAGGCCGACAGCGTCTTGGAGAAGGAGCCGATCTGGACGACGCGCTGCAGGCCGTCGAAGGCCGCGAGCCTTGGGGCAGGGCTGTGCTCGAAGTCGGCGAAGATATCGTCCTCGACGATGGTGAGGTCCGCCTGGTCGGCGAGCTTCAGCAGCCGATGCGCGGTGACCGGCGACAGGATCGCGCCGGTCGGATTGTGGATGCCGGAATTGGTGATGTAGAGGCGCGGCCGGTGCTCGGCGAGCGCCTCGGCGAAGAGGTCGATATCCGGACCCGAAGGCGTGACAGTAACGCCGACCACCTTGGCCTGGTGGGCGCGCAGCAACGCATGGAAGTTGAAATAGCAGGGATCGTCGACCAGCACCGCGTCGCCGGGCTCGAGCAGGAGGCGGCACAAAAGGTCGATGGCCTGGGTGCCGCAATCGGTCAGCATGATCTGGTCGGGCGAGACCTCGACGCCGTGCTCGGCCATGCGCCGCGCCAGCAACTGGCGAAGCGGCGGCAGGCCAAGCGGCGTGCCGTAATCGGCAAGCGCTACATCGTCGGCGCGGGCGACGGTTCTCAGCGCACGGCGCAAGGCGGCCTGCGGCATCCAGGAAGCGGGCAGCCAGCCGCAGCCGGGCTTCAACATCTCCTCGCCCGCTTCGAGCGATTGCCGCGACACCCACAGCGGATCGACCGCCCGGTCGAGCTTCGGACCGATCTCGGCAAGCGACAGCGGCGCGAGCTGGCCGGCGGCGTAGAAGCCGGAGCCGGGCCGCGAACGGATCGCGCCTTCCGCGGCAAGTCGCTCATAGGCTTCGACCACCGTTGATTTCGACACCTGCAAGGACTTGGCGAGCGCCCGGATCGACGGCAGGCGGGCGCCGGGCGTCAGCGTGCGGGCCGCAATGCGATGGCGGATCGTCGCCATCACGCTTTCGACGAGCGTGCGCGAGCCGTCGATTTCCAAAGGGGTATCCACCATCCGTACTGCCTGAAACGCCATTACAGTTCGGTAGAATTGTACTCCATTGTCTCTGGCGAGACCATAGACATCGGCCGATAGAGGGCGAAACGACGGAGCCTCGAATGGACAAGACTGCGAGCGGCTGGCTGAACGGATTCATCGGCGTGCTGATCTTCAGCGGCTCGCTGCCGGCAACGCATGTGGCGGTGGCGGATTTCGATCCGACATTCTTGACCGCCGCCCGCGCCGCGATCGCCGGTCTGCTCGGTATCGCGATGCTGCTTTTGTTCCGGCAGAAGCGTCCCGGGCGCGGCGATCTCATATCGCTGACAGTCGTGGCGTTGGGCGTGGTCGTCGGCTTTCCCTTGCTGACCGCGCTGGCGCTCAAGCACGTCACCACCGCCCATTCCATCATCTTCGTCGGCCTGCTGCCGCTGGCGACCGCGATCTTCGGCGTGCTGCGCGGCGGCGACCGTCCCCGTCCGGCGTTCTGGCTGTTCTCCTGCATCGGCAGCGCGCTGGTCGCGGGTTTTGCCCTGTCGCAAGGTGTCTCCGCATCACCGGTCGGCGACAGCCTGATGCTGGGCGCCATCATCGTCTGCGGGCTGGGCTACGCGGAGGGTGCGGCGCTGTCGCGCCGGCTCGGCGGCTGGCAGGTGATCTGCTGGGCGCTGGCGCTGTCGCTGCCGGTCATGCTGGTGCTGAGCTTTCTGACGCTGCCGCCATCCTTCGCCGGCATCGGCTCGGGCGCGTGGATCGGCCTTGCCTATGTCTCGCTGTTCAGCATGCTGATCGGCTTCATCTTCTGGTATCGCGGCCTGGCGCAAGGCGGCATCGCCGCTGTCGGGCAGCTGCAGTTGCTGCAACCCTTCTTCGGTCTGGCGCTGGCGGCGAGCCTGCTGCACGAGCGGGTAAGCCCGATGATGGTGGTCGTCACGCTCGGCGTGGTGGCCTGCGTGTTCGGGGCGAAGAAGTTCGCGCGGTAGGGGTACTGCCCTTGCCGATGCTTACTGAGGCGGCTTGCCTATGTACGCTAAACCAGGGCACTCGGAGGTATCTACTGCTTTCTCGCGATCCTCGTAGCGCTTGACGAATTTGCGCCCCGTCCACTCAAAATCTTGACGCACGCATACGGGATTTTCGGAAGGGTCTGCCCATGCAACCCTCATCAAGCGACTGCGCACATAATACTCCAAATCAAGCTGATAGCCCCCCGGAATCCAAAAGAGTTGACCTGTGCGCAAATCAATCATGCGCGCGGCAATGCAGGCGTTGCCGCAATTGACCAGAACGACTGCGAAGTGCCCGGCGAAATCAGCGCCTCGCTTCATGGCTTCGCGAATATCCGGTGTTACAGCGCGCCCAGGAATCATTAGGATGAATCTGGATGTTCCTCGCGGGCTTCTTTTGGAAAACCTTGGCGGGAAAATCCTCGAATCGCAGAGTGGATTCTTTTGCCGCCATAGAGGCGCTTTGGCTGGGCGTCTGAGGGCCGCTAGCAACGGCACTATCTTCCGCGCGCGCTCCCAACACCGGCCAAAGCAAAAGAAGGCATCGCTGCCCCCGACAACGGATGTATTCAATCTAAGATTGAATTATCGCGCATTGGTTGTAAAGGTGTTTTTCGATGGTGCCTACTGAAACTTCGTCACGACCCCGATGCCGATGCCCTCGAAACCACCCATCGCCATCAGGGCGGCTGGGGCCTCCTCGAGGCTGATCTTCTTGCCGACCAGCAGTTCCGGTTTCAGCTTGCCGGTGCGGATCATCTCCATCATTGCGGAGTAGCGGTAGGCCTGCATGCCGTGGCTGCCGAGGATTTCGAGCTCGAAGGCGATCACCTTGTCCATCGGCACTTGCGGGCGAGCGTGCTCGCCCAGCATCAGCCCGACCTGAACGTGGCGGCCGCGCCGGCGCAGGTTGGCGATCGAGTTGAAGGAGGTGGTCGGGTGTCCGAGAGCGTCCATCGACATATGCGCGCCGCCATTGGTGATCTGCTTCACCGCCTTGACCACGTTCGGCGTCGTCGAGGCGTTGATCGTCGCCACCGCGCCGATCTTTTTGGCGAATTCCAGCTTGTCGTCGGCGATGTCGATGGCAATCACATTGGCGCCCATGGCGCTGGCAATCATGATCGCCGAGAGGCCGACGCCGCCGCAGCCGTGGACCGCCACCCATTCGCCGGGCGTCACCCGGCCCTGGTCGACGACGGCGCGGAAGGAGGTGACGAAGCGGCAGCCGAGGCTGGCGGCGGTGGCGTATTCCATCGCGTCGGGCAGGCGCACGAGATTGGTGTCGGCATGCTCGATGCCGACATATTCGGCGAACGAGCCCCAGCCGGTGAAGCCCGGCTGCGTCTGGTGCTCGCAGACCTGATGGTTGCCCGAATTGCATTCGAAGCAGCGGCCGCAGCCGACGGCGAAGGGAACGGTGACGCGGTCGCCGGCCTTCCAGCGGCTGACCTGCTTGCCGGCGGCGACGACGACGCCGGCCAGTTCATGTCCGGGAACATGGGGCAGCGTGATGCCGTCGTCATGGCCCATCCAACCATGCCAGTCGCTGCGGCAAAGACCTGTAGCCTCGACCTTGATGACCACGCCGTCGGCGGCCGGCTTCGGGTCGGGAACGGTCTGAATCGTCGGTGCCTGACCGAATTTCTCGAAGACGACGGCTTTCATCGGCAACTCCCACAATTGCGTATTTTGAAGTGACGATAGCCGATTCCACCGCCGGTTGACCGGAAATCGATTCTGCCACGCTTGCTGGCGGAAATCGGTAAGCCGCGTTTCGCCGGGCGCAAGCAGGCGTTCATCCTCCGCATGCACCTCAAGGCGCCGGATCGGCCTGCCCGTCCGGTGCCCGCCATGCTGATCTTCGCCAGCTTCAACGTGCTGTGGGCGCCGCTGGTGCTGCCGCTGGCCGCGCCGCCCTTTTCGCTGTCGCATACCGAGATCGGCCTGTTCGGCCTGGCGGGCGTTGCGCTAATTATGGCGGGCTGTCAAGCAGTGGCTGTCGTTTGCGAAACCATTCATCGGCTTCGGCATCCCACGGCCAAACGCCTGACGTTGTCGGAAAGATAAGCTGCACGATCCGGAAATCAGGCCCATCGTAAAACCATATGTCCCAACCGAAATGTTCAGGGTAGTGATCGGGGTGGACCGCGCCGAACTGGCAGTCGAAGCCACCTCCCAAGAAACCCGACGCTCGCTCACCGACGCCGAATCTCTCGCCGCTGCGCACGCGTCGGCAATATTCGTTGATGATGGTCTGCGAAAGCTCCGGCTTGAGCCCGATGACGACCAGTTCAGGGACGCCAAAATTGTGCTCGATCCCGACCGAGTAGGCGAAGGGTGGGTGCTCGTCCTCCTCCAGCACGTAGAGGATGTGGCAGCCGTACTCTTCGATGTCGGCGAGCGCCTTTTGCTCGTCCGCGTCCCTGGCTTCTCTACTCGGCATCGATCTGGTTCTGCGGTGCTGCCTTCTGGAACGCCGGCAGCGCCATGCAGGCGGTGTTGATGCGCGTGATCACCGGATAGGGCGCCATGTCGACACCGAAGCGGGCGTTGTTGGTGACCTGGGCGGCGAGGCAGATGTCGGCCATGCCCGGCGTGTCGCCATGGCAGAACGCGCCGGTCTCGGGCGAGGAGGCGAGAATCTTTTCAAGCGGCTGAAAACCTTCGTTCACCCAATGCCGGAACCAGTTGACGACATCCTCGTCGCCGGCGCCGAACAAAGTGCGCAGCGAGGTCAGCACGCGCAGATTGTTCACGGGGTGGATATCGCAGGCGATCATCTGCGCCAGCATGCGGACACGCGCCCGGCCCAGCGCATCTTTCGGCAGCAGCGGCGGCTCGGGCTTAATCTCGTCGAGATATTCGATGATCGCCAGCGATTGGGTCAGCAGCCTGCCGGCATCCAGCACCAGCGCCGGCACCAGGCCTTGCGGGTTGACGGCGAGATAGGCGGGCTCGAGATGCTCGCCATGGCGCAGATGATGCGGCACATAGGTATAGTCCAGCCCCTTCATCGCCAGCGCGATCCGCACCCGGTAGGAGGTGGAGGATCGATAGTAATTGTGAAGGACGAGGTCGCTCATCGTTTCGGCTGCCCGATGGTCACCGCGATCTCGCCGATGCCGTCGACGCCGCCGGTGATTTGATCGCCGGCCTGGACCGCGCCGACGCCGGACGGCGTGCCGGTGAAGATCAGGTCGCCGGGCTGAAGCTCGACCGCCTCGCTGCAGATCGAGACGATATCGGCGATCGGCCAGATCAGCTCGGCGAGGTCGCCGTCCTGTTTCACCGCGTCGTTGACGGCAAGCCAGATGCGGCCTTTCTCCGGATGCCCGGTTTTCGCGGCAGGCACCAGCGGCCCGCAAGGCGCAGATTGGTCGAACGCCTTCGACCAGTCCCAGGGGCGCGCTGCCTTCTTCGCCTGGTCCTGCAGGTCGCGGCGGGTCAGGTCGACACCGACGCCGTAACCCCAGACATGGGTCAGCGCGTCTCCGCGCGGAATACGGAAGCCGGCCTTGCCGATAGCGACGACCAGCTCGATCTCGTGATGCAGGTTCGAAGTCAGCGGCGGGTAGGAGATCTCGGCGCCGCTGTCGACCACCGCGTCGGCGGGCTTGGTGAAGAAGAAGGGCGGGTCGCGCTCGTCATTGCCGAGCTCGCGCGCATGCGCCGCGTAATTGCGGCCAACGCAGAAGATGCGGCGCACGGCGAACCTCTCCGCCGAGCCTGCGACGGCAACCGAGGCAATCGCCGGCGGCGGAAGGACGAATTCTGGCATGGTTTTTCTCTGTGTTGGCATGAATCGTTAGCACCTTCCGCCGATTTTGGCGGGCGGGCAAGACTCGACGTCCCGGCACATCGGCCTGTCGTTTCAGTGACAATGCGCTGTGCCATTGGGCGGCGTGTACTATTTGCCAATAATCTGACCATGGTCAGGGGACTATCCTGTGGCGGCCGAAACCGAACCGATGACTGAACCTGTGCAATGACCTCCGTCAGCGATCGCGCCCGCTTCCTGATCATCGACGACCACCCGCTGTTTCGCGAGGCGCTGCACAGCGCCGTGCAGATGGCCTATCCGGACGTCGACACGGTCGAGGCACGTTCGATCTCGGAAGCGATCGAGCTTCTTGCCGACGCAAAGCCGTTCGACCTCGCGCTGCTCGATTTGAGCATGCCCGACGTGCATGGCTTCGAGGGGCTGTTGCAGCTGAGGACCCGCTATCCGCGGCTGCCGGTGGTGATCGTGTCGGGCTATGAGGAGCCGAAGATCATCTCCGAGGCGCTGTCCTACGGCGCGGCCGGCTTCATCCCGAAATCCGCCCGCAAGAGCGATCTCGCCGCCGCCATCCGCTCGGTGATGGACGGCGCCGTCTATGTGCCGGAAAATTACGAGGGCCAGCCGCCCGATCCCGACAGCACCGACCGCGCCGACATGGTGCAGCGGCTGGCGAGGCTGACACCGCAGCAGCTCAGGGTCCTGCAGATGCTGCGCCAGGGCATGCTGAACAAGCAGATCGCCTATGAGCTGCAGGTGGGTGAGACCACCGTGAAGGCGCATGTCTCGGAGATCCTGCGCAAGCTCAACGTCTACAGTCGCACGCAAGCGGTGATCGAGGTGTCGAAGCTCGACAATGCGGAGCTGTTTCGGGATCAGGCGGGGTTTTGACGGGCAAAAAGATTTCGAACGCTATCGAAGGTTCCAATCAGGTACCTCTGCAAACTTCTGACCGTAGGTACCGGATTTGAGCAGCTTGAAGTTCTGGCCAACTTTCCGAATCTAGAGCTTGAGCCCATGAGCAGGCAGCTTCACGTCCTTGAATTCGTTCTAGCAGACAGAAGTATGCAGTGTCTCGCCACGACCCGCACAGATTTTCATTGTCGTCCATGGTGGCTAGTGCAGATGTCCAAGTGAACCAGTTCTTAATCCACTCGCCGACTTTTCCGTCAAGATCGTCGATACATTGTTTTATAAATATATTTACGTGCTCTTCATTTTCAACCAAAAACGCATCTCGGCTTTTAGCCGAGAAATCTCCTTCAATTCCGTTAAATGACGCCCTTAGAAAGCTTTTTAAGGGCTGGGCAGACGCTTGATAAACTTTATTGTACCAAATAATGAATTCTTTGAATGTGTTCAAAAATTTTTTCCACTTTATGACGACCACTGCAGAACAATCATAGTCTCCGTACCGCCGTTCGGTATAGATGTCAATTTCGACAATGAAATCCGTCCGGTTTTCTGTACCTGCGATAACCAGCCTCGTACTGTCTGGCTTGAACCATTTCGCTCCAAAGTGCGCTCGTAGTGCTTCCGTGACTTTCTGTCGGATAGTTTTTGAGTCCAACATATTTGATCGTCTTTCCCGAATTTTCCGCGATTCAGGGATAGGGCGTGGTGTCAATCTTACCAGATCCCGTATCTACGGTTGTCTTGGTCGTGGTGATGCTGTCAGCTTGTTTTCCTACGGCATGGCCAGGAATTAAGCCTGCGTCTTGGGCCTTCTTGCCGAATGGAATAGCGGTTCCACTTGCAATAGCTGTCATTACCTTTTTCTGCGCCGTGTTTAGGTCACCCATGTTCGCCTTGGCTTCATCGATGCGCAAGCTACGCGTTTTGCCATCAAATACAACGGCATCTATCTTTGCCCAAGCTCCGCTTACAGGGTCACGGAACGAAACTTGTGTCGTTGGCTCTTTGCCGGTTCGCTCCTTAAACGCGTTGAGTGCCATCTTTTCAGCGAACCGGCCATTCATCCGGTTTGTTACCATCATTTGCTGCTTCGCAACACGCTTTGTATTGGCGAGTTGCTCCGCAATCTTGGCCGCGGTCCACTTACTCATTCCTCCGATGCGGCCGTTGCCGAACTCGAATTCAGATGCAATGGGATTTACTTGCTGCATGGCGCGGTCATCGATACCCGGATACCTATCAAAGGAATCCGGTATTCCGTCGTCGTCTCGATCGCCATCCCAGGCGTCGTGGGGTTCCCACCCTCCTAGCCCAGCATGCCCGTTTGGATCGCTCTTGTTCACGGGATCGTTCTGGGCATAGGCGTACCGGTTGGTGCCGACGCCTTGCTTGGTGGGATCCCAGTCGTCGGGCGAGATGAATCTTCCGAGCACCGGATCCATGTATCTTGCGTTGAGGTAGAGGAGGCCTGTCTCGGGATCGAAGCGCTCGCCGATATAGGATTTCTGGGTCTGGAAGCCTGAGTTGAGGCGCTCGCCATAGGTGGCGTAGTTGGTGGCCTCAGTGATTGAGCCCGAGCTGTCGGTGACCATGCGCACGGAAGCCAGGTGATCGCGGTGCAGAAAGTATTTTGCTCCGCCGATCACCTTCACATCGGGGTGCGGATAGCGGGTGTAGACCTCCGAGCCTGGGATTGCCGGATCGATCTCGACGGAAGCATCGGGATAGAGCGTGGTGGCGAAGGTCGAAGCCTTCTTCACCCGCGCGCCGTCAGGACCGTAGGTGAGGTTGACGGTGTTGGAGGCAAGCGTAACGGTCTTCAGCCTATTGGCCTCGTCCCAGGTGAGTGTGCGGCTGCCGTCGGAGGTCAGGTTGCCGTTGGCATCATAGGCTAGTGTCTTGATGCCGACGATGGTTGGCGCATGCGGCCGGGGCGATGTCGCTGCGGGGTATGTGTAGGTGCCGGCGACACGGCTGCGCGAGACGATGTTGTCGTTGGCGGCGTAGACAAAGGTTTCGTCGAGCGTGTTGTCGCCGAGATTGTCGGACGAGGTCAGCCGGTCGGCATTGTCATAGCCATAGGTCCAACTGTCGGAGGCGGTGAGCCCTGTCGTGCCGGTGATGCGGCCGAGATTGTCGCGAGCATACTGGTTGTCGAGCAGCACCGTCACGCCCCGCGAGGTGGTGACGCGCGTCACCCAGCGGCGGGTGGGCGAATAGGTGAAGGCGGTCTTCACGCCGTTGGCGTAGTTGATCTCCTTGGTCTGCCCATCGGCCTCATAGAGCGTCGAGGCGATGAAGCCGGGGGCGGAGGCGAGCCTGTTGCCGGCCGTGTATTGCAGCCGGTTGGCGTTCGAGCCGAAGTCGAGTTGCACGGGAAAATACTGCACATACACATTCTGGCCGGACCCGTCGTGGACGTTGAATGTGACATGCGTGATCCCGGCGATGGTAGCGTCCTGGCGCGCGACCTTGCCGAGGCCGTCGTAATTATAGAGCTGGACGGCAGCGGCATTCTCCGAACGGGTCAACTGGCCGACGTTGTAATTGCCGGCCGATGCCTGGTCATAGGTGTTCTGGGTCAGCGTCACCGGGCTGCCGCCTGAAGGCGTTGCCGTCTTCAGCGTCAGCCGGTCCATCTGGTCGTAGCTCAGAGTGGTGACGGTGCCCCTGGCATCGGTCTGGCTGATGAGCCGGTTGGCGGCATCGTAGACATAGGTCCAGGTGCCGAGATCGGGATCAGAAGCCGACAGCCGGTTGCCTTGCATGTCATAGGTGTAGGTCCAGGTCGAGCCGCCGGGATCGGACAGCCTGATCAGTCGTCCGAAGGTGTCGTAGGTCCGGTTCTCCCACAGGGCGAGGCCAGTCGAATCGCGAATGATGATCACCGGCTCGCCATGCACCCAAGTGTAGGTGTCCGTTCGGCGGCCAAGCTCGTTGGAGGCAAGCACAGCCTGGTAGCGTGGGTTCACGCCACCGGTGCCAGCGTCGAGCCACTGAGTGTACGTTCGCTGGCTGGTGTCCGGGTTGACGGTCTTCACCAGTCGGTCCGACCAGTCGTAGGAATTGGTGGTCCACTGCGCCGTATCGCCGACGAACCTTGGGAAGGCGGTGCGAAGCACATTGGAGCGCTGATCATAGTCGGTGTCGGCAATGCGCCTGGCGCCGGCCGCCGTCTCTCCGGGCGTCTCGACGCGGTAGACCCGGCCGAGCCCGTCATAGTAAGAGCGGGTGAAGTCCTCGCCGGCGCCGTTCGGCAGCGGTGTGTATTTGACCAGCGCCTGGGTTGCCGGATTGCCTTCGTTCTCGAAGCGCGTCTTGACATAGGCGCCAAGCACGTTCTGCGAGACCTGATAGGGCCGGCAGAACGGGTCGTAGGTGAAGGTCTTGACGATGCCGTTGGGGTCGATCTTGGTCGCAGGAAGGCCGCACACCGCATTGAAGGTAGCGGTCGAGACGAACCTTGTGTCGGCAGTCTGCCCGCTGGTGGCAAAATATTTTGGCGCCCGCTCCGTCACCGGATAGACGTGGTAGGTCGCGTCATAGTCCCATTCGGTCTTGTGGCCGAGGCCATTGGCGACTGAGATTTTGTTGCCGTACGCATCGTAGGTGATGATCTGCTGGGCCGCTCTTTGTGTGGCGAGATCGGCGTAGTCGACCTGCCACGTCAGGTTGCCTTTCACAGGCGCATCGCTGGTCGCCGTGCTGCCGTCGTAGTAGCTCAGCAGGTAGCGAAGAATTGGCAACGCCTCGTCCATGCCCGCCCGTACGCTCTCGGCGCGAGGCAGCGACACGATGTAGGCGCCAGTGTTCGGCACGAAGCGTCTGGCAGTCCAGCTCTCATCACCGCTAGCATCGGTGCGGCCATAGTCCTTGATATCTGTGACGTTGTTGTAGGCATCGAACGTCCGCTCGACCCTGGTCGAAAGCATGATGTTCTCGGCAACCGTCGTGTCGGTCGTCATGTTCTGCACGGTGTAGGGCTTTGTCGCCGTGTTGACCGCATAGGTCTCGGCCACCTGCTTGCGCACCGCGCCGGCGCCATCTTTCCACACAGTCAGCGACGGCAGGCCATAGCTCGCCAGATCCTGGCGATAGGTGGTGGTCACCGTCGGCGCCGCCACCTCGCCGTTGGCGAGCGGCTTGGTCTCAACGATCGAGGCAAAGCCTAAGAACTTCCTCGCCACGGGATCGTATTTGCCGCCGGCATACTGATAGGTGCTCACCGCCGTCTGGCCGCGGCCGTCACTCACCGACAGCTTCGTCACCGCATGCACCACCTGCGGCAAATAATTGTTCGCCCAGGTCGAGGATGGCGTGTATTCCACTGCCACCGTGCCGCCGAGCTCCGTCGCGATCTGCTTCACTAGGTTCGGATTGCCCGTCCCCGCATTCGAGATGAACATGTTGTTGTAGTCGGTGAAGTCAGGAAGACCGTCCCCGTTGAAATCGCCCACAACTATTCCTGCCTTTATCGCTGCAGGAAGTGGGAAGCTTTCGGAAGAAAAGGCGCCAGACAACGACGACCTTATGGAATATACTTTAAAGTAGCGCGTATCAAATCCTGTGAACTTTGGGTAGTCAGTCATGGTAAGGATGTCGACCTTACCGTCGTTGTCAAAATCTCGCAATATGCCAAAGCCACCTTCAATCCCAGTAACCTCAGCATAACTCTTAAAGCCGATCCCTGTCGATAAATAAACCTTCGCCTTATTATTCGCAAAATCGTAACGAAGAATATCGTCGGCTCCGTCACCGTTGATATCGCCACTCAAGCAAAACGGCACATCAACCCCAAACCTATAGCAATCAATCGGTATTGACTGATTGTCTGCCTTCCAAAGCCCACCGTCCAATACGCCTTTACGAATGTTATTTCCATCTTCAAACCACGGCATACGCCTGCCATTTCCGAAAAAATCCGATTCTCCTCTGTACCGGGGTGAGGAAATAGTATTCTGATCAAGCAAATTGGCAGTATCTACCCCATCGCCATCGATATCAGCAATGAATAGACGCCCATCCACACAGTTAGCGTCATAACCTGCTGGAGCGGTCGGCTTGCAATTTGCTTTCGTAAGATTCAACTGACCGTCGCTAAGCAGGAACCAGTTGGTCGGCGATCCAGACTGCCCCTCTGCTGGAACGGTACGTTCCCGGAAGTCCATAGTCCGCTTGGTGGGCAAGAACCGGCCCGGATCGTCGGTGACAGAACCAGGAGCCGCGCTCAGAGTCTTCGTTTCTACGGGTAGGCCGCTAGTTCCGAATTTAATGATCGCTTTGTATCGACAGCAAAAACCTGACGTTCTGAAATTGCCGAAGACCTCGTCACGACCGTCGAAGTCTAGGTCTCCGACCTTGCTTGGAAAATCATTCTCGCTGATGCCAAAATTGAATGGCGGCAGAAGTCCATATATCTTTGTGTTGTTCGTTCCGTACGCCCCGTCTGTATCCTGATAGGTTATCTGGCCGAGCGATTTCGAGGTGCCGCCGGTGATGGCGCCATCGGCGGCGATGGCGGCATCAGTGCCGTAACGGGTGACCTGCGTCAGCCGCGAGGCGGTGGAGAACGGCGCCTGGTCGTAGGTGAGCTTGTAGGCGCCTCGCATGGCGCCGGAGACCGAGATGCCGATCGTCTTGATGCGTTGCGTGGTCTCGGAGATGTCACGGCCATTGCCCATCCGGATCAGGTCGGGACGCGTCTCGTAGTAGAACTGGATGCTGGCGCCGTCATAGGTGACGCTTGCCGGATGGCAGACCGGGCTTGCCGGACAGGTGTAGCTGTACGTGACCGTGTTGCCGTTGGTGTCGGTGACGGAAGTCAACAGCCAGCGATAGCTGAAGGCCAGATCATAGGCCGGCGTGCCGGCCGCCGGATTGAGATTGGCGACCGCACCGACAGAGCGGAAGGTCGAGACGGTACCGTCCGTGTCGGTCACCGTCCATTCATTGGTAGTGCCGCTCAGCGCAATGCGGCGATAGCTTTCGTTCTCCGTCGCATGCGTGCCACCGGTCGAGCACGACGGCGAGACCATGCCGGCAACGCAGGCGACCATGGCCTGGCCGTCGATCAGATAGATGTCATTGGTATCATAGGCCGGCATGCCATAGCCGGGCGTCGCCCGCTCGATGACGTCGAAACCGTCGAGGCCCCAGGCATAACCCAGCCAGCCCTGGTAAAGGCCGCCGAGCTTGGTCTTGCGGGACGAGTTGTAGTTGAGCGCCATCCGCGGCTCGATATCGTGAAAGACCGGAACGTCGATGGCGATGGAGTAGCCCAGACTGCCGTTGCCAGTAGCCTTTGGAATGTCCACTTTGGGCGCACCAATCATTCCGATATCGGCACTATCAGGCGTGGTTGCGGCGGCGGTGGTGGTTGCCCCTTCCGACGTAGCTTCAGCGTCCGTCGTATTTAGGTTGGCCGTACCCGAGTTGGTTGCCTTGCCTTCCGTGCCGCTGCCGGCCTCAGTTGCATCCGCCGGCTGGGCCCCCACCTTGGCGGCTGCGTCCGGGCTCCCGGTCGCCTGGCTGCCGCCCGACCTGGACCCGCTCGTCTGGGGCTGATCGGGGGATACCAACCCTAGCGCCGCTCCGCCATTGCCAAAGCCGGTATTGGCTGAGCCTTGCGCCTCTTGCGCCAGCGATGCTGTCCCCGCACTTCCGCTAATATAAGAAACAGCAGAAATATCCGCACCGACAACGCCCGCAGCAAGCACTGCCGCGCCAACAAAAAACCTATTCATGAATCCCCCCCCCCCGAGCAAGTTGCTTGACGGTACTTAATTCGCGCGTATCGAATACGACACAGGATTGTCACGAGGCACTTATCCACAGAATTATTTGATAATCGAAGTGAGCGGAGATCAAGCAACCGAAAAACGGCCAAGTTTCGATGCGCTGGAAGGCTCTATCGGATTTATCCAACGCATCACCTCAAAACAAAGATGGCGCTCTTACTTACTTAGCGAAAGAAGGAGGCAGATATCCAGGAAAAGTGTGTAACGGCTTCCGCTCGGAACTGCGTAAGGAACAAAAAGCGTTTCATCGTTCCTGTGAAACGATGAAACGCTCTTAAGCCAGCAGATGTGCCAGCAGCGCGCGTAATTGCGCCGGCTTCAGCGGCTTGCGCATCAGCTCTATGCCGGCGGCGCGGGCGGCCTTGGCGACGGGCTCCGAGCCGTCGGCGGTGACGATCAGCGCCGGCACCGGGCGGCCGAGATAGTCGCGCACCTCGGCGATCGTCGCGGTGCCGAGGTCGCCGCCGTCCAGATGCTGGTCGGCGATGATGATGTCGGGCACCCAGGCGGTGTCGCCGAGCAGGTCGAGCGCATCGTCGGTCGAGGTGGCGGCGCGCACCAGGCATTGCCAGCGCTCGAGCAGCGACGTCATGGCGGAGAGCACGTCCATGTCGTTTTCGACCAGCAGCACCTTGGTGCCGAACAGGCCGTAGCCGCGCGGTCGCTCCATGTCGGCGGCGGCCATCGCCGGCTCGGCCGGGGCCATGCCGACCGGCACGTCGATATGGAAGATGGTGCCGCGCCCGACCTTCGAGGAGAAGGTGACCGGGTGGCCGAGCGCGGCCGCCATGCGGCGCACGATGGCGAGGCCGAGACCCAGCCCGCCGGCGAGCCCTGTATCGGTAAGCGTCGCGGTGCCTCGGTGGAACTCCTCGAACACCGCCTCGCGCTGGTCCTCGGGAATGCCGCAGCCGGTGTCGGCGACGTCGATGCGGATGGTGTCGCCGCGATGCCTGGTGCCGACCAGAACGCCGCCGGAGCGGGTATAGCGCAGCGCGTTGGAGAGGATGTTCTGCAGGATGCGGCGCAAAAGCGTGCGGTCGGAGCGCACGACGACGTTGACCGGCCGGAATTTCAGCGACAGGCCTTTCTTTTCCGCCTCGGGCAAGAAGTCGGAGCGCAGCGAGGAAAACAGCGCCTCCAGGCTGACGTCGCCGATTTCGGGCTGCACCACGCCGGCGTCGAGCTTGGATATGTCGAGCAGCGTGCGCAAAAGGTCTTCCATCGTCTCCAGCGAGCGCTCGACCTGGCGTACCAGCTTTCTGCCTTCATCGCTGGTCTGCACCTCGGCCAGCGCCGAGACCGACAGATGCGCGGCGTTGAGCGGCTGCAGCACGTCGTGGCTGGCGGCGGCGAGGAACCGGGTCTTGGAGAGGTTCGCCAGCTCGGCGTTTTCCTTCGCCGCGCTGAGGTCGATGTTGGACTGCTCTAGCCGGCGCAGCGTGGAGTGCAATTCCTCGGTGCGGTTGCGCACCCGGTTTTCCAGCGAAATGGCGGTCTGAAACAGCGAGAAGGCGTTGCCCTGCTGGTCCATCGACCGCTCGACGCGGCTGACCAGCGCCGCGTTGATCTTCTTCAGCCGTTCGAGGTCGTTGATGTCGCGCAGCGGCATCCGGCTCACTCGGCCGCCTGGCGCTCGCCGAAGGCGATGCCGGTAAAGGTCTGGTTGAGGTGCATCGAGCGATACTGCTCGCCATAGGTGCCGAAGCCGATGACCTTGTTGGTCCGATAGAGCTCGGAAATATCGCGGAAGACCTGTCGGTTGTGGGCGTCGAGCCGACGCAGCACGCAGTCGAAGCCGAGGATCATGTCGATGCCGCCGAGCCGATGCTCGACATCCTGGAGAGCGCTACGCGTCGCTTCCACCATGTTCTTGGGCTGGGCGATGGACAGCACCACGCCGTCGTCGATGGCGCAGAAGAAGGACAGCGAGCCGTCGGGATGCATGCGCTGGATAGAGCGGCAGTAATATTCGCCGCCGACCTTCACCACGACGGGGTGCGAGGCAAAGCTCAGCGGTGTCAGCGTCTGCGGCAGGATGCCGACGGAGGCCGCGTATTCTTCCGCGGCGTTGGTGGCGTTGAATTCGCGCACGACACGATGATCTGGGTCCGACGCCGTCACCACCAGCTTCTCGTCGGTCGGAATGAAATTGTCGGTCTTGAAGACGTGGAAAGGGATCTCGGTCGCGACCAGCACGATGATGGCGCTGTCGGAAGTGACCTTGCCGTTCGAGATCAGGCTGGTCGTCTCGAATTTCAGGTCGTCGCCCGCCGAGCCGCCGATCAGCGGGATGTCATCCAACCCCCAGTGGATGGCCGAGGTCACCGCTTCCTCGGCATAAGAAAGCCCGTCGATGAAGCAGAGGGCGAAGACGCTCTTCGCCCGCTCCTGGCCGGCGCGCCCGCTCAGCAGCCGCCGCAGCGCCACGACCTCACCGGTGATCCCGTCCATGCCGGATGAGGAGAGGTTCTCGACCATGGTGGAGACGATCGAAAACGACGCCGACGGCAAGAGCAGGGCAAGGATATGCCCTTCCTCCAGTCCCTGCGGCGTGATTTCGCCGGCGGTCGAGCAGCCGGCATAGGCGAGCGATGGCGCATGGACCTTCAGCGCTTGCGCAAGCGCCGCCGCGTCGACCAGGCTTTGGGAGAAGAACAGAAGCGCGAAGCCGGCGTCGACGGCCGCCGCTTCGACCGCGACCGCCCGGGCAAAGGCATTCGGGTCGGGCTCATCCGTGGTGAGCGCCGAAAGGCCCGATGCATAGCGTGTGCTAGAACTGGCCAGCTGCCTTCTCCGCAATTCCTCCAACGCTGATTTTTATGCGTGTCTTTTCTTATGCGTGTCAGGCACGCCTGCGCGTCGCAGGCATCTTTGCCTTCAATCCCCGATTTGGCAATGGGGCCGGTTGCTGCGCTGCACATAGCTTTTGCCATGATCGAAAGTACAATGGAACCGCCGCTGGCAGGGCTGTTTTGCCCGTTGTACGGTGCGCGAATAACGCACTGCCGAAGCACAAGCGCGGCATTCGGCAATGACCAAGGTTGATACCCAGGGAGGTTGCATGTCGGACGTGTCGTTGACTGTGAATGGGAGGCGGGTCAGCGGGAACGCCGAGGACCGAACGCTTCTGGTGCATTTCCTCAGAGAACATCTCGGACTCACCGGCACGCATGTCGGTTGCGATACATCGCAATGCGGCGCCTGCGTCGTGCATGTCGACGGCCGGGCGGTGAAGTCCTGTTCGATGCTGGCCGTGCAGGCCTCGGGCTCGACCATCGTCACCATCGAGGGGCTCGCCGACGGCGCCGAGCTGCATCCGGTGCAGGCCGCGTTCAAGGAGCATCACGGGCTGCAATGCGGTTTCTGCACGCCGGGCATGATCATGACGGCGACCGACATGATCGCGCGCCATCCCGAGGGGCTCGACGAGGCGACGGTGCGCACCGAGCTCGAAGGCAATATCTGCCGCTGCACGGGCTACCACAACATCGTCAAGGCCATCCTCGCGGCATCGCAAGCGATGTCGAAGGGTGCCAAGGGCAGGGCGAAACAGGCAGCTTAGGTGGTGAATGGTGAATGGTGAATAGAGCCGCCGGCTTTTTTCCTTTTGGCCATTCACCCTTTCACAATTCACCATTCACTGAATTCCGGAGGAATTTCCGCAATGGGTATCGAAGGCGTCGGCGCCCGCGTGGCGCGCAAGGAAGACAAGAGGTTCATCACCGGCGGCGGCCGCTATGTCGACGACATGGTGGTTCCAGGCATGAAACACGCCGTGTTCGTGCGCAGTCCGCACGCCCATGCGCAGATCAAGAAGATCGACGTGAAAAAAGCGCAAGCGATGCCCGGCGTCGTCGGCGTGCTCACCGGCAAGGAGCTCAAGGCCGACGGGATCGGCAATTTGATCTGCGGCTGGATGATCCACTCCAAGGACGGCACGCCAATGAAGATGGGCGCGTGGTCGCCTTTGGCGATCGACAAGGTGCGCTATGTCGGTGATGCCGTGGTCATCGTCGTCGCCGATACCAAGGGCCAGGCGCGAGACGCGGCGGAAGCGGTCGAGATCACCTACAAGGAACTGAAGGCCGTTGTCGACGCTACGAAGGCCATTCAAGCCGGCGCGCCGCAGATCCACGCCGAGTCCGACAACAACCTGATCTTCGACTGGGAGATCGGCGACGCCAAGGCGACCGACGCGGCGATCAAGTCGGCGGCCCATGTCACGCGCATGAAGATCGTCAACAATCGCCTCGTGCCCAACGCCATGGAGCCGCGCGCCGCGCTCGGCCATTACGACAAGGCCGAGGACCATTATACCTGCTGGACGACGTCGCAGAACCCGCATGTCGCGCGGCTGGTGATGAGCGCCTTCTACAACGTCGCCCCGGAAAACAAGCTGCGCGTGATCGCGCCGGATGTCGGCGGCGGCTTCGGCTCCAAGATCTACATCTACCCGGAAGAGATCGTCTGCCTGTGGGCGTCGAAGAAGACCGGCGTCCCCGTCAAATGGGTGGCCGACCGCACCGAAAGCTTCCTGTCGGACGCGCATGGCCGCGACCACGTCTCGACCGTCGAGATGGCCTTCGACAAGGACAACCGGATCACCGGGTTCAAGGTCGACACGATCGCCAATCTCGGCGCCTACATGTCGTTGTTCTCGTCCTGCGTGCCGACCTATCTCTACGCCACGCTGCTGTCGGGCCAGTACAACATCCCGGCGATCCACGCCAATGTGCGCACCGTCTACACCAACACCGCGCCCGTCGATGCCTATCGCGGGGCTGGGCGGCCGGAAGCCACCTATCTTCTGGAACGCACGATGGAAACCGCCGCGCGCGAGCTCGGCGTGTCGCCGGCGGAGCTCAGGCGCCGCAACTTCATCACGTCCTTCCCGCATCAGACGCCGGTCATCATGAACTATGACGCCGGCGACTATAACGCATCGCTCGACGCGGCGATGAAAGCCGCCGACTATGCCGGCTTCACCAAGCGCCGCGCGGATGCGGGCAAGCAGGGCAAGCTGCGCGGCATCGGCATGAGCTGCTACATCGAGGCCTGCGGCATCGCGCCGTCGGCGGCGGTCGGCTCGCTCGGCGCCGGCGTCGGCCTCTGGGAATCGGCGGAGGTGCGCGTCAACGCCGTGGGCACGATCGAGGTGCTGACCGGCTCGCACAGCCATGGCCAGGGCCATGAGACGACCTTCGCGCAACTGGTCACCCAACGCTTCGGCGTCCCGCTCGATTCGGTGTCGATCGTCCATGGCGACACCGACAAGGTGCAGATGGGCATGGGCACCTACGGTTCGCGTTCCGGCGCCGTCGGCATGTCGGCCATCGTCAAGGCGCTCGACAAGGTCGAGGCCAAGGCCAAGAAGATCGCCGCGCACCTGCTCGAAGCGGACGAGGGCGACATCGTCATCGAGAATGGCGAGGTCAAGGTCGCGGGCACCGACAAGAGCCTGCCCTGGTTCCAGGTGGCGCTTGCCTCCTACACCGCCCACAATTTGCCGGCGGGCATGGAGCCCGGGCTGAAGGAGACGGCCTTCTACGATCCGTCCAACTTCACCTTCCCGGCCGGATGCTACATCTGCGAGGTCGAGATCGATCCGGAAACCGGTACGACGGAAATCATCCAGTTCGTCGCCGCCGACGATTTCGGCAACATCATCAATCCGATGATCGTCGAGGGGCAGGTGCATGGCGGCATCGCCCAGGGCGTCGGCCAGGCACTGCTGGAAGGCGCGCATTACGACTCAAGCGGCCAGCTTCTGACGGCAAGCTACATGGATTACACCATGCCGCGCGCGGGCGACCTGCCCTCCTTCAAGGTCTCGACCTCGAACACGCCATGTCCGGGCAATCCGCTCGGCATCAAGGGCTGCGGCGAGGCCGGCGCCATCGGTTCGCCGCCGGCGGTCATCAACGCCATCACCGATGCGCTCGGCGTCGTCGACATCGCCATGCCGGCGTCGCCAGCGACGGTGTGGGCAACCATCCGGGCGACGAAGCACTGAAAAGCGCATAGCGAATAGGGAGTAGCGAATAGGGAACAAAAGCGGCGTGGATAGAGGAGGTTCTATTCGCTATTCGCTACTCCCTATTCGCTTTCTCCCGAAGGGAGAAAAACACATGTACTCAGTCAACTATCACCGCGCTGCCTCGGTCTCCGATGCCGCCAAGCTCTTGAAGAACGGCGATGCCAAGCTGCTTTCCGGCGGCATGACTTTGATCCCCGCCATGAAGACGCGGCTGGCAGCGCCGTCGGACCTCGTCGACGTGTCGCGGCTCAAGGACCTGCAGGGCGTCAAAGTGTCCGGCAAGACGGTCACAATAGGCGCCGCGACGACGCATTACGACGTCTCCACCGACGACAAGCTGAAGAAGGCCTGCCCGGCGCTTGCGCATATGGCGTCCTTGATCGGCGATCCGGCGGTGCGCCACAAGGGCACGATCGGCGGCTCGATCGCCAACAACGATCCGGCCGCCGACTATCCGGCGGCATTGCTGGCGCTGGGCGCGACGATCATCACCAACAAGCGCGAGATCCCGGCGGACAAATTCTTCAAGGGCCTGTTCGAGACGGCGCTGAAAGAAGGCGAGATCGTCACCGCGGTGAGCTTTACCGCTCCGGCCAAGGCGGCCTACCAGAAGTTCCGCAACCCGGCTTCGCGCTACGCCATCGTCGGCGTGTTCGTGACCAAGGGCAAGGACGGGGTGAGGGCGGCGGTGACCGGCGCCGGCGAGGACGGCGTCTTCCGCTCCAAGGAAATCGAGGCAGCGCTGGCGAAAAATTTCGACGCCGCGGCGCTCGGTGGCGTCAAAGTGCCGGCGAAGGGGCTGATGAGCGATCTCCATGCCTCCGCCGACTACCGCGCCAACCTGATCGCGGTGATGGCCAAGCGCGCGGTGGCCGCGGCCAACGCCTGAACGCCCTCAGCCTGGGTGAGACAAAGGGGCCCTCGCGGCCCCTTTTCCTTCTGTATTCGCAACGACTTGGCGGGAACTACCTGAGTATTCCCGCTTTCGCACTTGCACAATAGTATCCCGCACTGCAAAATGACCATGGCGGGAATACCAGACAGTCCGAGACGCGGGCAACGCTTCGCATGCGGACCTCGAGTTGCGAAGGCAGGGTATGACCGACATCTCCGCAGCGTCCGTTGTCCTGCCGCGGGCCGCGGCCGACAGGGAAGCCAGGGCAAGGCTGGCCTATCTCGACGGCTGGCGAGGCCTGTCGATCGCGATGGTGCTGATCGGCCATTTCTTTCCGGTCCCGGGGCTCAATCTCGGCGTGCTCGGCGTCGAGTTCTTCTTCGTGCTGAGCGGCCGGCTGATGGGCGAGATCCTGTTCATCGAGCGCTTTCCGCTGAAGAAATTCTTCAAGCGCCGCTTCTCTCGCATCTATCCCGCGCTGCTGGTGTTCGCGATAGCCGCCATGATCGGCCTGACCGGAACCTTCATCGCCTTCAAATGGAAGGCGGCGCTGACGGCGCTGACCTTCACCTACAATTACGCCGGCATCTTCATCAATCGCGCCGGCGCGCTCGACCACATCTGGTCGCTCTGCGTCGAGGAGCATTCCTATATCCTGCTCGCGCTGATCAGCGTGGTGGTTTCAGGACGCGCCAATGTTATCCGGCTGCTTCTGGTGCTGGCCTTGCTGGCAATGGCCAACGGCGCGATTTCGTACGGGGTTCTCGGCATGGGCTACGAGACCACCTACTGGCGCACCGACGTGCATATCGCCTCGATCCTGCTGTCCGCGGCGATCTGCCTGCTCAAGGCTGACGGGCGCCTGCCGACTTTCCTGCAAAGCCAGCATGTGGCGCTCGGGGCCGCGGTTGGCGGCCTGTTGCTGTTCCTCGACCGGGTGCCGACGCCGATCCACTATCTTGTCGGCGTGCCGCTGCTGGCGCTCGCGGTCAACACGCTCGACTTCGCGGTCGGCTATGTGAAGGGGCTGCTGTCGTCCTGGCCTATGGTGATGCTCGGGCTGTGGTCCTATTCGCTCTATTTGTGGCAGCAGCCCTTCTACAAATTCGTCGATGAGCACGGTTGGTCGCCGATCCCGATGCTGGCGGCCGTGTTCGCCTGCGCGCTGGCCAGTTACTATATCGTCGAAAAGCCCGCACGCGGCTGGCTCAACCGCAACTGGTGAGATCAGGTCTCGCCGTTCTTCCGCGCCGCGAGATAGCGGCGAAGCCCGGCTTCGCCGCGCGGCGTCGTCCAGCGATGGTTCCAGGCGAAGGCTGGCCTTAGCAGCGGCGCCAGCAGCTTGAGGATCGGCCTCTCGACCGTGACCTGCCAAACCAGATCGACATGCGTGCCTTGTCCGGACGGCGACAGCTCGGCTCGCCAGAGCCCGTCGAAATCGCCGAAGGTCTTCACCACCACCAGCCGGCCGGGCTCGAGCTCGGCGGCCTCGATGATGAAGTTCAGCTCATAGGGCAGGGCGCCGCGCGCTCTCGCCCTGGCGCGGGCGCCGACGACGCCCTTGCCCTTCTTGTCGAGCGGCTCGACCTCCTTGTAGGCATCGCCCCACCAGAGTGGCAGAAGCTCAGCGTCCGACAGCACGTCCCACACTTCCTGCGGCGTGCCTTCGGGGATGTCCCAACTTTCGTCGAAGCGGAAGACATTGCTCGCCATGATGCCGCCCCCCAGCCAACGGAGCTTCTATATTAGCTTCGGCTTGTTTTCCTGGCCAGCGGGTTCGGGGGGTCAGGCGGCGATCGGCTTTGCCCAATAGCGCACCGACTTCTTGCCGCCGTGGATCACCGCATCGCCGACCTCGGCGAAGCCAAGCGCGGCGTGGAAGGCATCGGAGGCAGGGTTGGGCGGATCGGCGTTGACCTCGCAGGTGACGATCGTGTGGCCGGCGCGCCGGGCCTGCTCGAACAGATCCTCATAGAGCCGGCGGGCATGGCCGCGGCCGCGCGCGACGGCAGCGACCACCACACGGTCGACATAGACGAAGCGCGGATAACGCTGGCGAAACCAGAGGAAGTTCGGGCTGTCGTAGCGCGCATCCTGGTCGAAGGTCATGATGAAGGCTTCGAGCGCGCCGATGCGGCGGGTGTAGAACGCTTGCCCGAGCAGATGGGACAGCCGTTCCGGCTCAAGCCAGGACAGCTCCGCCGCATGCTCGTTGTTGAGCGCGAGGATGGCGGCCTCGTCGGCGGGCGAAATGCGTTCGATTATCATCGTCAGGCCTTCGCGGCCGCGATCGTCGCCGCCACCAGGGCCTGGTCGGTCACCGTGGTGCGGTATTCGCGGTCGAGGTCGGTGCCGCCCATGCCGACATCCGGGTTGCGGTAGCGCATGGCGCTCGGCACGTCCGCAAGTGCTGCGAAATGCATCTCGGCCAGTCCGGTCCGCCTGCGTACCTCGCCGATCGTGTCGGGCGCCAGCGCGCCGCAGCCGAGGATGATGATGCGTGAGCCGGCTTGGCGAACGAGTTCCGCCAGAAGCTCGATGCCTTCGACCGCCGTGTCGCGCTGGCCGCTGGTCAGCACCCGGCCGACCTTGCAGCGGATTAGGGCTTCGAGCGCCTCGGCCGGATCGCGCGTCATGTCGAAGGCGCGATGACAGGTGACGTTGAGCGGGCCGGCGGCCTCGACCAGCGCGCTCATGCGCGCCTCGTCGATGGCGCCGTCGGCGGTCAGGCAGCCGACCACGACGCCGGTCACGCCGAGCTCGCGAAGCGCTTCGACGTCGGTGAGCATCGAGCGGTATTCGGTCTCGCTGTAGAGGAAATCGCCGCCGCGCGGACGCACGATGACATGGAAGGGGATGGTCGCGCTTTCGAGCGCGGCGCGCACCGTGCCGAGGCTCGGCGTGATGCCGCCCTCGACCAGGCTGGCGCAGAGCTCGACCCGGTCGGCGCCGGCGGCCTGCGCGGCAAGCAGCCCGTCAATGCCTTCGACGCAGATTTCGATCAGGGGTTTTTGCGTGTCCGCCATCGGTTTCCATCCATGCTTTCGACGAGATGGGCAGCCCTAGCATCGGGCGCGCCGTCGCGAAAGCGGCAACGATCGGTCCAGCCATGGAAGTCGCCAGCCATGCAACTCGCCAGCCCATACAACTCGCCAGACATGCATCTCGCTTGACAATGCATAACCGCAAAGTTATGGATAACTCATAACTGGAAAGTTATTGATTGGCGCGGGCCTTATCGGTCGCGCGAAGCCGAGGAGACGGATGATGGAAGCAAGATTGAAGAACCCGGTGATGCTCATTCCCGGCGCGCTGCAGGCGCTGCTCGCGCTCGACAAGTCGACCGAGGCCGGCGACGTGCCTTATGTGACGCGCAAGCTCGTTCACCTGCGCGCCAGCCAGATCAACGCCTGCGCCGTCTGCGTCGACATGCATGCGCGCGAGCTGAAGAAGGCTGGCGAGAAGGACGAGCGGATTTTTGCGGTGTCGGCATGGCGCGAAACGCCATATTTCACCGACCCGGAGCGCGCGGCGCTTGCGCTTGCCGAAGCTGCGACGCGGCTGGCCGACCGCTCCGACGCGGTGCCGGACGACGTCTGGGACGAGGCGGCGCGCCACTATGACGACAAGGCGCTCGCCGCTTTGGTGATCCAGATCGCGCTGATCAACGCCTTTAACCGCCTGAACGCCACCACAAGGCAACCGGTGAGCGCCTGGGGATGAGGCGAGAGGCCGGCTTCGAGGCCTTGCCGGCTACTGTTTCAGGATCGTGTTCCTGGCGCCTTGCTCGACCTGGTCGATCACCAGAAGCTTCACCGGATCGGTGCCGATATTGGTGGCCTGGTGCCATTGCCCGATCGTCTCGATGATGAAGTCGCCGGTCTTGTAAGTGTTGGCGGCGCCGGTCTCGACATTGGTGACCTTGAGCGTTCCTTGCTCGACATAGGCGTAGCGCGGGAAGGGGTGCTTGTGCACTGGCAAGGTCGCTCCCTGCGCAATCTGGTAGGACGAGACCTGAACCTCGACATTCTTCTGCGGCAGCGTGATCGGCTGGCCCGATGCGGTCGTCGTCTTCGACGCCAGCGGCGTCACCACGACCGGCGTGTTCGAGCTGTCGAGAGCATTTGCATTGGTCGTGAAAAATGCCGCCGCCAAAAGCAGCGCCGATGCCAGGATGGTGCGCATGAGGTTCCTCCAGAAGCCACCAGCTTGGCGCGGCGGGCGCTGAGGCGCAAGCTCCGGGTGACAGGATAGCTAACGCTTCGCTGGCGACTGTTTGGGTGGCCGCAGCAGGAGGGCAAACGGCACCAGCAGCGCCGTTGCAATCGCGCAGTAAAAGAAAACATCGACATAAGCGAGCAGCGAGGCCTGGCGGCCGATTTCCTGTCCGATCCAGCCGACGGCCTGCTGCCTGGCTTCGACCAGCGGCGAGCCCTCGGCGACGAAATGGTCCGTCACCTGGCGAAGCGTCTGCTGATAGGCCTCGCTCGACTGCGCCGTGTGGCCGACCAGCACCGACTGATGGAGCTGTGCGTTCTGGGCGATCACCGTGTTGGACAGTGACACGCCGATGCTGCCGCCGATGTTGCGGGCGACGTTGATCAGCGAGGATGCCTGGTCGGTCTTCTGCGGCGGCAGGCCGACATAGGCGGCCGTCGAAATCGGGATGAACAGGAACGGCAGGCCGATCATCATATAGACGCGCGCGTAGGCGAAGAACCCGAAGCTGGCGTCGGGCGTCAGCGAGGTCATGTGCCAGAGCGCGACCGCGACCACCGACATGCCCATCATGATGAGATAGCGCGGCTGGACGATGCCGGCGGCAAACCCCGATATCGGCATCAGCAGGAGCATGGCGATGCCGCCGGGCATCATCGACAGGCCGGAAAGGGTGGCGGTGTAGTCGAAGGTCGTCTGCTGCAGTTGCGGGACCAACTGCGTGCTGCTGAACAGCACCGCGCCCACAGCCATCATGACGAGGAACGACATGCCGAACTGCCGGCTGAAAAGCAGGCGGATGTCGACGATCGGGTCGCGCCTCGTCCACTCCCAAGGGACAAGCAGCAGGAACGACACGGCCGAGATCACGGCGAAAGCGGTGATGAAGGTCGAGGCGAACCAGTCGTTGCGCTGGCCCTCGTCGAGGAAGACTTCGAGGCAGCCGAGTGCCAGCGCCACCAGGACGAAGCCGATCCAGTCGACTTTCAGCCCCTTGCTCAACCGCTCGCGACGCTCGCGCTCGAGAATGTCGGGCTCGATCACCAGCCATTGCACGAGCGCCAGCGACATGATGCCGAACGGCACGTTGATGAAGAAGATCCAATGCCAGGAAAAATTGTCGGTCAGCCAGCCGCCGATGGTCGGCCCGACGGTCGGGGCGACAATGACCGCGATGCCGTAGAGCGCAAAGGCCTGGGAGCGTTTCTCGGGCGGGAACGTGTCGGCAAGGATCGATTGCTCGCTCGGTGCCATGCCGCCGCCGCCGAGCCCCTGCAGGATACGGAACGCGATCAGCGTCGGCAGGTTGGGCGCCAGCCCGCAGAGCAGCGACGCCAGCGTGAAGGTCGCCACGCAGATCATGTAGTAGCGCTTGCGGCCGATGACGCTGGTCAGCCAGCCGCTGACCGGGATGATGACGGAGTTGGCGACGAGATAGGTGGTGATCACCCATGTGCTCTCGTCCATGCCTGCGGCCAGGCTGCCGGCGATGTTGCGCAGCGCCACATTGGCGATCGAGGTGTCGAGCACCAGCATGAAGGTCGCGATCGAGACGACGATCGCGATCAGCCAGGGATTGCGGCCGCCAGCCGCCGAACGGCTTTGGTCGCCATGGGCTGTTACGGCGTCACTCATCGCACCTTGACCGTCGGCACGACCGACATGCCCGGACCAAGATAGACACCGGGCGGCTGGTCGAACATGATCTTGACCGGCACACGCTGCACCACCTTGACGAAATTGCCTGTGGCGTTTTCGGCCGGAAGCAGGCTGAACGCCGTGCCGCTGCCGGCCTGGATGCTGTCGATATGGCCGTGGAATGTCTTTTCGGGATAGGCGTCGATGGCGATATCGACAGGCTGGCCCGGCCGCATCAGGTCGAGCTGCGTCTCCTTGAAGTTCGCCTTCACCCAGACGTCCTTGGGCACGAACATCATCAGCACCTGGCCGGGCTGCGCATAGGTGCCTTTCGCGGCCGTGATGTTGGTGGCATGGCCGGCGACGGGTGCGGTGATGGTCGTGCGGGTGAGGGTGGTCTTGGCCTGGTCCTCGCTGGCCTCGGCCTGCCGAAGCTTGGCCTCGGCGCTCTTGCCTTGTGCCTGGAGAACCGCAACCTGGCTTTTCGCCGCCTCGGCATTGGCGTTGGCGGCATCGAGCGCCGCCTGATCCTGGCGCAAGGTCGAAGCGGCCTGCTGCGCCTGCTGTTGCGTCGCCGTGCCCTTGGCCAGGAGCTCGCGGTTGCGCTGGTCCTCGGACCTGGCGAATTCGAGCGCAGCCTGCGCCTGCGCCACCTGCTTGCCGGCGGCATCGATCTTGGCGTTCTGCGCCTGGGTCTGGGCTTGGACGTTGGCGATCTCGGCCTGCGCCGCCACAACGCCGGCTTCCGCCTGTTTGAGCGAAGCCTGGTAGTCGCTGTCGTCGATGCGCAGAAGGACCGCGCCGGCCTCGATCGGTTGGTTGTCGGTGACGGCGACATCGGTGATGCGCCCGGAAATTTCCGCGCCGACCGTCACCGTGCGGGCGTCGATGAAGGCGTCGTCGGTCCATTCATACTGACGTGCGTTGATCCACCAGATGACCACGGCGGCGATGACCAACAGGATGAGGATCGCGACGATCGCCGCTATGTAGGGATGGCGCCTGATGAGGCCGGACCTGTCCGACGGACCGTTATCCGCCTGCGTGTCTTGCGCCAGCCCTTCGTTGCCGCGCTTGTCTTTAACGGGCTTGTCGTCGCCCGCCGGGCGTTTCTGCTGATCGGACCGGGGCTGAGCCCGCGTTTCCTCGGCGGGAGCGGTTTCGCGCTCTTTTCTTTCAGTTTTTGCGTCCAAGGCAACGGATTCCAGATATCGTTGGCCCCCCTCGCAGCAGGGTCAACGGGTGGTTTCCGCAAAGGTTCCTGTCGCTGAGTGCCGGGCAATGGCCGATTGGCGACCGTCAGCCCGCCATCCAGCCGCCGTCCACCATCAGGTTTATGCCGGTGACGTAGCTGGCCATGTCGCTGGCGAGGAACAACGCCGCGCCCGCCACGTCGCTCGGCTGGCCGAGCCGCGGCCAGGGTGTGCGCCGGCGCGAATAGTCGAGCGCGTCAGGATCGTTGGCGACGCCCGGCTTGCCGGTGATGATCTTGCCCGGGGCGATCGCGTTGCAGACGATCAGGTCGTCGGCATGGTCGACGGCGATCTGGCGCGTCATCTGCACGATGCCGCCCTTGCTCACGGAATAGGGAAAATCGCCGGGGCAGGCGACCATACCGTGCTGCGAGGAGATGTTGATGATGCGGCCGCGCACCTCGTTGACCGGCGCCTGGGCCAGCATTTGCATGACGGCGCGTTTGTTGCAGTAGAAAAAGCCCGTCAGATTGACGCCGATGACGCGGTTCCACTGTTCCGGCGTGGTCTCGATCAGGTTGGTGCTGGTGTAGATCGCGGCATTGTTGACCATCACGTCGAGCCGGCCGAATTGCGCGATCGTTGCCCCGACGAGCATATCGACGGCGTTCCAATCCGAGATGTCCGTTCTGGAGTAGATGGCTGTGCCGCCGGCAGCACGAATCCTATCGACGGTGCTCTCGCCGCCTTCGATCGGCTGCTCGACCGTGTCGGCGACGACGACGTTGGCGCCTTCGGCGGCGAACTTCAGCGCGATCGCGCGGCCGATGCCGGAGCTTGCTCCGGTGACGATGGCGGTTTTACCTGCGAGCAAGGCCATGGTGTTCAGCTCTCCCGGGTGACGATCTTTCCTTGCGCCTGGCCGACCAGCCTGCCTTCGCGCACGATCTCATGGCCGCGCAGGAAGACGTTGGTCAGGCGCGCTTTCACCGTCCAGCCGTCAAAGGGCGTGTAGCCCGCCCGCGACACCTGGTCGGCATTGGCGACCGTGCTGGATCGGCGCGGGTCGAGGATGAGCAGATCGGCATCGTAGCCGACGGCGACACGCCCCTTGCGCCGGCCGAGGCCGAAGCGCTCGGCTGGGTTTCTGGAGCACATGCGTACAAGATCGTGCAGCGCGATGAGCCCTTCGTCCACCAGCCTCAGCATGGTGGGAAGCAGGGTCTGCAGTCCCGGCATGCCGCCGGGGATGTCGGCGAAAGCCGAATAGGATGCCGCCTTTTCGGCCGGCGCGTGCGGGGCGTGATCGGTGGCGACGATGTCGATCAGTCCCGCGCTGAGCGCGGCGCGCAGCGCGTCGATATCATGCGGTGAGCGCAACGGCGGCGAGGCCTTCAGATTGGCGCCTTGCGCCTCGTAATCCTGCGCCGTGAAGAACAGGTTTTGCGGCGTGGTCTCGACGGTGGCGTCGGCCATGCCGCGCAGCCGGCTCCAGGTCTCGACACCCAATTCGGAATTGATCTGCCGGACGTGGACCCTCGCCTCGGTTGAGGCCGCGGCGACAAGCGCGCGAGCGATGCCGTTGGCTTCGGCCAGCGGCGGGCGGCTGTCCAGGAAGGCGGCGATGGTGCCGGAGCGGTCGCGCGCAGTGCTGCCTGTGAGGATCGACTGGTCGCCGGGCGAGATGCCGATCAAGGTGTCGGCGTCTCTGAAAGCCCTCAGCGCCCCAGCGACCGTGTCGAGCGTGTCGAACAGGAAGGCATCCGGCACGTCGGCGGTGAACAGCTCGAACGACACCGGCGCGAGGCCGAGCAGGCGAGGGACAGGCGACAGATCTCGGCTGACCACGGCCTGCAGGCCGACATCGACATGGATGCGGCCTTCGGCCGTCGCCATCTTGTCGTCTAGCTGCTCAGCCGTCGCGGTCCACGGCTCGTCAGTCGGCATGTCGAGAACTGTCGTCACGCCGCCGAGCGCGGCCGCATGGGTGCCGGAAGAAAAGTCCTCCTTGTGGGTCAGGCCGGGGTCGCGCAGATGCGCATGCGCATCGACGAGGCCGGGCAGCACGAAGCTGCCGGAGGCGTCGACGACCGTCCTTGCTTCGGCGGCTTCGCCGGGCGCGATGATTGCGGCGACCTTGCCCGCGGCGATGCCGATATCGCCGCGGCTGAGGCCGTCGGCGTTGATCACGGTTCCACCACGGATCAATGTTTCGAACACGCCCTCAACCACGCTGCTCGAAGCGGGCATGGTTGGCATGCCAGAAGCGGGCGATGTCCTCGCGGCGCATGAAGGCGGCGCCGTCGCTTTGCTGGACATGCTCGATCACCTCGCGCAGCCCCGATGCACGGTTGGGCTGGCCGGTCCAGCGGGCGTGGATGCCGATGGTCAGCATGCGACCGCCGGTCTCGCCGGCTTCCGAGAGCATATAGTCGATGGCCGCGCGGCAGTCCTCGGCGAAGTCGCGCGGATTGCTGTAGCCGGGCGCGACGAGATAGCGGCTGTCGTTGAGCGTCTTGGAGTAGGGGACGACGAGGATCTCGGTGCCGCGATGATCGAGGAAATAGGGCAGGTCGTCATTGCAGGGATCGGAATGGTAGAGGAAGCAGCCTTCCTCGACCAGAAGGTCGCGCGTGTTGACGCTGGGCAGCGAGCGGCAGTTCCAGCCGATGGGACGCTTGTCGAGCAGTTTTTCATAAAGCGCGATCGCCTGATGAAGATGACGCTCTTCCTCAGCCCGCTCCATGGTCGTGTAGTCGATCCAGCGCAGGCCGTGGCCCATCAGGTCATGCCTGCGCGCCTTCATCCACTCTACCAGAGGCGGGTTGCGCTCGAGCGCCACGGCGCAGGCGGAAAAGGTGACGGGAATGTCGTAGCGGTCAAACAGCCTGGCCAGGCGCCAGACGCCGGCGCGGCTGCCATATTCGAAATGCGTCTCGGTGCCGAGGTCGCGCACCGGCGGGCTGGAGGCGAGATTATACTCGCCCCAATTGTCGTTGCGGCCATCCTCCAGCCAGTTGTATTCCGAGCCTTCCTCGTAGTTGAGCACGAGGTTGACGGCGAGCTTGACGCCGCCCGGCCAGGTGACGAAGGGCGGATGCGGACCGTAGCCGACGAAATCGCGCGGCTGCGCTGCTTGCTGCGGATCGGTCGGCATCGGCTTGTCTCCTGATCTGGTTGGCTCAGTTCTCGTTGGCGGTGATCCAGTCCATGTAGGCATGGAAGGCTTCCTTGCCGGGACGCGGCCGCCAAGCGGTGTCGCGCAGGATGCGGGCGATGTCATAGGCGCCCCACATGCCGCCTTTCAGGGTCACATCCTGGACGATGTTGGCGTCGTCTCCCGGCGTCACCTCGGCCTTCAGTCCCGGCACGCGTTCGGCTGCCCAGCCGATGATCTCGCCGATGGTCTGGCTGGATCCGGAGCCGATATTGTAGTGGCGATAGTTGAGACGCGGCGCATCGATCAGCGCGAGGATCGCGGCGGCAACGTCGGTGGAAGTGACATAGTCGCCGACAGGTTCCAGGCTGTTCGGCCTGATCGTCTCGCCGGCCAACGCCATATGTGCGACGCGGTTGGGGACATGGCGAAAATTGCGGCTCTCGGTGGCGCGGTCCATCGGGCCGTAGACGGAAGCAAGCCGCACCGAGACCGCCGACAGGCTGAACAGGTCGGCATAGCGGTTGGTGACCATCTCGGAGGCGAATTTCGAGATGCCGTAGAGCGTCAGCGGCGCGACATAGCCGTCTTCCGGCAATGGCTCGCTGCTCCAGTCCGGCCCGTTGTGGCGGTAGACGGAACCGGAACTGACATAGATGAAGCGCTTGAGGTCCGGCCTTGCACGCGCCCAGTCCAGCATCCGCACGGTGCCCATGAGATTGACGTCGACGATGCGGGCCGGGTCTTCGGCCTCCGGCTGGCGCTTGGCCTCCGAGGCGCTGCCGCGCGAGATCGGCGTGATCGTCGCGCCATGGACGATTGCCGTGATGCCCTGCTGGTCGAGCGTCGCGGACCAGGCTTTCGGGTCGAGGATGTCAGCGGCGATCACCGTGAGCCGGTCGCGCACCGGAGCGAAATGCTTTTCGGCCGCCGCGTCGAGGCCGGAGCGATCGAGAATCACGGCGCGGGCGTGCGGATCGCGGTCCAGCCATGCGCGCGCGACCACGCTCATGACAAAGCCGGTGCCGCCGGTGACGAGGAGAGTCATGGGAGCTCCTTCGGAAATGAGGTTTCGGGTTCAGCGCGTCGCAAAGCCGCCGTCCACGAGCATGTCGGATCCGGTGACGAAGGACGCATCGGAAGAAAGCAGGAAGGCTGCCGCGGCGGCGATCTCGTCGGGCTCGGCAATGCGGCCGAGCAGATGGGCAGGACCGAGACCGGCATTGGCGGCTTCGAAATCGGCAAATCTGCGCAACAGGCGCGTCGTCGCCACGGCGCCTGGGGAGAGGCTATTGACGCGGACCTTCTCGGCGGCGTGATCCACGGCCATCGCCTTGGCGAGGTGGATCAGCCCAGCCTTGGCGGCGCAATAGGCGACGGCGCGGGTCGTGGCGACGCGTCCGAATTGCGAGCCGATGAAGACGACCGAACCGCCGCCACTTGCCGCGATCAGCGGTACGGCGAACTTGCTCATCAGGAAGGCGCCGGTCAGGCCGACGTCGATCTCATGCCGCCAGGCGCTTTCGTCGAGATCGACGACGGTGGCGCTGGTCGAAGGCGCGGCGGCATTGTGCACCAGCCCGTCGAGCCGGTCGAATTTTTGCTTCGCGAATTCGACGGCCGCCTTCGCGGACTCGATCTTCATCACATCGCACTGGCAAGCAGCGGCGGTGGGCCCGAGCGCTTCGGCAAGCTTCGTCGCGGGCTCGAGCTCGTAATCCGCGCAGACGATCCTTGCGCCTTCTGCAATGCAGCGGCGTGCGATTGCCGCGCCGATGCCGCTGGCGGCGCCGGCGATAAGGATGACGTTGCCTTCGAGGCGGTTCGTTGCTGCATCCGTCATCAGGCGCGCTCCTCGATCGCCTGCATGGCCGCCAGCGTGACTGGGCGGCGCAACAGATTGTAGCAGGCGGCTAGGGTGACCAGCACGGCGCCGCCGCCGAGCAGCAGGAACATGGCCGGCGCGCCCATATGGTCCATCAGGCCGGCGGAGATGCCGGGCGTCGCGACATTGCCGATCGAATAGAGCAGGAGCAGCGTGCCGGAGGCGCCCACCATGTGCCGGCTGTGCAATTGCGAGGCGCCGAAGGCCATCGCCACCGGATAGACGGTCAGCGCCGTGCAGCCATAGAGGAAGAACAGCACGAAGAGCAGCGGCACCGAAAAATTGCCGAGCCAGGCGATCGCGGCGCAGAGCGTGACCGACAGGATGCCCTGGACGAGCAGTATGATGCGACGTTCAAACCTGTCGGACAGCCAGCCGACGGGCGTCTGCGCCAGCATGCCGGCAATGCTGATGGTCGTGACCAGCCCGACTGTCGTTGCCGCCGACAGCCCGATCTGCGTGCCATAGATCGGCGTCAGTACGAAGATGTTCATGTTGGTGATACCGCCCTGGAAGATCGCCACGACCGTAACCGGCGCCAGCCGGAAGAGCGCGAGCGGCCCAAGACGCTTGACCGGCCTTGCGGAACTCGCATGCTCCGGATCGGCGGTAGGTAGCGCCGGCCAGCGTCCGCCGATGAATTTGGAGATCAGCGCCAGCAGCACGGTCGCGGCCGCGACCGGGAACAGATGCGGCGATTGCGGGCCGACCAGCGCGACAAGGAGTTGTCCAAACAGCACTGCGATCGCCGTCGTCAGCATGTAGAGCGAAAACAACGCGCCGCGATTGTGCTGCTCGGCGTAGAGGTTGATCCAACTTTCGCAGACCACGAATAGCGACGCCATCGCCATGCCACCGAGCAGGCGGAAGCAAATCCAGCTCGGCAGGAAGTCGGTGAAGGCGAAGCCGGACGCCGCCAGCAGCGCCAGCACCAGGATCGTGACGAAGGTGCGCTCGTGGCCGTATTGGGCGACAGCCGGGCGCGTGACCAGGCATCCGACGAGGAAGCCCACCGGATAGGCTGTCAGCACGATCTGCACGACTTGCGGAGAAATGCCGGGCTTGCCGAGATGCAGCGACACGGCGGTGGTCAGCATGGCGCTGCCGATACAAGCGAGGCAGATGCCGACCATGATCGGCAGCATGGCGCGGGAGCGCTCTGCATTTTGCCAAAGCCTCATCGCGGATTGAGCGATCGACCTCATGAATGCGGCTGCGGCGGCTCCCTGGCGGCACCGTTGACCGACGGCAGCCCGAGCAGAACCTACACTTTGTGGCGATTGCCACAAACGAAGATTGACGCGGCTATGGCTCGAATTTTTTTGGCCATGCCGGCGAAGGAAAGCGGCATCTCAGGTCGCGGCGGGCTTTACAGTCGTTTTGCACCCTCCGTACCATAGGCAAAAAGCCAAAACTCCGGGAACCAGCGGAAGGGAACGATATGACGATCGAACGCCTCGAAAACGGCCAGCGCTTCTGCCGGGTGCTCCGCTACAACGGCACCGTCTATGTGGCCGGCCTGACCGCGGATGATCTTTCCGGCGACACCACCAGCCAGACCAAGCAGATCCTGGCCAAGATCGACGCGCTTCTGGCCAAGGCCGGCAGCGACAAGTCGAAGCTCTTGAGCGCGCAGATATGGCTCAGGGACATTGCCGATTTCGAGATGATGAACACGGCATGGGACGCCTGGATCGACAGGAGCGCCATGCCGGTGCGCGCCACGGTGGAAGCGCGGCTTGCCGGCGACCAGTATCGCGTCGAGATCATGGTGACGGCGGCCGTTGGCTAAGCCGGCCGGCGAGGGCCAATTTGAATAGAAGAGCTGGTCAATGCATGAGCTGGTGATCAGAGGCGGGCGCGTGGCGCTCGACGACGGCTGGGCCGAGTGCGACGTCGGCATCGACGACGGCCGCATCGCCGCCATCGGCAAAAGCCTGTCCGGCGAGACGTCGATCGACGCCAGCGGCCATTGGGTGCTGCCCGGCGGCATCGACGCGCATTGCCATCTCGACCAGCCGGTCTGGGGCGGGGCGGGCAACGCCGACGACTTTGAATCCGGCACGATCTCCGCGGCCTTTGGCGGCACGACCTGCATCGTCCCGTTCGGCATGCCAGGACAGGACATGACGACTGTCGGCGCCATCGACCGCGCGCTGGAGCGCGCGGCGGGACGCGCCGTGATCGACTACGGGCTGCATGCCGTGGTCACCATGGGCACCGGCGCCGATGTCGAGGCCCAGCTTGGGGCGCTTGCGGTACGCGGCATCGCCTCGGTCAAGCTGTTCATGACCTATCAGGGTTTTGCCGTCGACGACGACCTCTTCTTCAAGGTCCTCGATACGGCGAGGGAGCTTGGCTGGGTCGTCATGGTCCATGCCGAGAACGACGCCGCGATCCGGCGCACGCGGCAGCGGCTCATCGATCTCGGCCGCACCGATATCCGCTACCATGTCGTCGCCCACAGCGAGACAATGGAGCGCGAGGCGACGCATCGCGCACTGGCCTTTGCCGAGATGACCGGCGCGCGCATGACCATCGTGCACGTTTCCTCCTGGCAATCGGCCGAGGAGGTGGCACGGGCGAAGACACGCGGCGTCGACGCTATCGCGGAAACCTGCCCGCAATATCTCTTTCTCGGCGCGGCCGATCTCGACCGCTCGGCAATCGACGCGGCGCGCTTCGTCTTTTCACCGCCGCCGCGTTCGCCGCGCAGCCATGAGCATCTGTGGCAAGAGCTGATCAATGGCGGCATCGACCTCTGGTCGTCGGACCATTCGCCATATTATTTCGCCGACAAGATTGGCCGCTCCGAGACGCCCGGTTTCACCACGACGCTGAGCGGCATTCCCGGCATCGAGACGCGCCTGCCGCTGCTGTTTTCGGAAGGGCTGCTGACCGGCCGGCTTACGCTCGGGCGCTATCTCGACCTCACCTCGCGCAATGCCGCCTCGATCTATGGCTTCGCCGATCGCAAAGGCAGCATCGCCGTCGGGCTCGACGCGGATCTGGCGCTGTGGGATCCGACGGCGCGCTGGACGCTCGGGCACGAGGCGCTGCATTCGCGAGTCGATTTTACGCCCTATGAGGGCAAGGTCGTCACCGGCCGACCGACCACCGTGCTGGTGCGTGGCGTGCCGGTGGTCGCCGACGGCAAGCTGCGGGCCGAACCGGGGTTCGGGCGTTTTGTGGCGCGCGCTGCCGCCGATCCGGCGCTTTCCCGGAAACCAGTCGAGGATTGGACACCATGGCTCGATGCCTGACCATCGCCGTTTGCCAGACCGGACCGATCCAGCGCAGCGCCACGCGCGCCGAGACGGTGGGGCGGCTCGTCCATCTCCTTGAGAGGGCCGCTTCCGCCGGCGCCGAGATCGCGGTGTTTCCGGAAATGGCGCTCACCACTTTCTTCCCGCGCTGGCGCATCGACGACCAGGCCGAGATCGACGCCTTCTTCGAAGCTTCGATGCCGGGACCCGAGACACAGCGGCTCTACGATGCCGCCGCTCGGCTGAAGGTGGGCTTCGCGCTGGGCTATTGCGAGCTTACGCAGGAAGAAGGCCGCACGCGCCATTTCAACACCATGGATCTGGTCGGACCGGATGGCGCCTTCATCGGCCGCTATCGCAAGATGCATGTGCCGGGTTCGAGCGAGCCGGAAGAAGGCACGACCACGCATCTCGAACGGCGCTATTTCGAGCCGGGCAATCTCGGCTTTCCGGTTTTCGACTATCGCGGCGTCCGGGTCGGGCTGGCCATCTGCAACGACCGCCGCTGGCCGGAAACCTACCGCATGCTCTGCCTCAACGGCGCCGAGGTGGCGCTGCTCGGCTACAACACGCCGCTGCTGCTCGACGAGGCGCCGGCGCTGGCGCATCTGAGAATGTTCCACAACCATCTGCCGATGCAGGCCGGTGCTTACCAGAACACGCTCTGGGTCGCTGCCGCCGCCAAGGCCGGCCTGGAAGACGGGCAGATGCTGATCGGCGGGTCGTGCATCATCGCGCCGACCGGAGAGATTGCCGCGCAGGCGATGTCGCTCGACGACGAGGTCATCGTCCATCGCGCCGATCTCGAGCTGATCGAGGTCTGTCGGAAGGTAAATTTCAATTTTTCGCTCTATCGCCGCCCCGACCAGTACCGGCGCATTTCGGAGTCGGTCTGAGACCGCGATGGGCCCGATCGAAACACGCCAAAGCCAACGCACGCCGCCCCTCCAAGGCACGCCGCCGCTCTCGTCGGAGCCGCTGACGCTCGGCGAGATCGTCGAGAACGGGTTTTGCATCGGCTGCGGCCTCTGTCGCTCTATCGCCGGTGCCGGCGATGTCGACATAGTGATGACGCCGGAAGGGCGCGAGCGGCCGGTGGCGCTACGCGCGTTGGACAAGCCAACATTGGCGAGGATCAACGCCGTCTGCCCGGGAACGCGCATCGCCGGTCCGCCGGCAACCCAGATGAAGGAAGCCACGTTGACGGACACGGTCTGGGGGCCGGTCGAACGGCTCGTGCTCGGCTCTGCCGGAAATCCTACGGTTCGCTTCGTCGGCTCCGGCGGCGGGACGCTGACGGCGCTCGGGCAGTTCCTGCTCAACTCGGGACGGGTCAAGTTCGTGCTGCATGTGGTGGCATCGCCTTCCATGCCGATGCGCACGGAACGCCGGCTGAGCTTCGATGCCGTTTCGGTGCTCGAAGGCGCCGGCTCGCGCTATGGTCCGGCGGCGACATTGGTCGACTTCAACGCCGTCCTCGACCGCGGCGAGCCGTTCGCGCTGATCGCCAAGCCTTGCGACATCACCGCCGTGCGCAATCTGGCGCGGCTCGATCCGCGCGTCGACGAATATATGCGCTATGCGCTCACCTTCGTCTGCGGCGGCGCTTCGGACTTGAGCAAGTCGGAACAGGTGCTGCAGCGTTTCGGATTGAGCGAGGACGAACTGACGCTCTTCCGCTACCGAGGCCACGGCAACCCGGGCCTCAATCGCATCGAAACTCGCGACGGCCGCGGCTTCGAGATCAGCTACCGGCAGCTGTGGGAAGACGAGGACAAATGGATGATCCAGCCGCGCTGCAAAATCTGCCCTGATGCCATCGGCCAAGTGGCGGATATCGCGGTATCTGACGCATGGCTGAATGGCGGACCGGCCGTCGAGGATGAATCTCTCAACGGCATCATCGTGCGCACGAAGCGCGGGCTGGAGCTGTTCGACGCGGCTGTCGGGGCCGGCGCGCTACAGATCAAGCGCGAGAGCAGTATCGCCGAGATCAGCGAATTGCAGTCGCATCAAGTGCGCAAGCGGCGCGCGGTCTGGGCGCGGCTGAAGGGCATGGCTATCGCCGGCAAGCCGGTGCCTTTTATCAGCGACCTGGCATTACGGGATTGCGCCGCGCAGAATTCGCTGGCCGAGAATCTGGCCGAAGGGCGCGGCGCCCGCGATCGTGCGCGCCGCGGCCGTCTGGGCGAACCGCCCGCGGTGCCGCGCGGGGCAGTTTTGGGGGATGCATGAGCGAGCAGACCGGCGTTATCATCATCGGCGGCGGCATGGCTGGCGCCGGCGCGGCTTTCGAGATTTCGCGCGACAGCAAGGTGGTTCTGCTCGAGCGCGAGAGCCATTGCGGCTATCACACCACGGGACGCTCGGCGGCGAGCTTCACCGAGAATTACGGCAACGGCGTCATCCGCCGCATCGTGCTCGCCAGCCGGGCATTTCTCACCGAGCCGCCGACGGGTTTTTCCGATTATCCGCTGCTCAGCAAACGCGGCATGATCAACGTGTCGCGCGCCGACCAGCTTGACCTTTTGCGCGAGGATCTGGCGGCCGCGCAGGCGCTCGTTCCCTCGATCGTCGCGATTACGCCGGCCGAGGCGATCGCGCGCGTGCCGGTGCTGCGCCGGGATTATCTCGCCGGCGCCTATATCGAACCGCATTCGATGGATATCGACGTCAACGGCCTGCATCAGGGTTTTTTGCGCGGCGCGCGGGCGCGCGGCGCTCGCATCGTCACCAAGGCCGGGGTGAGAGGTATCGGCCGACAGGGCGGTCAATGGCGGATCGAGACGGAAGCGGGGACATTCCTTGCGCCGCTTATCGTCAACGCTGCCGGCGCCTGGGGCGACGAGATCGCGGCGATGGCGGGCGTGTGCCCGGTCGGCCTACAGCCGAAGCGCCGCACCGCCTTCAACATCCCGGCGCCGGCCGGCCTCGACATTAGCGACTGGCCGCTGGTCAACGATGTCGGCGCGGAGTTCTATTTCAAGCCGGATGCCGGGCAGTTGTTCGTGTCGCCAGCCGATGCGACGCCTTCGGCGCCGGTGGACGCCTTTGCCGAAGACATCGATGTCGCGATCGGCGCCGAGCGTCTCGAACGGGCAACCACGATCGAAGTTCAGCGCGTGTCGCGTTCCTGGGCGGGCCTGAGGACCTTCGTCGCCGACGGGTCGCCGGTGGTCGGGCCGGATGACGAGTTCCCGGATTTCGTCTGGCTGGTCGGGCAGGGCGGCTACGGCATCAAGACGTCGCCGGCACTGTCGCGCGTCTGTGCCAGCCTGATCGCCGGCGGCGGCCTGCCGGACGATGTCGCAAGGCAAGGCGTATCGCTCGAAGAACTCACGCCGCATCGGCTGCGCGGTGCTCAATCTCGGCTGGCCGCCTCATGAGCAACGCCGCATTGACGGTCGGTGGCAAACTGGCGGGACGTATCCTGGACGCGCTCGCCGAAGCTACGACGGACGCGCCGGGGATCACGCGCGTCGCTTACGGACCCGGCGAGCGCTTCGCCCATGATCTCGTGCGCAATGACGGGGAAAAACTCGGCGCGGTCGCGCGCGTCGACGCCGCCGGCAATCTCTATCTGACGCTCAGCGGCCGTAACCCCGAGCTGCCGGCAATCGTCATTGGCTCGCACCTCGACAGCGTCGCGCATGGCGGCAATTTCGATGGCGCTGCCGGCGTCGTGGCCGGCCTGGCGGTGATCGCCGAATTGGTCGAGAAAGGCATCCGGTTGCCGCGTGACCTCGTCGTGTTGGCGACTCGTGCCGAGGAAGCCGTCTGGTTTCCGCTCTCCTATCCCGGCAGCCAGGCGGCGCTTGGCCTGCTCGATCCGCGGGCGCTCGATGCGAAGCGGTCCGACAGCGGTCGCACACTGGCCGAGCACATGCGCGAGGAAGGGTTCGACCCCGACGCCGTGCGGCGTGGCGTGCCCGGCATCGATGTCGATCGGATCGCCGCCTTCGTCGAGGTGCATATCGAGCAGGGACCGCGGCTGGTTGCCGCCGATGCGCCGGTCGGCATCGTCACCGGGATTGCCGGCGGCTTCCGCTATGTCGATGCGAAATGCCTTGGCGCCTACGCCCATTCCGGCGCCGAGCCGCGCTTTGCGCGGCATGACAGCGTGCTTGGCTTTGCCGACCTGATCGCTGACCTCGAGGCCGAATGGGACGCGCTCGAACGCGAAGGGCGCGAGGCCACTATCACCTTCGGCCGCGTGCAGTCCGATCCGACGCAGCACGGCGGCAGCCGGGTGCTGGGCGAGCTCGGTTTCACGCTCGATGTGCGCAGTGCCGAAGCCGCCGTCCTGGATCGGATCGAGGCAAGGCTGCATGAGATTTTCGCTGAAGTGAGTGCCAAACGCGGCGTCACCTTCGAGCCGGGGCCGCGCTTCACCTGGGAGCCGGCGACGATGTCGCCGGCATTGATCGCGAGGTTCGACAGCGCCGCCAGTAAGATGCGGATGCGGGCACCGCATGTGCCGAGCGGGGCGGGGCACGATGCAGCCACCTTCGCCGGCGCCGGCATCCCAACCGCCATGCTCTTCGTGCGCAATGAACACGGCAGCCACAACCCGCATGAAGCGATGGAGATCGCCGATCTCGATCAGGCGATCCGGCTGCTCCTGCGTTTCGTCACCGATTTCGACAACTCACCGGACCAGAGATGAACCTTGCCAGGACCGCCTTGCTCGTCATCGACCTGCAGAATGAATACCGCCTCGGCGCGGCATGGCCGGTCGTCGGCTATGACGACGTGCTGGCCAATGCGGCCGCGCTGATCGAAGCCGCCCGCAAGGCTGGCATGCCGGTCATCCATGCGCAGGCCTGGGTGAAGCCGGAAGAGCGCGACGGCTATGCGCGGCAGGAGGAAATCCTGACCGATGAATTCCGCTCCGCTGTGGCCGGCAGCGAAGGCGCGGATATCTGCAACGAGGTGGCGGCAGCGCCCGGCGACATCGTCATCCATAAACACTGGCCGAGCGCCTTTCGCCGCACCGATCTTTCGCAACGGCTGGCCACACTCGGCATCGAGAACCTCGTTGTCACCGGGGTCCTTACCGACAGCTGCGTGACGGAAAGCGTGTTCGACGCCGTCTATCAGGGGTTTCGCGTCTGGCTGGTCAAGGAAGCCTGCGGCAGCATGACGGAGGCCATGCATCGCACCGGCTTGCTCGACATGGCGAACCGGCTTTATGGCGGCGGCATACTGCGCCAGCTCGAAGCACTGAAGGCGCTTGCCGGCCAGCCTTTCGGCGGCTGGCGCTGCACGCGGCCGGTGGAGTTCGCCTACACGCTGGAGAGCGTCGACCGGATCTACGAGTCGCTGTGACCGGCGCCGCAGCCACATGCGCCTCTGAATAGCGTCTTTGAAGCTGAGGGCTTGAGAACCGCGCCGGGCAGCGCTCCGGTCGCCCTGCCGCCGCGCCAGACTGAGACGCCGTTGACGAACACATGGTCGATGCCGGCGGCGGGTCGGCGTGGTTCCTCGAAGGTGGCGGTGTCGATGATCGTCTCGGGGTCGAAGATGACGAGGTCGGCGAAATTGCCTTCGGCCAGAATACCGCGCTCCTGGGTGCCGAATTCACGCGCGGGCAAGCCGGTCATGCGGAACACGGCCTCCTCCAGGCTGAACAGACCGACATCGCGCGCGTAGTGCCCGAGCACACGTGGAAACGTGCCCCAGAGGCGCGGATGTGGGTGGATGTCGTGCGGCAGGCCGTCCGAGCCGATCATGGTGCGCGGATGGGCGATGATGTTGCGGACGTCGTCCTCGTCGAGCTGGAAATAGACCGCGCCAGCCGGCAGCAGACGCTGGCCGGCTTCGCGCTCGGTGCAGTTCCATTCGCGAGCAACGTCGGCGATTTCGCGCCGCGCCATCTCCGGATGCGGATCGGACCAGGTGACGAGGATTCTTAAGCCCGTGTCGCAGCGCTCCAGCCGAAGCACGGTCGAGCTCGCGGCATAGGGGTAGACGTCCATGCCGATGTCCATCGTCTCGCGCGCCCGGTCGATCCTCTCCAACGAGGGCCGGCTCTTGCCGAAATTGGCGCGGCCGGTGCACTGGTGGTGCGAGATGAACAGCTTGCCGCCGGCATGGTCGGCGATGTCGATCGCTTCCTCGATCGCCTCGTCCATCGTCTCGAAATAATTGCGCGTGTGGGTGACGTAGGGGCCGCCGAGGCCTGCCGCCGTGGCGGCGAGAGCCTTGACCTCATCGGTCGAGGAGTTGACGGCTGGCGGATAGTCGAGCCCGGTGCTGAGGCCGAACGCACCCTCGGCCATCGCCTCGGCGACCGCTTCCTGCATCGCCGCCGTTTCCGCTGCATTGGCCGGCCGGTCGGTCACCGGCATGCAGCGCTGGCGCAAGGTGGTGTGACCGACGAGCAGGGCCGCGTTGGTGGCGATGCCGCGGCGCTTCAACTCGGCGACATAGTCGGCAAAACGGTCGAAGCGGAAATTCTCGCGGCCGCCGACCAGCGTGAAGGGCGGTGGAGGGGTCTGGTCGAGCAGCAGAGGTGCGAGGCTGACGCCGCAATTGCCGGCAATCACCGTCGTCACGCCCTGGCTGATCTTCGGGTCCATGCCGCGCGGCGCCAGCAGCGCGCCGTCGTCATGGGTGTGCACGTCGATGAAGCCGGGCGCGACGATCTTGCCCTTGGCGTCGATTTCCTCGATGCCTTGCGCGTCGTCCAGCCGACCGATCGCCGCGATGCGGCCCATCGTGACGGCAATGTCTGCCTGGAAGCGGTCAGAGCCGTCTCCGGAGATCAGCGTTGCGTCGCGGATGAGGAGATCATAGGGCATCAGACGGCTTTCCAACTCTTTTGATGGAGCATGATCTTTTCCGAAAACCGGTCCCCACTTTTCGGGATCATGCTCTAAGCTTCCGGATTGGCGGCGATCTCCTCGCGGCGGCGCGCGACATAGGCGTCGAGCTCCTCGCGGATGGCGGGGTCTATCACCGGTTCCTCGTAATCGTGCAGCGCCTGCTGCCAGAGCTCGGTCGCGCGTTCGAGGGCATCCTTGCCGCCGGCTTCCTGCCAGGCACCATGGTTCTGCCAGTTGGACAACATCGGCTGGTAGAAGGCGGTGGTGTAGCGCGACATGGTGTGCTCGGCGCCGAAGAAATGGCCGCCGGCCGGCACCGACTTGATCGCCTCGAAGCCGAGGTCGTCCTCCTGGAATGGCAAGGGCCGCAGGAACTCCATCATGTTCTGCAGGATCTCGACGTCGAGCACGAGCTTTTCGTAGGACGCGGTCAGGCCACCCTCCAGCCAGCCTGCGGCGTGATAGATCAAATTGGCGCCGCCGAGCACCGCGCCCCATGTCGCCATCTCGGTCTCGTAGGCCGCCTGCAAATCGACCACATTGGAGGCGTTCGCGTTGGAGGTGCGATAGGGCAGGTTGTAGCGCCGCGCCAGTTGCCCGGCGATGATGTTGGCCTTGGCGTTCTCCGGCGTGCCGAAGGCCGGCGCACCGGACTTCATGTCGACATTGGAGGTGAAGGCGCCATACATCACCGGCGTGCCGGGATTGACGAGCTGCGTCAACGTCACGCCGAACAGCGCTTCCGCATTCTGCTGGCAAAGTGCCGCGGCAAGTGTCACCGGCGTCATCGCGCCCATCAGCGTGAATGGCGTGACGGTAACCGGCTGGCCGTGCTCGGCCATGGCGATCAGACCCTCCGCCATCGCGTCGTCGAACAGGCGGGGCGAGTTGATCGAGATGATCGTCGTCACGCCCGGCGAAGCCCGCATCTCCTCGACGGAGATGCCGCGCGCGATCGCCATCATGTTGATGCCGTCCATCGCCCTGGCGCGGCCGATGGCGGTGCAGTGGAAGGAGAGGTCGCTCAGCGTCAGATTGGCGTAGTAGGTATCCAGATGGCGCGAATTGGCCGGCAACTCGATCGGCGCCACCACCTGGTTGCCGATGATATGGATGGCGTTGAAGTGGTGCGCCAGCCGGATGAAGTTCTGATAGTCGGGGAGATTGCCCGGCCTGCGGCCGTTGACGCGGTCATGCACGTTGGGCGGACCGGCGACCAGCCCGAAGACCAGCGAATTGCCGCCGAACTCAACCTGCTTGTCCGGATTGCGGCTGGTCAGCGTGAAGGACGAGGGAGCCTTGCGCAGTGCCTCGGTGACAATGCTCTCGTCGATGCGGATGGTGTTGCTCTCGCGGTCGACGATGGCGCCAGCCTTGGCGAACAGATCCATCACCCTTTCGCTCATGACGCGGATGCCGAGCTCGGACAGGATGCGCATCGAGGTCTTGTGCAATTGCTCCATGCGCTCTTCATCGAGCATCTGCATGGGCGGGTAGGGGTTCTTGACGCTCTGCCATGGCAATTGCGCGATGCCGCCACCGCTGCGTCCGAGCTTCGATCTGCGGCCACCGCCGCGCCTGTCCTGTGACATAGGATTCCTCCCGATTCTCTTTTTCGCAATTCCGGACGGAAAACCGCTCACACTTTTCCTGGAATTGCTCTCAGTACCCACGTTCCGGATTGATCACGTTTTCCAGCGGCTCACCTTTGCGGTAGCGGGCCAGATTGTCGGCGAACATGCGCACCGACTTGATGTCCCAGCCTTCATAGACCGCCGCGCAATGCGGCGTGACGGCGACGTTGTCGTAGCTCCAGAGCGGATGCCCGGTCGGCAGCGGCTCGGTGGCGAAGACATCGAGCGCCGCGCCTTTGATCCGCCCGTTGTCGAGTGCGGCGAGCAGTGCTTTCTCCTCGACGACGCCGCCGCGCGAAATGTCGATCAGCACGGCGGACGGCTTCATGGCGGCAAAGGCGGCTTCGCCGAGCAGGCCGCGCGTGGTGGGCAGCAGCGGCACGCAGCAGACGATGAAGTCGGCCCGGCCGATCAATGCCAGCAGCGCGTCGGGGCCATGCACCTCATCGAGCGACGGCATCGGTTTCGGCCGCGCGCGGATGCCGAGCGTGCGCATGCCCATCGCCTGCGCGCGGCGCGCGACGGCCTCGCCGGTCTTGCCGAGGCCGAGGATGAGGACGGTCTTGCCCTCGATCGGCTCGACGCGGCTGCCGCCCCATTGGCGGGCCTGCTGCCGGCGTTCGAAGCCGCGCAGGTCGAGCGAGAAGGAGAGCATGGCGCCGAGCGCATATTCGGCCAGCATGCCGGCGGCGACGCCGGCTGAATTCGTCACCGTCACATGCGCGGGATCCCAGCGGCCGAGATGGTCGGTGCCGGAGCCGCCGATCGACACCCATTTCACGGTCGGGCTCTGGACTAGGGCCTGGCGCGGATAGCGCGGCGTGCCGTCAAAGCGGATCGAATAGACCACCTCCGCGGCGGTCCGCTCGATCAGCGCGGGGAGGCCGGCATAGGTGTCGCAGGCATGGACGTCGAGGTCCGGATGCGTCTCGGCGAGCACGGCAAGCGCGCCCGCCGGCTTGTCGGTGTGCAGGATGACGGTTGGGCGCGCCGACATCGCGACCTCAGCTACGGCCGATATGATCGGCGGCGCTGCCGAGGGCGGCAAGCAGGACCTGGCCGTTCTCCAGCGTCGCATTCTCATGCGGCGCGCGCAGGTTCAGCCAGCGCCGGTCGCCGGACTTGACCGCAAGCACCGCCTTCATCGCCGGGATCAGCCCGGCATCCTGGATCACCTTTCGGAACGCCTTGATGGCGGCATCCGCCTCGGCGACATCCTCGCCCTTCCTGGCCGCGTCATAGAGCCGGCGGATGGCGGCGGCGTTCAGATTGACGGTGGCGGAAATACAGCCGGCCGCGCCGCTGGCGAGACCCTTGGTGAGCTGCGCCTCGGAGCTCGGAAAGACCGAAATGCCGGGCGCGGCGGCGATGACGGCGGCGGTGTTGTTCCAGTCGCCGGCACTGTCCTTGTAGGCGACGACGGTGTCCGGGAAAGCCTTGCTCAGCCTTGCTGTCAGCGCCGGACTGACCGGCACGCCCGAGTTCTGCGGGATGTGGTAGAGGATCACGCGCATCGAGGGCTTTGCCACCTTCTCGATCAACTCGCTGTAACAGCGCGCCTGACCGTTGTCGCCGGCGCCGGTGTAGAAGAAGGACGGCAGCACCATGACCGCGGCGCAGCCGAGACTGACGGCATGCGCCGACAGCTCGACCGTTTCGGGCAGGGCGGTGACGCCGGTGCCGGGCATCAGCCGGTCGGGCGCGATGCCTGCCTCGACCAGCCATTCCAGCGCCTGTATGCGCTCGCGCAAGGATACCGAGAGCGCTTCGCCCGTCGTGCCGAAGGGCGAGAGGAAATGCGCACCCTGGCCGAGCACCCATTTGGCGTGGGAAATCCAGAGATCGCGCGCGATGCGGCCGTCATCTTCGAACGGCGTCAGGATCGGGGCGATGGTTCCTTGCGGGCGGGTCATGGATGTCCTCTATGCTGGTCTGTGTGGCCGGCCACCGCCGCGACGGCGCGGGCGAAGTAGGCGGAAGCGGTGACGTCGAAGAGTATGTCGAAACCCGCCGGCGAACGGAACGCCACGGCCTCGATATGGCCGACGCGGGTCTGGGCGATGTCTTCGGCACCGAATTTTTGGGGTCTAAGGTCCAGCGCGCAAAGCCCGCTCATCGCTTCGGCAAGGCGAGGGCCGGAAAGCCGCATCCATGCCCAGCCTTCTTCGCGCCATGACGAATAGCCTTTCGGCGACGGCGCGGTCTGCCAGGCGGTCTTGATTTCGGCGAGCGTCTCGCCGGCGCCCTCGGCGAGAAGCAGAATGTCCTCGTTGCCGAGGCGCAGGATCCGCATGCCACGGTGGTCGCCGATGCGGTTGACGGCAGGCGGTTTGACACCCTGCGCGGCGAGCCAGGCGGCGCTGCCGCCGCCTTTCAGGCCGAAGCGCGGCTTGTCCGTGAGATCGCTCAGCACGACCGCGCCAGAAACCAGCTTCGTGCCGTCGGCCGCGCCGCCGGGCATGAAGGGATAGATGCGCGTCGCGATGTCGGCGGCCATCTAGATCTCCTGCCGCGCGTTGGTCGGGTCGAAGAAGGCGTGGGCGACGACCGGCACCTCGACCAGTTCGCCGTCGCGGCATTTCACCGTCACGCGGCTGCCTTCCGCCTGGTCGTCGACATGGACATAGGCGAGCGCGATATGGCGCCCGAGCGACGGCGAGTACCCGACCGACGTGATCTGGCCGACAGGCGCGCCGCCGCGCAGCACCAGGCAGCTTTCGCCGGGAATGTTGCGGGCGCCGGCGGGGAATTGCAGGCCGACCAGCCTGCGGGTCTGCCCGAGCCTCGCACGCATCTCGATGGAGCGCTTGCCGACGAAGAAAGGCTTCTTCTTCGAGACGGCCCAGCCGAAGCCCAGTTCATCCGGCGTGGTGATCGCATCCGTGTCCTGGCCGATCAGGATGTGACCTTTCTCCAGGCGCAAGATGCGCGACGCCTCCAGCCCATAGGGGCGCAGGCCATGCGGCCGTCCCGCCGCCATTACCGCGTCCCAGAGATGAGGCGCCTGGCTCGACGGGCAATGCAATTCGTAGCTGAGCTCGCCCGTGAAGCCGATGCGCATCACCCGCACCGGGACACCGGCGACGGTGCCTTCGCGGCCGCTGAGATAGGGGAAGGCGTCGCGGCTGAAATCGATGTCGCTCTCCAGCGCCTCGAGAACCAGGCGCGCCTTGGGTCCGGTGACGTTCAGGCCTGAAAACGCCCCTGTAAGGTTGAGCACGTCCACCTTCAGGCGCCATTCGGCATTCCGGAACAGCATGTCGGCATAGACGCGCGCCACGGCGCCGGTGGTCGCCGTCACATAGAACTGGTCCTGCGCCATCCGGTAGGCGACGCCATCGTCGACCACCGATCCCATCTCGTTGAGCATCAGGCAATAGCGCACGCGGCCGATGGGCTGGTTGGCATGCGCCATCGTGTAAAGGCGGTCGAGGAATTCACCGGCGTCCGGCCCGCGGATCTCCAGCTTGCCGAGCGTCGAAACGTCGAGCAGGCCGACGCCCTCTCGCACGGCGAGGGTTTCCTCGCGGACCGCTTCTTCAGCGCCGCTTGCGTCGCCGTAGTAGTAAGGCCGCCACCATGCGCCGATCGGCTTCATCGCGGCGTTCAGCGCGACGTGCTTCGCATGCAGCGCCGTGCGGCGCTCCAGCGCTTCGTGGTGGCCGGCGAGCACGCCGAGCGTTTCCGGCCCGACCGGAGGCCGCGCCGTGGTGATGCCGATCTCGGCGACCGACCGGCCGGTCGCCTCGGCGACGACCCGGGCTGTCGCCAGGGCCGAATGACGTCCCTGGCTCGGGCCCATGCCAACGGTGGTGAAGCGCTTGACGAGCTCGATCTCGCGATAGCCGTCCTTGGTCGCGTTCTGCAGGTCCTTGACTTGCAGATCCTCGTCGAAGTCGACGAAGTCGCGTCCCTTGGGATCGGCGAGGATCGGCTGAACATAGCGTGGCCCGACGCTCTTCGGCGTGATTGGAGGTTCGACCGCCATGGCATGGCCGAGCCGCGAAAGGGCGGCTGCCGCTGCTCGTTGGCCGCTGCCGATTGCATCCGGCAATTCGTCCGTTCCGGCAACGGCGCCGCCAAGATGGACGGAGCCTTCCGGGAGTGTGATCGTCATCATCTCCGCGGCGGCATCGTAGCCGACCTTGCCGCCGGCCTGACACGGCAATTGCCACGCCGGCGCCTGACCGATCGAAACGGCCAGCAGGTCGCAGGCGATCCAGCTCCCGCCGACACGGACGCGGGCAAGGTGACGATTTCCAGACGTGCCTGCCGCCGCTTCGATGGTTGCGCCTTTGCGGATGGCGACACCTTTGCCGCGAAGTTCGGCTTCCAGCGGCCCGGCATCGCCGACCGATCTCGGATCGACAAGTTCGACGACCGCTACGCCTGCGTCCAATAAATCGAGCGCTGTCCGGTAACCGTCCTCATTGGCGGCCAGCACCACGGCGCTCCGACCAGGCCGCACGCCATAGTGCCGGACCAGCCGTTGGGTGGCGACGCCGAGCATGATCCCCGGCAGGTCGTTGTTGCGGAAGACGGCCGGCTGCTCGATGGCGCCGGTCGCCAGAATCACTTCGCGGGCGCGTGTGCGATGGAGGCGGTTGCCCTGGATCAGCGGCAGCCAGTTGTCTTCATACCAGCCATTGCAGACGGTGCCGGTCAGCACCCTGAGATTGGGCAGCGCCTTCAGCCGGGACGACAGGTTGGAGAGGATGGCCGGATCGTAGCGGCCATAACTCAGCGAGCCGCCGATCTCGGGGTTCTCGTCGCACAGTACCACGTCGGCGCCGGCCTCGGCGGCGGCAATCGCCGCGTTCAGTCCTGCCGGACCGGCGCCGACGACGAGCACGTCGCAATGCAGGTGCGTCTTGTCGAAATGCCGGTGTGGAGCCTTGGTGTCGACCACGCCCAGGCCCGCCTTGCGGCGGATGATCGGCTCCCAGAATTTCAGCCAGCTGTCGCGGCGCGGACCCATGAAGGTGCGGTAGTAGAAGCCGACCGGCAGGAAGCGGCCGAACCTGTCCATGATCGCGTCGCGGTCGCGCTCGAGCGAGCCGTTGACGTTCTGTGCGCTGACCCGCAGCCCTTCGCTGACCGGCGTGCGCTCGGCGCCGGCGTTCGGCTCGGACGGCAGCTGCACCAGCACGTTGGCGTCGGCGCCGGTCATCGACAGGATGCCGCGCGGGCGGTGGTACTTGAACGAGCGCGACAACACCCATTGGCCGGAAGCGGCAAGCGCGCTGGCGATGCTGTCGCCTTCATAACCTTCGAAGGGCTTGCCCTCGAAGGTGAAGCGGATGCGACGGCTGCGATCGATGCGGTTTCCGAAAGGGGCGGGCAGCCGGTTCATGCGCGCTCCCGCAGTTCGGACGCGTCGAAGGTGCGGATGATCTCGTTGCTGACGAGATCGCGCTCGGCCAGGAAGAAGTAATTGCTCGGCACGTGCCGCCACCACTCGACGACGATGCCTTTGCGGTTCTCGGCGCGGAACAGATGGCGCGACCATTCCGCGTCGGCAGTGCTGTTCGGATCCAGCTTCGCACGCACCGGGCCGAAGGACTGGAACTCGTCGATGTTGCGCGGGCCGTTCATGGGGCAAGTGAGCAGTTTCATGGTCTAATGGCTCGCCGCGGTCGCGCCCATTTCATTGAGCAGCCTGAAGGTCTCGAAGCGCTCCAATGCAAAGGGTTTCAGGATATCGGGCACGCGGCCGTCGGCGATCGTCTGCGCCATGCGCTTGCCCGCGACGGGGGTCGCCTTGAAGCCCCAGGTGCCCCAGCCGCAATCGAGCCACAGATTGGCGAGCGGGCTTGCGCCCATGATCGGGCTGTAGTCCGGCGTCATGTCGGTGATGCCGGCCCATTGCCTCAGCAGGCGCACGCCTTGCAGGAAGGGGAAGAGGTGGACGGAGCCTTCGGCGAGGTGCTCTTTCATGTCGAGTGTCGAGCGCGTCGAATAGAGCTGGTAGGGGTCGGAGCCGCCGCCGATGACGACCTCGCCGCGCGACGACTGGACCAGATAGGTGTGCAGCGAGACCGACGAGACCAGCGTGTCGAGCCAGGGTTTCAAGGGTTGTGTCACCATCGCCTGCAGCGGATAGCAGCGGATGGGAAGCTCGACACCGGCCATCAGCGCCACGTCATAATTCATGCCGCCGGTGGCGATCAGCACCTGGCCGCAGGCGACGCGGCCCCTGTTCGTCTTGACCGCCTGGACCCGGTCGCCGACCACCTCGAAGCCCTGCACCTCGGTGCGCTGGTGGATCTCAACGCCGCGCCGCGAGGCCTGGGCGGCATAGCCCCAGGCCACGGCATCGTGGCGCGCCGTCCCGCCGTCGGCATGCCAGAGCCCGCCGAGGATTTCGAGCGGACCGCCATAGTCCATATTCAGCAGCGGGCAGAGCTCCTCGACGCCCTTCTGGTCGACGACCTCGGTGCGCGTGCCCATATGCTTGCCCATCTCGGCGCGCATGTGAAAACTGCGCATTGTCGCCTCGCTATGCGCAAGCGTGAGCTGGCCGCGCTGCGAGAACATGACGTTGAAGTCGAGCTCCTGCGACAGCCGCTCGAACAGCTCGACGCCTTCCTTGTAGAAAGCGATGCCTTCCGGCGTGATGTAATTGGAGCGGATGGTGGTGGTGTTGCGCGCGGTGTTGCCGCCGGCGAGGTAACCCTTCTCCAGCACAGCCACGCTGCTTATGCCGTGGTATTTGGCAAGATGATGCGCGCAGGACAGCCCATGCCCGCCGCCGCCGATGATGACGACGTCGTAAACCGGCTTCAGCTCGGGCGTGGCGGGGATGTCGCCGCTGACTGGATAGTCCCTGCTGAGACCGTATTTCAGAAGCCTGAGGGGCATTGCGCGCTCAGCTCAACGTCTTGGGAGGATCGTAGAGCAGCGCCGAGAGATCGGAGAAGCGGCTGTCGCGGTCGTCCAGCGAGAGCACCGCGTCGCGGATCGCCGTGGCGCGGTCGGAGCCGAGCACCGGCGCGGCGAATTCCATGTATTTGGCCTCGACGTCCTGCACCGTCATCGGCGCTTCCGGGCCGCCGCGCGCATGCACGTCGCCCGACATCAGCACGCGTCCATCATTGGTCGTGATGACGACGTCGGCCCAGCGGCCGGCCGGGAAGCGGGCGCTGTGGCGCTCAGTCTCGGTCACGATGATGCGGGTGAGCATGTCGGCGACCGCGGCGTCGGCGAGGCCGGCGCCGGAAATATGCTCCAACCCGATGCGTCCATGAAGGATGAAGGTCGCGACGGCGAAGCGCAGGCTGTACTGCGCCTTCGAGGTCGTGTCCGGCATGCCGTCGAACAGCGTGGCGGCATAGTGGAAGCTGTTGATCTGGACATGGGCGATGTCGGAGGAGGTCAGATTGTGCGCCAGGCAAAGTCCGCGCACCGCGTCGATCGCCGCATGCGCCCAGCGGCAGATCGGGTAAGGCTTCACATACTGATGCAATGATTGCCAGAAGACGCCGAGATCCTGCCAATACGCCGCGACGTCCGGCGCCTCGACCGTGATCGCCGGCGCGCCGGTGAAGCCGCGTTCGGCGAGCACCGCGGCGGAGAGGCCGATGAGAGCACCGGGGCCGGAGCCGTCATGCAGCATCGTCGGCGTGGCGATCTCGCGCATCATCTGGCTGCGCGGGCCGTGATACTCGGCAATGCCGAGCGCCTCGCGCAATTGCGTTTCGTCGAGCCGACGCAGGCGTGCCGCCACCGCCGCTACGCCCAAGGCATTCCAGGCGCCCGAGGTATGGTAGTCGCTCACTGTCGCATGCAAGGCGATGCCGGCCCGGCCAGCGACTTCGTAGCCGATCACCAGGGACGCCAGCGCTTCCGGCCCGGTAAGGTCGGGCCTCGCCTCGGCGAGCGCGGCAAGCGCCGGCACGACCGCGACGCCGATATGGCCCTTGGTCGGGCTGTAGCCGTCATGGCCGTCGAGATTGTCGGTCTGCGTGGCGACGGCATAGGCCGCGCCGGCGATGCTGGCGCGGCGTCCGTCGAACAGCATGCGGGCCGAGTATTGCGGGTCGTTCGAGCCATAGAGAAGCACGGCGGTGTCGCGGGCAATCCGGCCTGCTTCCATCGGTCCGGCCGCAATGGCGATGCCGAGCGTGTCGAGAAGGAGGTAACGCGCCTGTTCCAGCACCGGCTGGGGGAAGACGGAGGCGGGACGCCGCAGCACGAAATCGGCAAGGCGCGCGAACGTATCGGAACTGACGACAGGCCCCTCACGCCGGTATGACGGCACAGCCACGCGCTTATCTCCCCTGTCTCTCCACAACATCAATAAATTGGGTTCATCGCGCAGGCACGCGATTAGTTTGGCGGCTTTGGCCAAAAATATTGATGCCATGTCGCTCGTCTGCGATTGAATGGCCGGTCGCCCGTGCGATAGCTATGGCGATTGCTAGTGCGGTCCACCGTTTCACGGAAACGGCGAACCGCACTATCGCTTTGTTTTGATGCAATTCCGGACGGAAGGCTACGGCGAAGTCGCCGAGCCTAACCGCTCACACTTTTCCTGGAATTGCTCTTTAGGAGACCGGGATGAAGCCGCCACCCCCCTTGAACTATATCCGCTCGTTCGAGAGCTCGGCCCGCCATTTGAGCTTCACCACGGCGGCCAAGGAGCTTGGCTACACGCAGGCGGCGGTCAGCACGCATGTGCGCGCGCTCGAACATTATATTGGCCGGCAGCTCTTCATCCGCTATCCGCGCAGCCTGAAGCTGACCGAGATGGGGGAGGCGTTCCTGCCGACCTTGCGCCAGGCGCTCGACCAGATCGACCAGGCGACCGAAGCGATCGTTGCTTCCTCGCGCAACCGCACTGTGGTGGTTTCATGTCCGATGAGCCTTGCGGAAAACTGGCTGGCCGGCTGCATGGCGGCCTTCCGCAAGAAGCACCCCGAGATCGAGATCGTGCTGCACGGCACGATCTGGGAAGACTTGAGCGAGCAGATCGCCGACATCACTATCTCGACGCGGCGCTTCGACGACAGGCCGCCTTCGGCGACCCCGCTCTGGAACGACGAACTGGTCCTGCTTTGCGCTCCCGGTCTGCTCGAGGGCGGACATGCGCTGAAGACGCCGCAGGACATGCTCAAGGTGGACTGGATCTTCGTGCATGGCCGCCAGGAATACTGGCAGGTGGTGACCGATGCGCTTGGCGTCGACATGGAGGATCACGACAAGGGTCTTTCGACCAACGCCTCCAACATCGCGCTCGAGCTCGCCGCGATGGGAGCCGGCCTCGTCGCCACGCAGCGTTCGCTTGCGCATGCCTATATGCGCCGCGGATTGCTTGTCGAGCCGTTTCCGGTCCGGCCGCCAAGCCCCTGGAATTACTATCTGACCGAGAGTCAGCTCTCGAAAGGGAACATCGCCCGCACGGTCAGGGAATGGATATTGTCCAGGGCCAGGGAAGACGCCGCGCGACCTTAGCCCTATTTTCGCCCTCAAAAATTTGACGGGCCAATGGCGTCGTTTTTTTAGGCCTCAACGGCCGGGTTTCTGCGGTTTGTGGCCGTTCGAGCCCTTCCGGGATTTTTGCATCGACCCTAACATGCGTGCCGCAAGGGGAATGCAACGGGCAAAAAGCCCTGAACCGGAGAACAACGATGACAATGTTCAAGAGCAACGGTGACCGCGTCCCGGCGGTCATCGAAAGCTATGCAGCCGAAGTCAAAAAGGGCGGGATGGACCGCCGCGAATTCCTGGCCATGGCAAGCGTGATGGGCGCTTCCACGGCGCTCGCCTACTCGATGGCAGGGATCGAGCCGGCCAAGGCCGCGGCGATCGTGCCCGGCAAGAAGGGCGGCATCCTGAAGATGCAGATGATCATCAAGGACATGAAGGATCCGCGCTCCTGGGACTGGTCGGAAATCGCCAATGTGATGCGCCAGTGCAACGACTACATGATCCGCTACACCACCGACTTCACTTTCGAAGGCCATCTGGTCGAGAGCTGGGAGGTGAGCGACGACGCCACCGAATACACGCTGCATCTGCGCAAGGGCGTGAAATGGTCGAACGGCGACGACTTCAACGCCGACGACATCGTCTATAACATCGGGCGCTGGTGCGATAAGGCGGCCGAGGGCAATTCGATGGCCGGTCGCATGAGCTCCCTGATCGATCCCGCCACCAAGCAGGCCGCCGCCGGCTCCATCACCAAGGTGGACGACCACACGGTGAAGCTGAAATGCCGCCAGTCGGACGTCACCATCATCCCGGGCTTTTCCGATTATCCGGCGGTCATCGTCCATCGCGACTTCGACAAGAACGGCGCCGACATGCTCAAGACGCCCGGCACCGGCCCCTATGAGCTGATCTCCTACAAGGTCGGTGAATCGGCTTCAGTCAGGCGGCGCAAGGACTTCGCCTGGTTCGGCGGCGAACCTTATCTCGACGGCGTCGACTGGGTCGACTACGGATCGGACGCCTCCAATCCCGCAATCGGCAGCGCCTTCGAGGCCGGCGAAATCGACTGCAACTACCAGACCGTCGGTGGCACCGTCGACCTCTATGACAGCATGGGCCTGGTCAAGGAGCAGGTGGTCACCGCCGGCACGATCGTGCTGCGCACCAACGTGACCAACAAGCCCTACGACGACAAGCGGGTGCGCAACGCAATCCAGCTCGCGGTCGACAACGAGACGGTGCTGAAGCTCGGCTATAGCGGCCTCGGACAGGTCGCCGAAAACCACCATGTCTGCCCGATCCATCCGGAATATTACGCGCTGCCGAAAGTTCCGCGCGACCTCGCCAAGGCCAAGGCCCTGATGGCCGAAGCAGGCCAGACGGATCACGAGTTCGAGCTCATCTCCTACGACGCGGACTATGTGAAAGATCCGGCCGACGTGGTCGCCGCGCAGATGCGCGACGCCGGATTCAAGGTCAAGCGCACCATCATCCCGGGCTCCTCGTTCTGGAACGACTGGACGAAATATCCGTGGTCGACCACCGACTGGGGCATGCGGCCGCTGGGCGTTCAGGTGCTGGCGATCGCCTATCGCAGCGGCGAGGCGTGGAACGAGTCGGGCTATGCCAATCCAGACTTCGACAAAAAGCTCAACGAGGCGATGGCCATCGCCGATCCCGAGAAGCGCAAGGAGCTGATGAAGGACGTCGAATTCACCCTGCAGGACTCCGGCATTCTCGTTCAGGCGTTCTGGCGATCGCTTTACCGTCATCACGCCGCCTATGTGAAGAACCTTGGCATGCACCAGACATTCGAGCTGCAGTTGGACAAGGTCTGGCTGGACAAGGCCTGAAGCGGTCAATCGCAACAAGTAACTCAGGGGCGCGTGTTGCGCCCCTGAATTCGCCGGCGACTGTGATTGCCCAGTCGGCTAAACCAACTCGCGGAGCGTTTCGAAAGAGCGCGAAACAAGTCGCCGAACAAAGGGAAGAAACCTCGATATGCGTACTCATGCACAAGCCGTTGTCATCGGCGGCGGTCTGATCGGCTGCTCGATCCTCTATCATCTCGCCAAGTTCGGCTGGACGGATGTCGTCCTCCTGGAGCGCAGCGAGCTGACTTCCGGTTCGACTTGGCACGCGGCCGCCAACATCCACGGCCTGCATGATTCCACCAATATCAGCCGCCTGCAGCATTACACGATGGCGCTCTACAAGGAGCTGGAGGCCGAGACCGGCCAGGGCTGCGGCATCTTCCAGCCGGGCTCGCTCTATCTCGCCCAGACGGAGGCGCGCGAGCATCAGCTCAGGCTGCAGGAAGCCAAGGCGCGGCGCTACAAGATGAATTTTTACGAAGTCGGCCGCGACGAAGCCGAGCGGCTGCATCCGCTGGTCGATTTCGGCGGCATACGCTGCATCATGTACGAGCCGGAGGGCGGCAATGTCGATCCGTCGGGCGTGACGGCGGCCTATGCCGCCGGCGCGCGCCAGCGCGGCGCGGAGATCCATCGCTTCACGCCGGTCACGGCGACCGAGGCGCAAGCCGACGGCAGCTGGATCGTGCGCACGCCGAAGGGTGACATCCGCACCCAATGGGTGGTCAACGCCGCCGGCCTGTGGGGCAGGGAGGTCGCCGCCATGGCCGGGCTGCAATTGCCGCTGATCCCGACCGAGCACCAGTATTTCGTCACTGAGACGATCCCCGAAATCGCCGCCATGGGGCGCCGCCTGCCATCGGTCGCCGATCGCGACGGCGAATATTATCTGCGCCAGGAGGGCCTGGGGCTGCTCATCGGCGCTTACGAACGCAACATGAAATTCTGGGCCGAGGACGGCACGCCGATGGATTTCGGCCACGAGCTGTTTCCCGACGATCTCGACCGCATCGAGGAAAACATGATGCGCGCCGTCCAGCGTGTTCCGGCGGCGGCTACCGCCGGCGTCAAGAAGGTGATCAACGGCCCGATGATCTGGTCGCCGGACAGCGCCGTGCTGTTCGGGCCTGTGCCGGAGCTCAGCAACTATTTCTGCTGCAACGGCATCATCCCCGGCTTCTCGCAGTCGGGCGGCATGGGCAAGCTCGCGGCCGAATGGATGATCGAGGGCGAGCCCACGCTCGACATGTTCGGCTGGGACATGGCGCGCTTCGGCCATTGGGCCGGCAAGGCCTTCACCAAGGCCCGCGTGCAGGACCAGTACAGCCACCGTTTCAAGATCCATTTCCCGAACGAAGAGCGCGCCGCCGGGCGCCCGGTGCGCACCCGGCCCGTTTATGAAATGCAGAAGGAGATGGGCGCCGTGTTCGGCCTCAATTTCGGCTGGGAGCATCCGCTGTGGTTCGCGGCGGAAGGCGAGCCGCGCGAGGAGACGATCGGCTTTACGCGCCAGAACTGGTGGACGCCGGTCGGCCGCGAAGCCCGTATGCTGCGCGAGCATGCCGGCATCATCGACATCTCCAACTTCGCCAAATACGAGGTGAAGGGTCCGGGCGCGGAGACCTGGCTGAACGCGGTGTTCGCCAACCGCATGCCGACCAAGGTCGGCAATTCCTGCCTGACGCCGCTGATCGGCAAGCGCGGCGGCATTGCAGGCGACTTCACCGTGACGAGGCTAGCGGAAGACGAGTTCATGGTGATCGGTTCGGGCATGGCCGAGCGCTTCCATCAGCGCTTCTTCAAATCCGTGCCGCTGCCTGCAGGCACGACCTTCCGCTCGCGCACCGAGGATCTCGGCGGCTTCAACGTCGCCGGGCCGAAATCGCGCGAGCTCTTGCAGCGGCTGACCAATGACGACCTGTCGAACGAAGCCTTCCCGTTCATGCGCTCGCGCCTGATCACCGTCGCCGGCGTCGATGTCGTGGCGCTCAGGGTCTCCTTCACAGGCGATCTCGGCTGGGAGCTGCACTGCAAGGCCGCCGACCAGGTCGAGCTCTATGGCGCGCTGCTCAAGGCAGGCGCGGAAGTCGGCGCCGGACCGGTCGGCTCGCGGGCCCTGATGTCGCTGCGGGTCGAGAAGGGCTACGGCAGTTGGAGCCGCGAATATTCGCCGGAATACTGGCCGCAAGAGGTCAAGCTCGACCGGCTGATCAGGACGGACAAGGACTTCCTCAACCGCGAAGCCTATCTCGCCGTCGCCGACAAGCCTGCGCGGGATGAACTCATCATGTTGTCAGTCTCGGCCAAGGATGCCGACGCCACCGGCGGCGAGCCGATCTTCCTGCCGGACGGCACGCCGATCGGCCAGGTGTCGTCGGGCGCCTATGGCTATTTCGTCGATCAGTCGCTGGCGATGGGCTACGTCAAGGCCGGAACCGCCAAGGCCGGCGACAAGGTGACCGTCGCCATACTGGGCAGGCCGCACGACGCCGTCCTGCTCGCGCATCCGCCTTTCGACCCGGAAGGCAAGCGGCTGCGGTCGTAAGCCGCGAACGCCCGGCGACTGGGAGCACGGGATATTCGAAGAGGACTTCAAGCAAATAAACAAAAGGGGAATCGCATGATCAAACGGCATTTGCTGGGCACGATGCTTGCCCTGGCCCTGACGACTGCCGCACAGGCGGCCGACGTCAAGGTCGTCAACGACGACGCGTGGTTCGCCGAAGGTCCGATCTGGTATCAGGACAAGCTTTTCTACGTCGAATACGGTCGCGGCACGGTGACCGTCTGGGACGGCAAGAAGAACGACATTTTTTGGAAGATGGATGGTTGCGGCCCGTCGGCGGTGCTGCCGACGACGGCGGGCGAGTTCCTCGTCACCTGCTACGACAACAACACGATCGGCCGCATCTCGGCCGAGGGCAAAACGCTGCCGCCCTATGACAAGGACACGGACGGCAAGCCGTTCAGCGGGCCGAACGATTTCGCGCCCGACAAGGACGGCGGCGTCTATTTCACCGGCTCCGGCAAGGGCGGCCCGCTGATCGACGCTTCCGCCTATTACATCGGCAGGGACGGCAGCGTTAAGAAGGTCGCCGGCGACCTGCACAATGCCAATGGCCTCGTCATGTCGAATGACGGCAAGATGCTCTATCTGGTCGAGACCGAGGACAACCGGATCATCGAATTCGACGTCGCGTCCGACCACACCTTAAGCAACCGCCGTGTCTTCCTGCGGTTGGACGATCTCTTCCCGAACCAGCCGCATATCTGGCCGGACGGGATCAAGATGGACAAGGCCGGTGAAATGTATATCGGCCAGAGCCCGCGCTCGCTCGACGCGCCAGGCAAGATCATCGTCGTCGACAAGGACGCCAAGCTCTTGCGCACGCTTTCGGTGCCGTCGCCGTCCATGCCGAATTTTGCCTTCGGACCCGACGAAAAGGTGCTCTACGTCATGGCGCTCGACCAGATCGATGCAGCACCTTGGCACGGCAAGGTCTATGAGGTCCCGAACAAGTAAGGGTTCGCCGGCGACCGTCCGGCGGGTTAGCCGCCGAACCGGTCCAGCCAGTGGCGGGCGAGGTCGGAGCGCCGGCAGACCCAGATCTCGGGATTGGCCGTGACCTTGTCGAGGAAGCGCTCCAGCCCGATCATGCGGCCGGGACGCGCCGCCAGCCGGCAATGCAGCGACACCGTCATCATGCGCGGTGTCTTCTGGCCTTCCTTCAAAAGCCAGTCGACGCCGTCGCTGACATATTCGAAGAACTGGCTGCCGGTCTCGAGACCGGAACCGCGCGAAAAACGGCTGTCGTTGTTGTCGAAAGAGTGCGGCACGACAAGGTGCCGCTTGGCGCCGACATCGACGAAATAGGGCAGGTCGTCATTGTAATCGTCGCAGTCGAACAGGAAGCCGCCATGCTCGGCCACCAGCCTCCTCGTGTTGAGGCTTGGCCGGCCGGTGTACCAGCCGAGTGGCTCGATGCCGGTCACCTTGCGCACCGTGTCCACCGTCATGGCGATATGCTGGCGCTCTTCCTCTTCGCTGAGCGGCGCGTAGTCGATCCAGCGCCAGCCATGGCAGACGATGTCGCTGCCGAGTGCTGCGATCGCCTTGCCCGCGGCCGGATTGAGCTCGAGCGCGCGCCCGACGACGTAGAAGGTCGGGGTCACGCCCTTGTCCCGGAACAGCGAGATGAGTCGCCAGACGCCGACGCGCGAACCGTATTCGTAGAGCGATTCCATGTTGCGGTTGCGCAGGCCGGGCACGGCCGGCGACACGGCGAGGTCGGACAGGATCGCTTCGGAAACGCCGTCGCCTTCGCCGATCGAGTATTCGGCGCCTTCCTCGTAGTTGACGACGATGTTGAGCGCGAGTTTCGCGCCGCCGGGCCACTCAGCCTGCGGAGGCCGCTCGCCATAGCCGATGAAATCGCGAGCGGGCAAATAGGGCGTGTGTGACGTCATGAAATCCCCTCGGATGAAGCCCTTACCAGCATTGCCGGCCACGCATGGCGGTCAGCGCGCGCAGCGTGCGGTCCATGACGTCCTGCGGCCCGACGGTTATCCTCAGGCAGTCGGTGAGGCCGTAACCGGAGAGGCCGCGCGCGATGATGTCGGCGCCGCGCAAAGCGCTGTCGGCGGCGGCCGCCTTCTCCGCATTGGCAAAGCGTATCAGCACGAAATTCGTCCGGCTGTCGGGGACCTCGTATCCAGCGGCCCGCAGACCTCGTGCGAAGCGGTCGCGAATGTCGGCGGTGCGCGTCACGGTCGCGCGCATATAGGCCTGGTCCTCGACCGCCGCGACCGCCATGGCGAGGCTGACCGTCGAGACCTGGTTGGAATTCTGCATCTTGCGCACCTCAGCGGTGATCTGGGGCGCGAACAGCCCCCAGCCGATGCGCGCTCCGGCCAGCCCATAAGCCTTGGACAAGGTGCGCAGGACGACGGTGTCGCCGCGCCCGGCAAGCGCAAAGACGGCCTGCGGATCCTGGTCGTCGAATTCGCCATAGGCCTGGTCGATCACCAGGAGGACGTCGCCGGGAAGTGCCGCGCGCAAGCGCAGCAGCTCCGCGTTCTTGATGCAGGTGCCGGTCGGGTTGCCCGGATTGCAGACGAAGACGATGCGCGTCGCCGGCGTCACCGCCGCCAGAATGGCGTCGATCGAGACCTCATAGCCGCGCTCCGCGGCCTTGACATAGGTCGCCCCGGCACGCGCGGCCGCCGAGGCGGCGAAATTATAGGCATAGTCCGTGCCCAGCACTTGCGTGCCCGGGCCTGCAAAGGCCGCGATGGTGCAGGCGATCAGCTCCATCGAGCCCGCGCCGCACAGGACAAGATCGCGCTCGACCCCATAGGTTTTGGCGATCGCATCGCGCAGCAAGGTCCAGTCCGGGTCCGGATAAAGATGGCTGCGCGCCACGGCGTCCCGGCCGGCCTCGATCGCCTTGGGGCTGGGCGGGAAGGCGCTCTCGTTCTGGGCCAGCGTCGGCCGGTCGAAGCCGCCGAAATTCGCCAGCGCGAAAGCGGACATGGCCTCGATATGGGCGGTGGCTTTCAGGGGCACGGCGAAAAGGTCCGGCTATCGGCTTGTCGGCAAATTGTTTCGAGCGGAGGCTAAGGCAGGGCGATCAAGCCGCAAAGCAAAATTCGCCGGCACAATGACTATGGGAATTTGGCCCATGCGGGGGGTGGGCCGCGCGGCTAGCCCGGCTCGCAATCCTGTGTCACCTCGATCAGCGAGCCGGGCTACGTATTTGATAGCCGGCGACGCGAATTTCTGTTGCTGGCGTGACTGCTATTTTTCGGCCTTTCGGACGCGAGAAATACGCTCTCTTCGGCAAAAACAACTCCCGCGCCCTCCAGAGCCCGTCGCACGGCGGCGACATTGACTGGCTTCGGAACCCGAATGCCGTTTTCAAACTCGCTGATGGTCATTTCGCTGAGGTTTGCCTTGGCCGCGAGCCGGACTCTGGACCAGTTTAAGAGAGCTCGTGCAGCTCTCAACTGTTCTCCTGAAAGTTGGTCTCGGCTCTCCATAATGGTGGAACATTCAATGTCCCTAAAATGTTCCGGCTGCCTGCTCAAGATCGTCTACTGCCACGAGTGCCGCGGCGCCGGCCGTGACGACCGGAACTTGCAGTTCACGAACCATGCGATGACGCCGGAGCAGCGCAAGGGTTGGACGCCGTGCCCTTGAGCGAGCGCAAAATGTGTACAGGCTGAGGTTGCAGAGCTAAGCTCGTTTTTTTGGGCGTTATAGGCATGAGAAGGGGCATCGCTTTCTGCCTTTTGATCGTTACCTGGTTCGCAGGAACGGCGACGGCCACCGAAACAATTCAGCGCACTACCGAGGACTGGACACTTGAGGGCCTTACCGGAGGCATCAAGGATCAGTGGCTGGAGATGCCCTTCATTAGGGCATGGGGCTACGCCGAGGCGATCGACCGATATTGCTGCCCTGCAAAATCGTACACCAAAGTTGTCGGCTTCGGCCTGAGGGAGGCGGCTCGCTCAGAGGACAGATTTGGCCCGGAACACTAGCGAGCGCTGAGAAGGATGCAGCGGACCATCTCCTCGCAGCGAAGGTCGCGAACAGGCAGCCGGCTAAATGCGCAGGCCCGGCTGCCACGACCGGGTGAACGGTATAGCAGCCGGGCCGAGGGGCTCGCGAAGAGTTCCGCTCACAGCGCAGCCTTGCTCCAAGAATGATCCCCAGGATGCAGAATAACAATCAGGGCACATCGTCCCTGATTTATTGCGACTTCGGACGTTGGCACACTGCACTGTCACAGTGGTTTCCCTATGCCGGCCTGCCGGACCTCAACGATCCATTCCACGACAAGGCCGTCACCGTCACCACCTGCGGCCGCATCTGCTACAATCGCAGGAAGATCAACCTCAGCCTCGTCTTCGCCGGTCACACCGTTGGCGTCAAACAGGTCGAGGACCATATCTGGCTGACCAAGCTTCATGGACTATGATTTGGGTTATTTCGACGACGAGACATGCAGGCTCGAACCACTCCAAACCCCTTCGGGCCAAAAGTGTTACCCATGTCTCCGGTATAAACCGTGACCTATGTGTCCAGAACAAACCTTGGAATTGTTGGCTCCCCGGGCCGGATTCGAACCAGCGACCAACCGGTTAACAGCCGGTTGCTCTACCACTGAGCTACCGGGGAACGGAGGCTCTGACGTGAGTGGCGCAGCCTATAGCAAACACCTTTCCGCTTTGCAAAGCAGCAATTCGCAATTTTTCTCCAGTTTTTGATGCGGCTATTTGTGCCATCGTTCGGCGCGCCCACATATGAAGGGCTTCACACGGCACGGAACAAAGCGGCCGGTCATCGCCTTGACATGACTTAGGCAGTAGATGGGATTGGTTTGAATGACCGCAGCGGACGATGACAGCGCCCCGGCGCGGAAGATTTCGATCTTCGGCCGCGAATTCACCATGCCGCGCTCGCGCGGCTGGCGAATCGCGATCGGCATGCTGCTTACCCTTGGCGGGCTTCTAGGCTTTCTGCCGATACTCGGCTTCTGGATGATTCCGCTCGGTCTGCTGGTTCTATCCTATGAATTCGCCATGATCCGGCGCCACCGGCGGCGTTTCATCGTCTGGTGGGGACGCCGGCGCCGGCCCGACTGAAAAGCGCGGCGGCTCCGCCGCGGCGATGCCTGAACCAAACGACAACCGATTGGTAATCACCACTTTCGCCGCCCATGCGAAAGCGCCGGGAATGACGCACGGGCGCTTGACGACCTTTGAGCGCCAACATAATGAGTTCGCTCGGAACGCCGGGAGCATTGCGAGGCCTCGTGGCGGAGTGGTTACGCAGAGGACTGCAAATCCTTGCACCCCGGTTCGATTCCGGGCGAGGCCTCCAGATGCTTGGGCTCCAGCGCAACCGCGCCGGAGCGGGGTTCCAGTCGAAGTTTTAGCCGCGCTGGCGCGGAGAGCGGATTGTTGGGACATGAGCGCTGATTTCTCCGAACGCCGCGTGAAGATGGTCGATGGCCAGGTCCGCACCACCGATGTGACCAGCGCGCCCCTCATCGAAGCGATGCTGGCCGTTCCGCGCGAGGCCTTCGTCGGCGCCGGACAGCAGGATCTGGCCTATATCGACGAAGACATCCGCATTTCCGAGGGCGCCAACGGCAGCGGCGCACGCTATCTGATGGAGCCGTCGCCGCTCGCCAAGCTCTTGCAGCTTGCTGAAATCGACGCGGGCGATTCGGTGCTCGATGTCGGCTGCGGCACCGGCTATTCCGCCGCATTGCTGTCCCGGCTCGCGCGCTCCGTCGTCGCGCTGGAAAGCGATCCCGCGCTGGCGGAGGCCGCCAAATCCACGCTTTCCAGCCTTGGCTGCCAAAACGTCACGGTGGTCACCGGGCCGCTGCCGCAAGGGCACGCCGCCAAGGGGCCCTACAACGCCATCTTCATCGGCGGCAGCGTCGAGGAAGTGCCGCCGGCATTGCTCGACCAGCTTGCGGAAGAAGGTCGCCTGGTTGTGGTCGAAGGGCGAGGCAACTCTGGCGTGGCCAGGCTGTTTTTCAAGGCAGGGGGGGTTGTAACCGGAAGAAGGGCCTTTAATGCGGCAATTAAGCCACTACCGGGCTTCGAACGCGTCCACGCTTTCGAATTCTGAGTGATTTTGCCTTGCAGCAAAGGCGCTGTCATGATCGCTTGCGCCTGACAATCGTTGCTGATTGGTTAACCGGGCATCCGGGAGGCCAGTCAGCGGGGGAACGATAAACAACGCGGCGCCGGCCGATCCGTAAGGGTGGGCTGACGTGGCGTGGTTCCCATGCAAAACGAATGAGGGAAATAACGTGCCGCCTCTACGCAAGAGTGTTTTAGTAGCTATCCTTGTTTCCGCCACGGCGCTTTCGCCGCTGGCCGCCTCCGCCGAAACCATTACGGGCGCTCTCGCCAAAGCCTATCAGTACAATTCGCAGCTCAACGCAGCGCGCGCCGGCGTGCGCGTCACCGACGAAGGCGTGGCCATCGCCAAGTCGGGCTGGCGCCCGACCGTCACCGGCTCGGCCAACATCGACTACACCAACACGCATGGTTTTGGCGTCAGCAGGAGACTGACGACGGGCAGCTTCGGCGTGCAGATCAACCAGACGCTGTTCGATGGATTTCAGACCAAGAACAATGTCGCCGCCGCCGAATCGCAGGTGAAGGCCTCGGTCGAAAGCCTGCGCAACACCGAAGAGAACATCCTGTTCAACGCGGCAAGCGCCTATATGGACGTGATTCGCGACCGGCAGGTCGCGGCGCTGACCGCGCAGAACCTGCAATTCCTGACCGAGCAGGCGCGCGCCGCCCGCTCGCGCTTCGAGGTCGGCGAGGGCACCCGCACCGACGTCGCCCAGGCCGATGCCTCGCGCGCGACGGCCGTGGCGCAGTTGAGCGCCGCCCGCGCGACGGCGCTGGCGAGCGCCGCGACCTACCACCAGATCGTCGGCGACGAGCCGGGCAAGCTGAAGGCGGCTTCGCCGCTGGGCAAGCTTCTGCCGGGTAGCGTCGATTCCGCGCTGGCTGTCGCCTCGGCAGAACATCCGGCTATCCTTGCCACGCAGCACCTTGTGGATGCGGCGGCATTCTCGGTGAAATCCTCGGAAGGCGCGCTGCTGCCTCAGCTTTCAGCTTCCGCCGGTATTTCGGACAACTACAGCCACACCGTTCCCGGTTCCCCCAGCAATCCGAACGGCAGCTCGACATCGGCCAATATCGGCGCGACGCTGACCATTCCGATCTATTCGGGCGGGCGGACCTCGGCAGTTGTGCGGCAGAACAAGGAATCGCTCAGCGAGGCGCGCATTCAGGTCGACGTCAGCCGCGACCAGGTGCGCCAGGCCGTGGTCTCGGCCTGGACGCAATATGTCGCCGCGCGCGAAAGCGTGGATGCCAACAGGCAGGTGATCGACGCCGCGCAACTGGCGCTCAACGGCGTCATCGAGGAACGCAATGTCGGCCAGCGCACGACGCTGGACGTCTTGAACGCACAGAACGCGGTCATCACCGCCAAGATCAACCAGGCGAGTTCTGAGCGCGACGTGGTCGTGGCGAGCTACGCCATCCTGTCGGCGATGGGCCGGCTGTCGGTCGATCGACTGGGCCTGCCGGTCACCAAGTACAAGCCGGAAGAGCATTACAACGCCGTCAAGGACAAGTGGATCGGAACGAGCACGCCCGACGGGCGCTGATTCCCGACAGCATGTTTCGGCAAAACGCCGCGTGTCCGATGGATGCGCGGCGTTTGTTTTTTCCGATTGGCTGATCGGGCAGCGCTTCGCCTAATCCGTTGAAATCCCCTAATCTGTTGAAATCCAAAGAGTCCCCAGATTGGGGATTCTCGGATGACGATCGGTCGGTTACGCTGTTTGCATTGATTCGAATTTCGGTCGGGGCAGGCCGGAATTCTTGGAATGATCAGGTTCTTGAACAGGTCTGGTCCTTAACAGGTCACTAGGGCGGCGGATGTGACGATGGCGACGGCAAGCAGCGCGCAGCGCGAACCTTCCATGGAAGAGATACTGGCTTCCATCCGAAGGATCATCGAAGACAGCGACACCGGGCGCAAGCAGCCGGCCGAGGCGGGGGAGCTGCGCCAGGATCTGGAACCGGCCGCGGTTGCCGCTCCCACTGTCGAGGTCGACGCCTTTCGTTCCGAATTGCATGCCGACACCGGCCCCCGCAAGCCGGCGACGCTGGCGGAGGTCCAGGCTCAGCTTGCTGCGGCCGATCCGGCGATCGCGCGCGTCGAGGCTCGTCCCGAGCCGGTCAGGGCGGCTCCGGCTGCGGTCGATCCCGAGGGCGCCGAGCCGAGCGCGCAAACCGCCACGAGCAGGCCGGCCGCGGCAAACGCGCCGCAGACGGCCGAGACCATCGTCGCCGATTGGCGGCGCGAAATAGCCGCGGTCGGCGGCAGCACGGTCACTGCGAAACCAGCCGTCCGGGCTCCGGAAGCCGCGCCGAGGGTCGAGATCGAGAGGGAAGAGCCGGCGCTTGAAGCTGCCGCGCATGCCGGCGCTCCCCGAGCATCCGAACCGGAGGCGCAGCCGGCCCGGCCTGCGATCCTTTCCGAGCATACGGGCCGGCAGGTTGCCGCGGCCTTCGGCGAGCTTTCCGATGCTTTCGCCAGCCGCGGCAAGAAGAGTTTCGACGAGATGGCCGAGGAGATGCTGCGGCCGATGCTGCAGGATTGGCTCGACAACAATCTGCCGACGCTGGTCGAAAGGCTGGTGCGCGAGGAGATCGAGCGGGTGGCGCGCGGGGCGCAGTAAGCTGCCGGAATACGAATGCTGAAAGCGCCGCCTTTCGGGGCGGCGCTTTTGCTTTAGGACCCGCCGCGCCCTTGCGAGCGACATGCGTCAGGCGAGCCGCCATTGCGGCACCGGCCGGGATTGCCGCCGTGCGCGTCACGCCTATCTGTGAGAGTGATCGCAGGTCTCGCGGTTGACTTGGCCAAGACCTTCCGATTTACACCGGACGCTTGTTCCCGACAGTTCGGACCTCCTCCATGCTTGAAAAGACATACGACGCCAAAACCGTCGAGCCGAAGATCGCCAAAATCTGGGAAGACGCGGATGCCTTCCGGGCAGGCGCCGGCGCGGAAGAAGGGGCCGAAGCCTTCACCATCGTCATCCCGCCGCCGAACGTCACCGGCTCGCTGCATATGGGCCATGCGCTCAACAACACGCTGCAGGACATTCTCGTGCGCTTCGAGCGCATGCGCGGCAAGAACGTGCTTTGGCAGCCCGGCATGGATCACGCCGGCATTGCCACGCAGATGGTGGTCGAGCGCCAGCTCATGGAAAAGCAGATCCACCGCCGCGATCTGACGCGTGAAGAGTTCATCGAGAAGGTCTGGGAGTGGAAAGCCGAATCCGGCGGCGCGATCTTCAACCAGCTGAAGCGGCTCGGCGCCTCGGCCGACTGGTCGCGCGAACGCTTCACCATGGACGAAGGCCTGTCCAAGGCGGTGCTGGAAGTCTTCGTCACGCTCTACAAGGAAGGCCTCATCTACAAGGACAAGCGCCTTGTGAACTGGGACCCGAAGCTGCTCACCGCCATTTCCGACCTCGAGGTCGAGCAGCACGAGGTCAACGGCAATCTCTGGCACTTCCGCTATCCGATCGAAGGCGAGGCGTTCGACCCTGAGAACCCGAAGACCTTCATCACGGTCGCGACGACGCGCCCCGAGACGATGCTCGGCGACACGGCCGTGGCCGTGCATCCGGACGACGAGCGCTTCACCGATCTGGTCGGCCGCAACGTCGTGCTGCCGATCGTCGGCCGCAAGATTCCGATCATCGCGGACGAGTATTCCGATCCGGAGAAAGGGTCCGGCGCGGTCAAGATCACGCCGGCTCATGACTTCAACGACTTCGAGGTCGGCAAGCGCCACAAGCTGCCTGCGATCAACATCCTGACGGTCGAAGCCGCTATCAAGCTGAAGGACAATGAGGATTTCCTCGCCGGTCTCGAGGTCACGCCGGAGCGCCAGGCCGTATGGGACGAGCTGGACGGGCTCGACCGTTTCACTGCCCGCAGGAAGATCGTCGAGCTGATGGAGACCGGCGGGTTCCTCGACAAGATCGAGCCGCACCGGCATGCCGTGCCGCATGGCGACCGCGGCGGCGTGCCGATCGAGCCGTTCCTGACCGACCAGTGGTACGTCAACGCCGCCGAGCTCGCAAAGCCGGCGATCGCCTCGGTGCGCGAGGGTCGTACCAACTTCGTGCCGAAGAACTGGGAAAAGACCTATTTCGACTGGATGGAGAACATCCAGCCCTGGTGCATCTCGCGCCAGCTCTGGTGGGGCCACCAGATACCGGCCTGGTACGGGCCGGACGGGCACGTCTTCGTCGAAAAGACCGAGGAAGAAGCCTTGGCCTCGGCGGTCGAATATTACCTTGCGCTGGAAGGGCCGTGGAAGGCCTGGGTGGAGGACAAGCTGGAGAATTTCCAGCCGGGCGAGATCCTGACCCGTGACGAGGACGTGCTCGACACCTGGTTCTCGTCGGCGCTGTGGCCGTTCTCGACGCTCGGCTGGCCCGACCAGACGCCGGAGCTCAAGACCTATTATCAGACCGACGTGCTGGTGACCGGGTTCGACATCATCTTCTTCTGGGTCGCCCGCATGATGATGATGGGCCTGCACTTCATGGACGAGGAGCCGTTCCACACCGTCTATGTGCATGCGCTGGTGCGCGACAAGAACGGGCAGAAGATGTCGAAGTCGAAAGGCAACGTCATCGATCCGCTCGACCTGATCGACGAATATGGCGCCGATGCGCTGCGCTTCACGCTGACCGTCATGGCGGCGCAAGGGCGCGACGTGAAGCTCGATCCGGCGCGCATCGCCGGCTACCGCAATTTCGGCACCAAGCTGTGGAACGCGACGCGCTTCGCCGAGATGAACGAGGTCGCGCGCAACGACGAGTTCTGGCTGAACGACGCGAAGCTGCAGGTCAATCGCTGGATCCTGACCGAGCTGACTCGGGCGGCGCGCGCGGTCACCGAAGGCATCATCAGTTATCGTTTCAACGAGGCGGCGGGCGCGGCCTATCGCTTCGTCTGGAACCTGTTCTGCGACTGGTACCTGGAACTTCTGAAGCCGGTGTTCATGGGCACGGACGAGGCCGCCAAGGCCGAGAGCCGGGCCTGCGTCGCCTTCGTGCTGGACGAGATCTACAAGCTGTTGCATCCGATGATGCCGTTCATGACCGAGGAGTTGTGGGCGCAGACCGCGGGCGAGGGCAAGGAGCGCTCCTCGCTGCTTTGCCATGCCGCCTGGCCGTCGCCCGACTTCGAGGACGGCGAGGCCGCCGCCGACATCAACTGGCTGGTCGACCTCGTCTCGGGCATCCGCTCGGTGCGCTCGGAAATGAATGTGCCGCCGGCGGCGATCGCGCCGCTGATGGTGATCGGCGCCAACACGCTGACGCAGGAGCGGCTGGAGCGTCACGCCCAGGCGATCAAGCGGCTGGCGCGCGTCGGCGATATCGCACTCACCGATGCGCCGCCGAAGGGCTCGGCCCAGATCGTGCTCAACGAGGCGACAGTGAGCCTGCCGCTCGGCAGCCTGATCGACCTCCAGGCGGAGGCCGCGCGGCTGCAGAAGGAACTGGCCAAGGTCACCGAGGAGATCGCGCGCCTGCACAAGAAGCTGTCGAACGAAAAGTTCGTCGCCAACGCGCCGGAAGAAGTGGTCGAAGCCGAGCGCGAGAAACTCGCCGAATATCGCGAGGCGCAGGAGAAGCTTTCGGTGGCTTTGACCAGGGTCCGCGACGCCGGCTGAGCGGCAAGAATCGCCCTCGCTCAGGAGGCGCTTTCCGGTACGTTAGCTGCCTCGAAAATGGGCGTGCCGCTACGTTAATTTTGACGTAAACGGAAAGTTTGCGCCCCATTGTTGCCATAATGTAACAATGGGGCCTGCAAGCCCTTAAAATGGCTGTTTTTGCCCTGTTTCGGGGTAGTTTCTTCCGATTTTTTCGATCATTTGACGCTGGTTGGCGCGATTTGGGCGCCAATTGCGGCGCCCCTGACCATGGCAAAAATACGTGCTGTCAAGGTGTACATGTACAGCTCTTGAAAACGTTGTTGCGCCGTTAACCCGAATTGGTTCTAGCTTGAGCCACTTGTATTTCGGGGAGGGATTTCCATGAATATTTTGCGGCTCAAAGCTCTGGCGGGGGCAGGCTGCTTTTCGATCGCTTTGATCGGCGCCGCGATGCATCCCGCGCATGCCGGCGGCCTGGAGCGTGGCGGCTACGACATCGACCTGTTGTTCGATCCGGCGCCGGTCGCGACGGAGGCTGAAGCGACGTATGTGATGCCAGACCGCAAGTACAAGAATGCGCGCGGTCCGCTCGGCTTCAATTTCCTCAGTTCTACTGCGGATGGCGCCGAGCCCTATTGGGTGCCGCGCATTGGGGTCAAAGCCCAAGTTGTGCAAGGCGTCGACTGCATGGTCGACTATTCACAGCCGTGGGGTGCCCACACCGCACCCGGCGCGTCGTGGAATGGCGCTTTTTCCAACGTCGAAACGGATATCAAGAGCAATAACTATGCTGGTACCTGCTCATATAAGTTTGATGCGGGTAAGGGCCAGCTCCGTTTTATCGGCGGCGTGTTCTATCAGGACATTTCGGGGTTCAAGGAAAGCCTGGTGGGCTTCAATCCAGTTGGACCGTCACCGATTGGCCGCGTCGACCTAGAGGCCAACGGTTGGGGCTGGCGCGCCGGCATTGCATACGAAATCCCTGAGATCGCGCTTCGGGCCAGCCTGGTCTACAATTCCCAGGTCAAGCTCGATAACATCTCCGGCACGCTTACGACGCCACGCGGGTCGCAGGCGATCTATGGCTCGACGCAGTATATGCCTGACACTCTGGAGTTGAAGCTTCAATCGGGCATCGCGCCTGGCTGGCTTGCCTTCGGCTCGATCAAGTGGGTCAACTGGAGTGTGCTGCAAAGCGTTCCTATCTGCCCGACTCCCCAAGCCCCATCGTCGGTATGTTTTACGAATGGTCCTGGAGAGGTAACTTCGCTTGACCTGATGTATCGAGACGGTTGGACCGTTTCGGGCGGTATCGGCCATAAGTTCAACGATCAGTGGAGCGCAGCTGGTCAGCTCACCTGGGATCGTGGCACGTCGCATGGCTACGGCGCCCAGACTGACACCTGGACGCTCGGTGGCGGCGTCGCCTATACGCCGCAGCCTAACATTGAGGTTCGCCTAGCCGGCGCGGTCGGCGTGATGACCAGCGGCCACTCCGGCATATTGATTGGCGAGAACGGTAAGATTGTTGGTGCGGACGCCAGCTATGACTTCGGCAACGATCTTGTCACGGCGATCTCGGGCGGAATCAAGATCAAGTTCTAAGTTTCTGAAAATTCAACAAAAAAGGCCGGGCATCGCCCGGCCTTTTTTGTTCGTGACTGTTGCTTCGGCCTCGCCCTTCCGCCCGCTGTTGCAGATTCGCCGCGCAACCGGCGCCCGATGCGATTGTGACGTTTCGGCAACACTTTCTGAACAACCCCTGCTGTAGAAGTCAGACAAAGGGAACTGCCCATTTCCCGCCATAAACCCGGAGCACCCGAGATATGTCCCGGGATGCGTGCCAGGTTGGCGCGGCGATGGGACCGGCCGCGGGGTGTGCGGCAAGGACGATGATGGACGCCAAGGCAATCTCCAAGGCCAAGCTTCCCAGCCGCTACGTGACCGTTGGTCCGGCGCGGGCGCCGCATCGTTCCTACCTCTATGCCATGGGCCTTTCGGCGGCCGAGATCGCGCAGCCTCTGGTCGGCGTCGCCAGCTGCTGGAACGAAGCGGCGCCCTGCAACATCTCGCTGATGCGCCAGGCGCAAGTGGTGAAGAAGGGCGTTGCGGCCGCCAACGGCACGCCGCGCGAGTTCTGCACCATCACCGTCACCGACGGCATCGCCATGGGTCACCAGGGCATGAAGTCGTCGCTGGTGTCGCGCGAAGTGATCGCCGATTCGGTCGAGCTCACCATGCGCGGCCATTGCTACGATGCCCTTGTCGGGCTCGCCGGCTGCGACAAGTCGCTGCCCGGCATGATGATGGCGATGGTGCGCCTCAACGTGCCGTCGATCTTCATTTATGGCGGCTCGATCCTGCCCGGCAGCTATCGCGGCCGGCAGATCACCGTGCAGGACGTGTTCGAGGCGGTCGGCCAACATTCGGTCGGCACGATCAGCGATGCCGATCTGCTGGAGATCGAGCAGGCGGCCTGTCCCTCGGCCGGCTCCTGCGGCGCCCAATTCACCGCCAACACCATGGCGACCGTTGCTGAAGCAATTGGCCTCGCGCTGCCCTATTCCTGCGGCGCGCCGGCGCCCTACGAAATGCGCGACCGCTTCAATTTCGCCTCGGGCGAAAAGGTCATGGAGTTGATCGCCAGGAACATCCGGCCGCGCGACATCGTCACGCGCAAGGCGCTGGAGAATGCTGCGACCGTCGTTTCCGCCACCGGCGGCTCGACCAACGCGGCGCTGCATCTGCCGGCGATCGCGCATGAGGCCGGCATCAAGTTCGACCTGTTCGACGTGGCGGCGATCTTCGAGAAGACACCCTATATCGCCGACCTCAAGCCGGGCGGCAAATATGTCGCCAAGGACATGTTCGAGGCCGGCGGCATTCCGCTCCTGATGAAGACGCTGCTCGACCATGGCTATCTGCATGGCGACTGCATGACGGTCACCGGCCGCACTTTGGCCGAAAATATGGAGCACGTTGCCTGGAATGAGAGCCAGGATGTTGTGCGTCCCGCCAATCGGCCAATCACCAAGACAGGCGGCGTTGTGGGCTTGAAGGGCAACCTTGCCCCCGAAGGTGCGATCGTGAAGGTCGCGGGCATGTCGGAACTGAAATTTTCGGGTCCGGCGCGTTGCTTCGATTCGGAAGAGGAGTGCTTCGAAGCGGTCACGCAGCGCGACTACCGGGAAGGCGAGGTTCTCGTCATCCGCTACGAGGGGCCGCGCGGCGGTCCGGGCATGCGCGAGATGCTGTCGACGACGGCCGCACTCTACGGCCAGGGCATGGGCGGCAAGGTGGCGCTGATCACCGACGGGCGCTTCTCCGGCGCCACGCGCGGCTTCTGCATCGGCCATGTCGGGCCGGAGGCGGCGGTCGGCGGTCCGATCGGGCTGATCAAGGATGGCGACGTGATCTCGATCGACGCCGTGAAGGGCACGATCGAAGTTGCCTTGTCGGACGCCGAGCTGGCGGCCCGGGCAAAGAATTGGAAGGCGCGCAAGACCGACTATCAGTCCGGCGCGATCTGGAAATATGCGCAGACCGTAGGGTCGGCCCGCGACGGCGCGGTGACCCATCCCGGCGGTGCGAAAGAAACACACTGCTATGCGGACATCTGAGGTGTTGAGGTCGTTTGTCCTACCGGCACTGGTCGCAGTCGCGACCTTGGGCGCCGTCGGGCAGGCCGTGGCCTTCGACGACAAGGTGTTTGACGACAAGACCGGCGTGAAGCCGCAATCGAGCCCATGGGCAGTGTTCCAGTTCGGCTTCTCCGCCTACAAGAGCGGCCATAAGGAACAGGCTGTCGAAGCTTATAAATACGCCGCCGAGAACGGCCAGATCGGCGCCACCTGGAAGCTTGCGCGCATGTACGCCGAAGGCGATGGCGTGACGCGCGACGACTATGCCGCCTTCAAGTTCTTCTCGGAAATCGTCGACCAGGATGTCGAGCCCGGCTCGCCGGAAGAGAGCTACGTCTCTGACGCGCTGGTGGCGCTCGGCGACTATCTGCGCAAGGGCATTCCCGGCACCCCGGTCGAGGAGAACGACGTCGCCGCACAGGAATATTACATGCGCGCCGCCGCCAACTACCGCAATCCTAATGCCCAGTTCGAGATCGGCCAGATGTTCCTCAAGGGCGAGGGCGGCGTGAAGGCCAGCGTCAAGCAGGCAGGCCGCTGGTTGCAACTGGCGGCCGAGAAGGGCCATGCCGGCGCGCAGGCGACGCTCGGCAACCTCCTGTTCCAGAGCGGCAAGGTCGTGCGCGGCCTGGCAATGATGACGGCGGCGCTGCAGCGGGCTCCGGCGGCCGATCAGCCCTGGATCCGCAACATGCAGGAAGAGGCTTTCGCCGCGGCCGGCGAGGCCGATCGCCGGACCGCGATCTCGCTCGCGGACGATATCCTGACCAAGGGAAATAACGGCGACCAGTAAGCGCAGGTTTGGCGATAGCGTGCGTGGTAGCTTGGCGCATGCATTCTCTAGTGCAGCGCTGGTCGACCCCCACTCCGTCTCGGCTTCGCCGAGCCACCTCTCCCCCGATCGACGGGGTAGAGGAAAGGCGCCAAGCTTTTTGTCGTCAACGCTCCGTCCAGCAACCCTCCCTTCCTTTCCCCCCGGAGGGGGGAAAGGTGGCGCTGCGAAGCAGCGACGGATTGGGGGAACCACGTGGCAATCAAGCCTCGGCCTGATCAGGCACGCCAGTCACGGAAGATGTGTGCGTAGCGTAACCTGGATGGTGGGGAGATCGGCGGCGCTTCAGTTCTCGGTCGGCTCTGTCGGCGCCGGACCAGGCGTCGGAGTCGAGAGCGATGTCGGGTGCGGTTTGGGCGCTTCCCCCGGACATTCGTCCTTGATCCTGGTCCAGGACGTGTTGTTGAGGACCATGTCGCAACGCGCGAGGTGACTTTCGCCGGCAATAGTCAGGCACGCCGTCTGGCCGACATCGAAGGATTTGCCATTGGCAAGACAGGTCGGCGCCGCCAGCGATGGCGTCGGCGCGGCAAGCGCCAAAGCAAGGCCGACCGGCCGAAAAGGAAATCGGATCGCCATTCAACCCCCACAGCAATCCATATCAAAGACGGGATTTGTGGCGAGATCAGGTCCTGACGGCAGGACGTCTCAGGCCGGCTGCAGGCTGAGCTCGATCGCGACCGGCACGTGGTCGGACGGCTTTTCCCAGGCGCGGACGTGCTTTTCCACCGAGGCCGACGCAAAACGGTTGGCGGCTTCCGGTGACAACAGCAGGTGGTCGATGCGGATGCCGTTGTTCTTCTGCCAGGCGCCTGCCTGATAATCCCAGAAGGTGTAGACGCCGGGCGAGTCGGTCACACTGCGCACCGCCTCGGTGAAGCCGAGATTCTTCAGCCGCCGGAAGGCTTGCCTCGTCTGCGGCTGGAACAGCGCGTCGCCCAGCCAGTTTTCGGGAAAACGGGCATCGGCCGGTTCCGGGATGACATTGTAGTCGCCGGCCAGCACCAGCGCCTCTTCCAGGCGCAGTCGCTCTTGCGCCCAGCGCTCCAGCCGCGCCATCCAGGCCAGCTTGTAGGGAAACTTCCGCTCATCGTCGATCGGATTGCCGTTCGGCAGATAGAGCGAGACGACGCGCAGGGCGCCCTGGTCGGTCGAAAAGACGCCTTCGATGAAGCGTGCATGGTCATCCGCGTCGTCGCCCGGCAAGCCGCGGTTGACCTCGTCGAAAGGAAGCTTCGACAGGATCGCGACGCCGTTGAAGCTCTTCTGGCCATTGGTCTCGACATTGTAGCCCAGCGCCTCGATCTCGGCGCGCGGGAACTGCTCATCGACCGTCTTGATCTCCTGCAGGCACACGATGTCCGGCGCGCTTTCGGTCAGCCAGTGGGTGAGGTTGCCGATGCGGGCGCGAACGCCGTTGATGTTCCAGGTGACGATCTTCATGCAGGCCTCGATGCTGTTCGGACGGAAGGCGTTCGACGAAGCCGATCGTATTGCCTGCGCCGGCCTTTAGAAAGGCCGTCCATTCGCATTCCTGCCAATACCCGGCGACAGCCATGGGCTACCCGGTTCGCACCGGTCATAGGCCTGCGAAGTCTCGGTCGATCAGATTGAGAAGCTGGTGCCGCAGCCGCAGGAAGCAACCGCGTTCGGATTCCTGATCTGGAAGGACTGGCCCATCAGGTCGTCGACGAAATCGATCACCGAGCCGCCCATATAGACCAGCGACAGGTCATCAATCAGGACCGTCGCGCCATCCTTCTCGATGGCGACGTCGTCATCGTTCGCACCTGCGACGAGATCGAACTTGTAGGAAAAGCCCGAGCAGCCGCCGCCTTCGACGGAGACCCGCAGAGCCGTCTTGCCTGGTTCGCTGGAGACAATCCTGGCGATCCGCTTGGCCGCAGCATCGGTCATTTCGACCTTCATGGCAGTCTTGGCATCCGCGCCCATCGGCGTCACCTTGCTTTCGGTTTCACATGATAGGTATGAAGCAGGCAGGCCTGAGTCAACTGGTGGGTCAATGAACGAGCGGCAGGGCAAGGATGCTCTCGGCGACATCGGGTTCGGCGATCGGCCGCGCGCCGTCTATGCGAGCGACCCGGCGCGCTCGCGCGGGCGCCTGTTCGAGGAGCCCGAAAGCCCGACCCGCACGCCGTTCCAGCGCGACCGCGACCGCATCATCCATTCCACCGCTTTCCGCCGGCTGAAGCACAAGACGCAGGTCTTCGTCGCGCATGAGGGCGACCACTACCGCACGCGGCTGACGCATTCGATCGAGGTGGCGCAGATCGCGCGTGCCTTGGCACGGGCGCTGCGCGGCGACGAGGATCTCGCCGAAGCAGTCGCCCTGGTGCATGATTTCGGCCACACGCCCTTCGGTCATACCGGCGAGGACGCGCTCAACGAGAAGATGGCCGCCTGGGGCGGTTTCGATCACAACGCCCAGTCGCTGCGCGTGGTCACAAGGCTCGAGCGCCGCTATGCCGAATTCGACGGGCTGAACCTCACCTGGGAAACGCTGGAAGGGCTGGTCAAGCACAACGGCCCGCTGACCGATGCGAGCGGGAAGGGGCTCAAGGGTCCGGTGCCGCAAGCGATCCGCGACTATTCCGAGCTGCACGACCTCGAGCTCGACCGTTTCGCCGGCATCGAGGCGCAGTGCGCCGCGATCGCCGACGACATTGCCTACAACAACCATGACATAGACGACGGCCTGCGCGCCGGCCTGCTGACGCTGGACATGCTGGGGGAGGTCGGCTTGCCCGGCTCGATCCTGAGAGGCGTTCGTGAGCGATATCCCCAGCTTGACGACGTCCGCACCGGCCACGAGCTGATGCGCCGGCAGATCACGCTGATGGTGGAGGATGTCATCGGGTCGACCACCGCCAATATCGAGCGCCTGAAACCGGACAGCGCCGATGCGGTGCGCGCGGCGGGCGAGACCTTGGTGACCTTTTCGACAGGCATGGCCGCGGCGGAGAAAGAACTGAAGGCTTTCCTCTACAAGCACCTCTACCGGCATCCGGAAGTGATGCGGGTGCGGGCCGACGCCGAGCGCATCGTGCGCGAGCTGTTCGACGTCTATTTCGCCGATCCGCGCGTCATGCCCGATGGCTGGCGCGAAGGGCTCGACCGGGCCGAGGATCGCATCAAGGCGCGCAGCGTTGCCGACTTCCTGGCCGGCATGACCGACACCTATGCGCTCAAGGAGCATCGGCGTCTGTTTGACCATACGCCCGATTTGAGCTAGGGCGAGCCTCGATTTTGCCGGCCATCGAGCCGGTCGCCTCTTAAAGCCCAGAGCATATCCAATGAATATCTTCGCCGATTTCAACGCGCGGATCGTAAAGGCCGTCGAAGCCCTTGACCTGAAAGACAAGGACGGGGCCGCGCTCGACCTGTCGCGTATCGCGGTCGAGCCGCCGCGCGACGCTAGCCACGGCGATCTCGCAACCAACGCGGCGATGGTGCTGGCCAAGCCCACTGGACAGAACCCGCGCGCGCTTGCCGAAAGACTGGCCGAAGCGCTTCGCGCCGACGCGGACGTTGCCTCAGCCGATGTCGCCGGGCCGGGCTTCGTCAATCTCAGGCTCAAGGACGCGTTCTGGCACACGCATCTGACAGCGCTGCTTGGCGAGGGGCGCAACTATGGCCGCTCGACCATCGGCGGCGGCCGCAAGGCCAATGTCGAATATGTCTCGGCCAACCCGACCGGGCCCATGCATGTCGGCCATTGCCGCGGCGCCGTGGTCGGCGACGCCTTGGCCAATCTGATGGCCTTCGCCGGCTACGACGTGACCAAGGAATACGTCATCAACGACGCGGGTTCGCAGATCGACGTGCTGGGACGCTCGGCGTTCCTGCGCTATCGCGAGGCGCTCGGCGACAATATCGGCGAGATCCCGTCCGGTCTCTATCCGGGCGATTATCTGGTCCCCGTCGGCCAGGCGCTGGCCAAGGAATTCGGCCGTGGCCTGCTGCAGATGCCGGAAGATGAAGCGCTGGCGATCGTCAAAGACCGCACCGTCGATGCGATGATGGCGATGATCCGCGAGGATCTGGCGCTGCTCAACGTGCACCACGACGTGTTCTTCTCGGAGCGCACGCTGCATGCCGACAATGCCAGGAAGATCCGGGCGGCGATCGCCGACCTGACCCTCAAAGGGCATATCTACAAGGGCACGCTGCCGCCGCCCAAGGGCGAGAAGCCGGACGATTGGGAAGACCGCGAGCAGACGCTGTTCCGCTCGACCGCGGTCGGCGACGATATGGACCGGGCGCTCGTCAAGTCGGATAGTTCGTTCACCTATTTTGCGGCCGACGTCGCCTATCTGAAGGACAAGGTCGAGCGCGGCTTCGTCGACCTGATCTATGTGCTTGGCGCCGACCATGGCGGCTATGTGAAGCGGCTCGAGGCGCTGGCGCGGGCGGTTGCCGGCGATACGGTCAAGCTCACCGTGCTGCTTTGCCAGCTCGTAAAACTGTTCCGTGACGGCGAGCCCGTCAGGATGTCGAAGCGGTCCGGCGATTTCGTCACCTTGCGAGAGGTGGTGGACGAGGTCGGCCGCGACCCGATCCGCTTCATGATGCTTTACCGCAAGAACGACGCGCCGCTGGATTTCGACTTCGCCAAGGTCACGGAGCAGTCGAAGGACAATCCGGTGTTCTACGTGCAGTATGCGTCGGCGCGTTGCCATTCCGTCTTCAGGCAGGCGAGCGAGCAGCTTGGCGAGGCAAATTTCGACCGCAACCGGCTCGCGGCTTCCGTGGCTGCGCTGACGGACGAGGGTGAGATCGCGCTGATCCGGAAGCTGGCTGAATATCCCCGGCTGATCGAGTCCGCGGCGCTTTCGCTGGAGCCGCACCGGCTCGCATTCTACCTCTACGATCTCGCTTCCGGCTTCCATGCACAGTGGAATCGCGGCCATGACAACCAGGACTTACGTTTTGTTAAGGTTAACGACCGAGAATCAACCTATGCCAGACTAGGGCTGGTGCAGGCTGTTTCGGATGTTTTGACCTCCGGCCTGACGCTGATCGGGGCAGACGCGCCCACTGAAATGCGTTAGGTTTAACTAAAAAACCTGTCACCTTTTGCCCACATTGCGCTGGTAAGGGCCAACCCTGCGCGACGTCCATGGCGTCCGACTGTGTGCGAGTTCGGGAACAATAATGGCAGACAGAACCCCGCTGAAAGTAGCCGACCACAACGATATCGCCGACGATGATCCGTTCGCGGAGCTGACCCGGATCATGGGTTTCGATCCGCGCCAGCCGGCGAGGCAGCCGGCCCCCGCGGCCGAGAAAGCCATGCCGGCCCATCAGACCGTGGAGGAGGGCGATTTCGACATCGACCTCGAGAAGGAGTTGATGGGCGAGTTCGATTCCGCCGAGGAAAGCGCTCCGGTCGCTCAGCAGGCTGCCATACACCAGATCGGCAATCAGCCGGCCTTCGAGGCTGCCAGCGCCGCCAATGACGATGAGCTAACTGCTTCCTTCGAGCAGGATTTCGTGTTCGACGACGCGGCGGATCATGCCGATTTCGCCGTGGCCCGTGCGCCGGAGCCGGATTTCGCGCCGGAGCAGGAGGTTGCGCCGGAGGCGCATTTCGCATCCGAGCCGCATTTCGCGCCCGAGTCACAAGAAGCTCCCGAGCCGGAAGTCGCTTTCGACGATGATTTCGACAAGGCCGTCGCCAGTTCGCTGGATGTCTCGCCGCTCGAGGACGAGCTTCCGATCGATCAGGAAATGGCTGCTTCGCTGGATCAGGATTTCCAGCTCGACCATCACGAACCCGCGAATCTCGACTATCGCGAGCCGGCCGACGCCCGTCAGGACGCCGTCGAAGCCGTGCAGGCCGCGAGCGAGGAGGCGTTCGACGCCGATTTCGACAATGCGGTCCAGATGTCGCTCGAAGACGAGTTGTCGTTTGAGAGCCACGAGCCGGAGCAGCACGCCCAGGCCGTCGAGCCAGTCGAAACTCAAGCGGCTGCGCCACTGATTTCCGAGGATGATTTTGCCGGTCATTTCGACCAGGCGATGAGCGATGCCGATGTCAATCTCGGTCAGGCTCAGGATGTTCAAGAGCCGGAGCTTGACGACGAGCCTGCGCCGATGGTCGAGGCGCCGACCGAGCCGGCCCATTTTGCCGCCGAACCGGAGTTCCCGGCGCCCGAACCTGCCGCCGCGCTGACCCTCGATGACGATTTCGAACTGAGTTTCCGCGATGCGCTGAATGAGGAGCCGCAAGCTCCGGTCGTCGAGCCCGCTGCCCGGTCGCAGCCGGTCGCGGTTGAGCCGGCTCCCACCGTCGCCGCTCCGGTTCCGCCTGTCGCCGCCGTCGAGCCGGCCAAGCCGGCAGCCAGCGAGCGCAGCCTGGAAGACGAGCTCAATGCGCTGCTCGGCGCCATGACCGCGCGGCCGATGCCGGTGGTCAAGGAGCCTGCTCCCGCGCCGCGCCTGGTTGCGGAATCCGCGAGCTATGCTGGCGGGAAGGCGGCAGCCGACGATCTCGACTGGGATATCGACGAGCACCAGCCGGCGCAGAACGGGCATGGCGCTCAGCCGGCAGAGAGCGACATGGACGACCTGCTTGCCGGCGAGCTCGATCGCCAGGATTTCTCAAGCTCGGCCGAGGCCGATGTTGATTTCGATGACGATTTCGGTGCCGCTTTCGCTCGGAGTATCGAGGCTGAGCGGGCGGCAGCCGCCACGGCGAGGTCTCCGGTAAATTCCTCCGATTGGCTGCATTCGACGCCTGCGGAATCAGCCAGGTCGTGGAGCCGTTCTACCCCGACCTCCGCTCCGCCGGCGCAGGCTTCGTTTGCCGCGCAGCCGTCGCCCTCGGCTCCGGCGCAGATGGCCGCGCCCCCGGCGCCGGTACAGATGGCGGCGCCTTCGGCGCCAGTGCAGATGGCCGAGCCGACCTATCGCAGCGAACCGGCAACGGATTATGCCGCCTATGCCAAGCCGGCGCAGTCGCCGGCGTCTCCGCCGCGGCCCGGCCAGCATGACGACGTGCCGGATGTCGAGACGGTCGATGTGCCGGAGCGCGTGGTGGCGCTCGCGGACGACCTCGACATTCCGGAGCTCAGCTTCGAGGAAGATCAGCCGGCGGCCCCCGCTTACGACGATCTCGATGCGGAATTCGCCAGCCTGCTCACCGACATGAACGCGACGGAGATCGCGTCGGCGCCGACGCAGAACCGGGGCTATGACGACGAATCCTACAGCGCCGGCTTCAATGGCTACGACCGTCGCGATTTGCGCGCCGAGGCTCCGGCGGCTCCGGTGGCCCCGGCTTCGTTTGCCGTCGCGAACGATTATGACGCCGACGACCTGCCGGGCAGCCGGCCGGTTTCGCAGGCGGAGGATTTCGCCGCCGACGAGCTCGACTACGATCCCGAGCTCGAGGAAGCGATGGCGATCCCCGGGCTTGCCGAGCGCGCGGCGGCGCAGCCGCGCCGGCGCGGCGTGATGATCGCGGCGCTGGTCGGCGCCGTGGTGGTTCTCGGCGGCCTTGGCGCGCTGGCCTTCTCCTTCGGCGGCAAGGGTGGTGGCGAGGCTCCGGTGATCGTCAAGGCCGACAATTCGCCGATCAAGGTGAAGCCCGAAAACCCGGGCGGCGCGGTGGTGCCGAACCAGGACAACAAGGTTTATGACGCGGTGGCCAAGGGCGGCGGCGCGACGAAGCCCGCCGAGTCGGTGCAGCAGAAGCTGGTGAACACCACCGAGCAGCCCGTGGACCTGGCGTCGAAGGAACCGCCGCCGAGCCGGGTCGTCGATCTCTCGCCCAACGACAACGACGCTGCGGCCGGAACTGGCGCCGCCGACAATTCGGACACAGCCTTGCCCGGCGTCGCGCAAGCGGCTGCGCCCAAAAGCGCGCAACCTGCTGCGCCGGCGAGCGCCCAGCCGGCAGCACCGACGCCGAAGTCGGAAGACCGCATCGCCCAGGTGCTGCAGCAGGATGCCGACAACGGCGCCAGCAACGACGTCGTCGCGGTCGCACCGCGCAAGGTGAAGACCATGATGGTGAAGCCTGACGGCTCGCTGGTGCCGCGCGAGGACCCGGCTCCGGCCGCGCCGAAGGTCGCGGCGGCCGAGCCGAGCGATCCCGCGCCGCAGCATGTCGCGCCGGCCTCCGACGGCCAGCAGACGGGAACCGTGGCTTCCGATACGGACCAGGCCGATGCGCCTGCCGTCAAGCCGGCGAAGCCCGCGAAGAAGGCTGAAGCCAAGGCGCAGTCGACCAACACGCCGGCGGTGGTGCCGGTGGCGCCGGCGCGTCCGTCCGACCAGCCGGTCGATATCGTCGGCGAGGTCAAGCCGGACCAGGTCGCTTCGATCGATCCGGCGGCGGCAGCGGGCGGCGGCTCGTGGTCGATGCAGATCGCCTCGCAGCCGACGGTCGAAAGCGCGCAGTCGACCTATCAGGACCTGCAGCGCCGCTATGGCAGCGTGCTCTCCGGCCGCACCGCCAACATCGTCAAGGCCGAGGTCGCTGGCAAGGGCACCTTCTACCGCGTCCGCGTCCCGGCCCAGTCACGCAACGATGCGATCAACCTTTGCACCAGCTACAAGGCGGCCGGCGGCAACTGCTTCGTATCGCGCTGACCTGTCCAGCCTTTCAAGCCGGCGCCGCCGCAAAGCCGCGCCGGCTTTTCGTTGTGGACGGTTGTGGCCTTTGGCGTGTCCAAGGGCAGGGGTGATTCCCTTTGCTCGCTCAAAGCCTTAAGCTTCCGTCTATGAGCGAATCAAAATCCATGATCCTCGGCTGCGCCGGGAAATCCCTCACCGAAGACGAAATCCGCTTCTATCGCGATGAACGTCCCTGGGGCTTCATCCTGTTTGCGCGCAACATCGGTGAAGCCGGGCAGATCCGCGACCTTGTCGCCGCGATGCGCGACAGCGTCGGCCGACCGGACGCTCCGGTCTTCATCGACCAGGAAGGCGGCCGGGTGCAGCGCCTGCGTCCGCCGCTGGCGCCGAACTATCCCGCCGGCGGCGCGCTCGGCGCGCTGTGGCGCGAGGACAAGGAAGCCGGCCGCCGCGCCGCCTGGCTGATGGCGCGGTTGCATGCCTTCGATCTCTCCCGCCTGGGTATAACGGCTGACTGCCTGCCGGTGCTCGATGTGCCGGTCGAAGGCGCCAGCGACGTCATCGGCGCGCGCGCCTATGGCAAGGAGCCCAATGCGGTGATCGAGCTTGGCCGGGCTTCGGCCGAGGGGCTGATGTCCGGCGGCGTGCTGCCGGTGATGAAGCATATTCCCGGCCACGGCCGGGCTTTTGCCGATACCCATTTCGCGCTGCCGACCGTCGATACGCCGCTGGAGGAGCTCAGCCGGCATGATTTCGCCCCTTTCAAGGCGCTCAGAGAGCTGCCGATGGCGATGACGGCGCATGTCGTCTACAGCGCCGTCGACCCCGACAATCCGGCGACGACGTCCGCCAAGGTGGTCGATCAGGTGATCCGCGGCGAGATCGGCTTCGACGGGCTGCTGATGAGCGACGACACCTCGATGAAGGCACTTTCTGGGGATTTCCCGACAAAGGCGGCCTCGATCCTTGCGGCCGGCTGCGATCTCGTCCTTCACTGCAACGGCGTTTTCGAGGAGATGTCGGGGATCGCCTCGCGCACGACGGCGCTGTCGGGCAAGTCCTTGCAGCGCGCGGAGCGGGCGCTGACCTATATAAAGGATCGCGACGTCGCCGACGAAACGGCGATACGCGCGGAATTCGCCACCTATTTCGAAGCGGTGGCCTGAACCGAAGGGACAAAAGGCAAGTGGCGGAGACATTGGAAGCCAAGGCCGCGAAGGCCGCACCGATGGACCGTCTATGGGCCGAGAACGACGATTCACGCCTGACCGGCGACCCGTCGCTGGTCGTCGACGTGGCGGGTTTCGAAGGTCCGCTCGATCTTCTCTTGCATCTTGCCCGCAACCAGAAGGTCGATCTGGCGCGCATTTCTATCCTGGCGCTTGCCGAGCAATATCTGGCCTTCATCGAGAAGGTGCGGGCGCTGAGGCTCGAGCTTGCCGCCGACTATCTGGTGATGGCGGCGTGGCTCGCCTTCCTGAAGTCGAAGCTCTTGATCCCGAAACAGCCGGGCGAAGAGGGCGAGAGCGGCGAGGAGCTGGCGGCGGTGCTGCAATTCCGGCTGAAGCGGCTGGAAGCCATGCGCGACGCCTCGGCGCGGCTGGTCAATCGCAACCGCCTTGGCCGTGACGTCTTTGCGCGCGGCATGCCGGAAATGGTCATTGTCGAGAAGCGCAACAGCTTTTCGGCTTCGCTCTACGATCTGCTCACCGCCTACGCGCAGCAGCGCCAGAAGCAGGCCATCAACAATGTGACGATCGCCCGGCGCGCCGTGTGGTCGCTCAAGGATGCGCGCGAGGTGCTGGCGCGGCTGATCGGCTCGGTTGGCGACTGGACGGCGCTCGACAGCTTCCTGATCGAATATCTGGCGGCGCCGGAGGAAAGGCGCACGGCGATGGCCAGTTCCTTCGCGGCGACGCTCGAAATGGTGCGCGAGGGCAAACTGGAAGTGCGGCAGGATCAGGTGTTCGCGCCGATCTACCTGCGCGGCCGCGCGCAAGGGGTAAGGGCAGTCGAGGTGGTATCATGAGCGAACGCGCCAACGCTTCGGTCATCCCGTTCAAGGTCGAGGACGAACCGGAAGACGAGATGGCCGAGCAGGGCTCCATCGAAAACCCCGCCGAGCGGCTGCAATTGTCGGAAGCCGTGCGCATGGCCGAGGCGATCATTTTCGCCAGCGCCGAGCCAGTCAGCGAAAAGCAGCTTGCAGCGCGCCTGCCCGAAGGCGTGAACATTGCCGCCGCAATGGCGGATTTGCAGGAAATCTATGCCAAGCGCGGCGTCAACCTCGTGCGGGTCGGCGATGCCTGGGCCTTCCGCACCGCTGGCGACCTGGCTTTCCTGATGAGCCGGGACTCCGTCCAGCAGAGAAAGCTCTCCCGCGCGGCGCTCGAAGTGCTGGCGATCATCGCCTATCACCAGCCGGTGACGCGCGCCGAGATCGAGGACATCAGGGGCGTGGAAACGTCCAAGGGCACGCTCGACACGCTGCTCGAAACGGAATGGGTCAGGATGCGCGGTCGTCGCCGCACGCCTGGACGGCCGGTGACCTATGGCACCACCGACGCTTTCCTGGATCATTTCGCGCTGGAGGAGATCCGCGATCTGCCTGGCATGGAAGAACTGAAGGGCGCCGGATTGCTCTCGACGCGCATGCCGGCCAACTTCTCGATGCCGGTGCCGCCGGCCGACCCGGATGCGCTGACCGAGGACGAGGATGAGCTGACCGATATCGATCTCGAGGAACTCGGGTTGCTGACGCCGCGCGTCACGGAAGAGTGAGCGCGAAGCCGGCGCGGATGGTTTATTAGCAAGGCCTGCGCGGATTCGTAGCAAGGCGCTCACGCCGAAAGTGCGTGACATCCGCTAGCCATTTTATCAACTTCATTGCGGTTGTGTTTGAATCCCCGAGCGAAAACGCATAGATCATCGCCAGGGAAAACATTCGAGAGAGATTGGCAATGGGTTCATTTTCGATTTGGCACTGGATGATCGTGCTGGTCATCGTGCTTCTGGTGTTCGGCCGCGGCAAGATCCCGGAACTGATGGGCGACATGGCCAAGGGCATCAAGAGCTTCAAGAAGGGCATGGCTGACGACGACGTTGCGGACGACAAGCGTACCGTCGAGCACCGCGCTGACGAAACTGTTTCGCCGGGCAAGGAAAAGGTCAGCAAGAGCTGATCCCGTTTGTTGGTTTGAGCATGCTGTTGTCCCAAAACCGCTTCGCATTTTTGGGCGGCAGGCACCCGTCGGAATAGATTGCCATGTTCGAAGTCGGTTGGAGCGAACTGCTGGTGATCGCGGTCGTCATGATCGTGGTCGTCGGGCCCAAGGATTTGCCCAACATGTTGCGCACCTTCGGCCGCACCGCGGCGAAATTGCGTGCCATGGCCGGCGACTTCCAGAAGCAGTTCAACGAAGCGCTGAAGGAAGCCGAACTCGACGACGTGAAGAGTTCGATCGATAGCTTGCGCGGTCTCAATCCGATGAACGAGGTGCGCAAGCAGCTCAATCCCTTCGAGCAGGCCGCGGCCGATGTGCGGTCCGGCGTCGATACGATGATGAAGCCCAAGCCGGCCGCCGATCCGGCGGCGCCGGCAGCGGAGACGCCGCAGGCCGCCGAGCCGCTCAAGAACGGCGCGACGGACATGCCCGGCGCCGGCGGAGCCGAGGCTGCTTCGACCTCCCCGACCTTCCCCGCCATGACCGACGCCTCCGTCACGGCATCGGTTTCGGCGGTCCCTCTGGCGGCCAAGCCCGCGAAAAAGGCTGCGGCTGGCGCCGCTGCCAAGCCGGTTGCGGCAACTAAGGCACCGACCGCAAAAGCGCCGGCCAAATCCCCGCCGGCTGCGGCCAAAGCCGCAGCGACTGCCGGAAAAGCCGCGCCCAAGGCGAAGCCTGCGGTGGCGAAGAAGCCGGCCGCAAAGAAGACATCTGACACCAAGAAGACGGCGGGAGCCGCCAAGTGAGCGTATCGGACAAGGAGCGGGAAGAAATCGAGAAATCGTCGGCGCCGCTGATCGAGCATCTCATCGAGCTGCGCCGTCGCCTGATCTGGTCGCTGGGCGGCTTCTTCGTCGCCTTTCTCGTCTGCTTCTTCTTCGCCAAGCGCCTGTTCAACCTTCTGGTCGTCCCCTTCAAATGGGCGACGCAATGGGCAGGGCTCGATCCGCACAAGGTCGAGCTGATCTATACCGCGCCGCAGGAGTTCTTCTTCACCCAGGTGAAGCTCGCCATGTTCGGCGGCATGGTGATCGCCTTCCCGCTGATCGCCACGCAGATCTACAAGTTCATCGCGCCGGGCCTCTACAAGAACGAGCGCAGCGCCTTCCTGCCCTTCCTGATCGCGTCGCCCATCCTGTTCCTGATGGGTGCCTCGCTGGTCTATTTCTTCTTCACCCCGATGGTGATGTGGTTCTTCCTGGCCATGCAGCAGACCGGCACCAACGATCAGGTGCAGATTTCGCTGCTGCCGAAGGTTTCGGAATATCTCAGCCTGATCATGACGCTGATCTTCTCCTTCGGCCTGGTGTTCCAGCTGCCGGTGGTGACCAGCCTGTTGACGCGCGTCGGCATATTGTCGTCGCAGGCGCTGGCCGAGAAGCGCAAATGGGCGATCGTCCTTTCCTTTGTCGTTGCCGCAGTGCTGACCCCGCCAGATCCGATGAGCCAGATCGGCCTCGCGGTCCCGACCATCATCCTCTACGAGGTCGCCATCTGGTCGTCGCGCATGATCGAGCGCAGCCAGGCGCGCGACCGGCTGGCGCGCGAGCAGGCAGAGGCGGAGAGCTCGGTCGCGAGCGACACGCCGGACGCGCCGTCGGCGTAGGCAAGGCAGTTCAAGCAGGGAAAATCGAGGCGCTCGGCATAGCCACCGTCTTGCATCGATAGCGGATGCGGTTTACGCCCTCGATCCTTAAAACGCATCGCGCTGAAACGAATTCAAGCGACGCGCTTTAAGTTTTAGCTTTGATGCATGTTGTTGTTCCAGAACCGCGGCACACTTCCGGGCGACATGCATGACTTTGAGGATCGACCATGCTTGATATCAAATGGATTCGTGAAAACCCGAAGGCCCTTGTCGAGGCGCTGGTGAAGCGCTCGTGGTCGGCGGGCGAGGCGCAGTCCACGGTCGACGATCTGGTCGCGAAGGACGAAGCGCGGCGTTCGCATCTCAGCGAGCTGCAGGTCAAGCAGGAACGCCGCAACGCCGCCTCCAAGGAGATCGGCAACGCCATGCGTTCGGGCGATTCAGCGCTTGCCGAGAAGCTCAAGGGCGAAGTCAGCGACATCAAGGCGTTCATCCAGGACGGCGAGGCGCGCGAGCGTGAGCTCGACAAGGCGCTGAACGACGCGCTTGCGGTGCTGCCCAACGTGCCGCTGGAGGACGTGCCGGTCGGCAAGGACGAGCACGACAATGTCGTCAAGCGGATCGTCGGCGAGGTGCCGACGCGCCCGAACTGGGTGAAGGAGCATTTCGAGATCGGCGAAGCGCTCGGCATGATGGATTTCGAGCGCGCGGCGAAACTGTCCGGCGCCCGCTTCACCGTGCTGAAGAGCCAGCTGGCGCGCATGGAACGCGCGCTTGGCCAGTTCATGCTCGATCTGCACACCACCGAGCACGGTTATGAAGAGATCATCCCGCCGCTGATGGTGCGCGACGAGGTGCTTTTCGGCACCAACCAGCTGCCGAAATTCGAGGAGGACCTGTTCTTCACGCCGCATGGCGACGGTCGCCTCGGCCTGATCCCGACGGCTGAGGTGCCGCTGACAAACCTCGTGCGCGAAGAGATCACCGCGCATGAAAAGCTGCCGTTGCGCTACACCGCCTTGACGCCATGCTTCCGCTCGGAAGCGGGTTCGGCCGGCCGTGACACGCGCGGCATGCTGCGCCAGCACCAGTTCTACAAGGTCGAACTCGTTTCGATCACCGACCAGGAAAGCTCGATCGCCGAGCATGAGCGCATGACGCAATGCGCCGAGGAGGTGCTGAAGCGGCTCGGCCTGCCGTTCCGCACCGTGACGCTCTGCACCGGCGACATGGGTTTTGGCGCGCGCAAGACCTATGACATCGAGGTCTGGCTGCCGGGGCAGAACGCCTATCGCGAAATCTCGTCCTGCTCGGTTTGCGGCGATTTCCAGGCCCGGCGCATGGATGCCCGCTACAAGGACAAGGACGGCAAGGGCAACCGCTTCGTCCATACGTTGAATGGTTCGGGCACCGCTGTCGGCCGCGCTCTGATTGCTGTCATCGAAAACTACCAGAATGAGGATGGCAGCGTAACCATTCCTGAAGTGCTGCGGCCTTACATGGGTGGTCTGGCCAAGATCGAAGCGAAGTGACTTGATGCGCATTCTCCTGACCAACGACGACGGCATCCACGCCGAAGGGCTGGCGTCGCTCGAACGCATCGCGCGCACGCTATCGGACGATGTCTGGGTGGTGGCGCCGGAGCAGGACCAGTCCGGCTATGCGCATTCGCTGTCGATCTCGGAGCCGCTAAGGCTGCGCAAGATCGGCGAGAAGCATTACGCCGTGCGCGGCACCCCGACCGACTGCGTCATCATGGGCACGAAAAAGATCCTGCCCGGACCGCCGGACCTGATCCTGTCCGGCGTCAATTCCGGCGCCAACATCGCCGACGACGTCACCTATTCCGGCACCGTGGCGGGCGCCATGGAAGGCGCGCTGCTCGGCGTGCGCTCAATCGCGGTCAGCCAGGCCTATTCCTATGTCGGCGAGGACCGCGTCGTTCCGTACGAGACGACCGAAGCGCTGGCGCCGGCGCTGCTCAAGCGGCTGGTGGAAACGGCGCTGCCGGAAGGCGTGCTGCTCAATGTCAATTTCCCGAACTGCACCCCCGACGAAGTGGAAGGCACAGTCGTCACCTCGCAGGGCAAGCTGGTGCATAGCCTGTGGGTCGACGAGCGGCGCGACGGGCGCGGCCTGCCTTACTACTGGCTGCGCTTCGGCCGCGAGCCGGTCGAGGGCAAGAAGGGCACGGACCTATATGCGATGCACAACCGGCTGGTGTCGGTGACGCCGCTGCAGCTCGACCTTACCGCCCATGAACTCCGCGACCAGCTGACCAAGGCGTTGTCATGAACAAGGCATTGGCATGAACACGGTTTTGGCATGAATACGGTTTTGGCATGAATACGGGAATCGACGACCGCGAAGGTTTCGCCGCTTTCCTGCTCAGGCTGCGGGGCAGGGGCACGGCGCCGAAGGCGCTGGTTGCCGCCTTCGAGGCGACGCCGCGGCGTGGTTTCCTGTCGGCCCAGTTCCATGCGATCGCTTGGTCGGACGGCATGCTGCCGATCGAATGCGGCGAGGCGATCGAGGGCGCCGATCTGCAGGCGGCGGTGATCGCCGCGCTCCACATCGAGCCGGGCAACCGCGTGCTCGAGATCGGCACCGGCTCGGGCTACACGGCAGCTGTGATGTCGAGGCTCGCGGCGCGCGTCATCACCATCGACCGCTACAAGACGCTGACCGAACAGGCCAAGCAGCGCTTCGAGGCGCTGGCCATCAGCAACGTCATCGCCCGCCAGGCCGACGGTTCCAACGGCCTGCCCAATGAGGGGCCGTTCGACCGCATCGTCGCCTGGGCGGCCTTCGACAGCCTGCCGCGCTTCCTGCTCGACCAGTTGTCGAGTGGCGGCGTCGTGATCGCGCCGATCGGTCCGGAGGAGGGCGAGCAGGTGCTGGCCAAGCTCACCAAGGTCGGCAGCCGCTTCGAGCGCGAGGACATCGGCATGGTCAGGCTGCAGCCGATCCTGCGCAGTGTTGCCGCGGTGATCTAGTTTTTCAACACAAAAGTTCTAACCGGTTGGTTAGTGTGCGTTGGCAGATCCGATGCCCTGGCGATTGGCCGAGACGCCTATCGCGGTCGTCATCCACGGGCGGAGCAGGAGCGAAGCGACGTCGCTACGCTCCTTGCTCCGCTCTGGAATGACGAGGTTCAGGAGCCTTCAGCTCATCGTAGCGATGCGCCGGAAAGCCGGGATATCCGCGTTGCCGTCACCCGGATTTCGGCCTCGCCAAAATTTCCGCCAATGTTTTAAGAAAATTTTCGTCGGATTCTAACGGGTTAACCGCCCAGTAACATTAACGCGCTTTAATCAGGGCCAGTTTGTACCGGGTCTGTGCGGGTTAGTGCGATGCAATTCAATCACTTGAAGGCAAACAGACGTAATCTGGCGCGCGGTTGCGCTGTCCTGATGATTGCCGGCGCGGCGGCCGGGTGCAGTTCCCAGTCGATGCGCTTCAACGGTGTCGATGATGTCTTCACATCATCCACCAACAATCAGCGCGCCATCATCAACAAGCAGAATGTCGACCAGCCCTATCCGGGCGACACGGTCGCGCCGGCGCCGGTCGACGGCGCCCATACCCAGTCGGTGAGCCGCTCGAGCCTCGAGCCGGTCACCGCCCAGCAATTGCCGCCTCCGTCGGCGCCGGCTCCGGCAAAGCCGATGCGTACCGCTTCGGCTCCTGCTCTTACGCCCGCTCCGGCGCTTGCGCCAGCGCCGCATCTCGACAGGACGGCCACCGGCACGGTTGCCGCGGCCAAGCCGTTCAAGACCGCCGAGCCCGACGCCGTGCGCAATGCGAGCGCCGCGCCGCACGCGACCGAAATCGTGGTGCGCGACGGCGAGACGCTTTCTGGCCTGGCGGCGCACTATCATGTGCCGGCCGATGCCATCGCCAAGGTCAACGGGATCGATCCGAAGAAGGGCATCCGCAGCGGCCAGAAGATCGTTATCCCCGCCTATGCCTATTCCAGCAAGGCGGAGGCGAAGGTCGCGCAAGGCAAGCCGACGAACACGCCGAAGCAGCCCGCTCCGGAGAAGGTCGCCGTGCTGCCGCAGCAGCCCAAGGTCAAGGACGGCAAGGCAGCCGCCCAGGTCGATGCATCGGCCGCGGCCGCGGGTTCCAAGAACCCGAAGCCCGCGCAGCAGATGGCCGAGGCCAAGCCAGCCGGCGCCGGCGGCACCTACACGGTGCAGCAGGGCGACACGCTGTCGTCGATCGCCAGGAAGACCGGCGTCGGCACAACGGCGCTGAAGCAGGCCAACGGCATGAAGGACGGCCTGCTCAAGATCGGCCAGACACTCAAGGTTCCGGCCGGCGGCACCGTTCAGGTCGCGTCCGCCAAGCCCGCGGCGGCGGCCAAGCCGGCCGTCGACCCAGTGACGACGGCAACGACGCCGCCGGCGGCCAAGACCACCGAGACGCTCGCCTCCTATACGCCGCCGAAGAAGGACGCCAAGGTCATTCAGCAGGCCGAGGACGACAATGCGGAGGCGCCCGACGCAACCGGCATCGGCAAGATGCGCTGGCCGGTGCGCGGCCGTGTCATCTCCGGCTTCGGTTCCGGCAAGGACGGCGTCGACATCGCGGTGCCGGAAGGAACGCCGATCAAGGCGGCCGAGAACGGCGTCGTCATCTATGCCGGCGACGGCCTCAAGGAATTCGGCAACACCGTCCTGGTGCGGCACGAGAACGGCCTGGTCACCGTCTATGGCCATGCAAGCTCGATCGAGGTGCAGCGCGGCCAGAAGGTCAAGCGCGGCCAGGAGATCGCGCTGTCCGGCATGAGCGGCACCACCGACTCGCCCAAGCTGCACTTCGAAGTGCGCAAGAACTCGGCCCCGGTCGATCCGACCGGCTACCTCGAATAGAACAAGAACCTTTGCGGGCCGCCTGACCTCCAGTCCGGCCCGCCGTCTTCAGCCCGCTTCGCAAGGAGCGGGCTTTTTCAGTTGTATGAAATGCCCGCCCGCAAGGCTCAAAGGTGATCGCGGAGCGTGTCGGCGATCATCTCCTCGAGGCTGCTGGCCTTCACACCCAGAAGTGCCTCGGAGTCGGATGAGTCGACCAGCAAGGGGCTTTCGAAGAGGTAGCTCATCTCGATGAGCTCATGCATGCCCAGCGCTTCCATCTCGGGGACGGAATAGGAACGCATCTCCGGAACCTCTTTTCCGAGCATCGCCGTGGTCTTGCGGATGAGCTCCCGGGGCGAGGCGGGTTGGGAGGGGACATGGAACGCCCGTCCCCATTCGCCTGTGTAGAAGGAGGCCGCGGCAAGTGTCCTGGCGACGTCCCTGGTGAAGCTCCAGGCGTGGGTCGCGTCGAGGTCTCCAATGAAGGCGGTTGGCTTGCCCTCGATGATGGAGGGCAGCGCGACCAGCGAGAAGTAGCTGATCGCGCCATGCCCGAGATAGTCGCTGGAGCGTATTTCGATCGCCGGCACACCGGCACGGGCCGCCCGTTGCCACATGATCGTCCTTGCGGTTCCCTTCCTCGAAGTCGGGTCCAGCGGCATGTCGGAGCGAAGCGGGCCATTGGTATTTTTCCCATAGCCATACAGGTTTCCGAGCACGATGAGCTTGGCGCCGACCGTCTCCGCGGCGCGCACGGTGCCGTCGATTATGGGGAAAAAGTCGGTTGGCCAGCGATGATATGTGGCCATGGCGCACATGAAGATGGCATCGGCGCCTCGGCAGACACGCGACAATTCCGAGGCATCCGTGGCGTCGGCCTGTACGGTCCGCACGTTCCGCAACGCATTCGAGCCGACGCTCCGGCTCGTCAGAATGACGTCATGTCCCTCTTCGCCAAGAAGGCGAGCGGTCTCGCGTCCGACCGGGCCTGCGCCGACAACGACATACAAACTCATGGCAACCTCTCTTCCAAGCTTGATGGGAGAGGGGTGAGTACAGGTTCGCGGCATTGAAAATCGCGCGGGAACCGCCAAATCTTGAACAGGTTTTGCCATGAATCGAGAGAGCATGCGCCCGCAATCCGCTCCGGCCCGATCCGCGTCCGACGTAGCAATGGTTTCCCGGCATGTCGAAGCCGGCATCCATCGGCTGCCCCGGGCGCTGCACCATCGGATCATGGTGCATGCAAGTGCCGCGACGCGCTCCTACTGCAATCAGGTCGGGCGATATTTCGTCAGGCGCGCCGGCGATATCGATCTTGTGCCAGCCGGCGAGGAGGGCGGCTTCGAGGCGGAAACCCCGTTCGACACGGTTGAGATCGTCTTGCAGCCGGCCTTGATGGAAAGGGTCGCGGCGGAACTCGGCGGCAGGGCGCGAGTGTCGCGGTTCGAGACGCGCCATCTGCTGCGTGACCAGCGCATCGAACATCTGGCCCGGGCGCTGCAGAGCGATCTCGACGCAGGCACGCCGAGCAGCCCTTTGTTTGCCGACAGCATTGGCGCCGCGCTTGCCGTGAGGCTGCTTGGCCTCGATGGGCCAGACATAGTTGGTTCGAGAGTGAATCGGTTGTCGGACGCCCAGCTCAAGCGCGTCCTGGAGCATATCGAGGCCGCGCTCCATGAGCCGCTTTCGATCGATCGCCTAAGTAGGGTTGCCGGCGCGAGCAGCTCGCATTTGCGGACATGGTTCAAGGCGGCGATGGGCGTCACCTTGCATCGCTATGTGTTGCGGCGTCGCGTGGAACGCGCGCGCGTTCTGCTGCAGCGAGGCGATCTCAGCACGAGCGAGGTTGCTGCGTTGACCGGCTTCGCGCACCAGTCGCATCTGGCGCATTGGATGCGCCGCGAGATCGGCCAGACGCCGCGTGACCTGCGGGGGCGCGGCCGTCCAGGTGACGTCCGCGCTTAGTCCTTCAGCGGCTTGCCGAGGCGGCCGGCGAGGTCCTGGGTGAACTGCCAGGCGACGCGGCCGGAGCGGCTGCCGCGCGTGGTTGCCCATTCCAGCGCCTCGGCGCGCAGCTGCTCGGGGTCGATCGCCAGGCCGTGATGGCGGACATAGCCGTCGATCATGTCGAGATACTCGTCCTGCGAGCATTTGTGGAAGCCGAGCCACAGGCCGAAACGGTCGGAAAGAGAAACCTTTTCCTCAACCGCTTCCGAAGGGTTGATGGCGGTCGAACGCTCATTGTCGATCATGTCGCGCGGCAGCAGATGCCGCCGGTTGGACGTGGCATAGAAGATGACGTTGGTGGGCCGACCCTCGACGCCGCCTTCGAGCGCCGCCTTCAGCGACTTGTACGACGTGTCGTCATGGTCGAACGAAAGGTCGTCGCAAAACAGGATGAAGCGATAGGGAGCCGCCTTCAGGAGGCCCATCAACTTGGGGAGCGTGTCGATGTCCTCGCGATGGATCTCGATCAACTTCAGCGGCCGGTCGAGCTTGTCGGAGGCGTTGACGGTGGCATGCACGGCCTTGACCAAGGAGGATTTGCCCATGCCGCGCGCGCCCCACAAGAGCACGTTGTTCGCCGCGTAGCCGGACGCGAAGCGCTCGGTGTTGTCGAGCAGGATGTCGCGCACGCGGTCGACGCCGCGGATCAGGCCGATGTCGACGCGGTTGACCTTGCGCACCGGTTCCAGAAAGCCGGGGTCCGCCTGCCAGACGAAGCAGTCCGCCACGCCGAGGTCGGTCTCCGGCACGGGCGGCGGAGCGAGGCGGGAAACCGCCTCGATCAGGCGGTCGAGCTTCTTGTTCAAGGCGTCCAGGCTGTCGGTCATGTCAGGTCTTTGTGTTGTGGTGTGTCGGGATGTGGGAGCAGCTTCCGTGGCGTCGCTGCTGGAACCAGGCCCAAGCTTTTGTGGAGCATGATCTTTTCGGTGGCCTCGAAGCGGCTTCCGCTGCGACGCTCTAGCACGTCGCAAACGGCTGGAAAAGCAACGGATTGGGCTCGCAGCGCAGTTGCATTGGCAAGTTTAGCGACTATATTCCGGCCAAATTTTCGCGGGGCGGCCGCGGCGGTATTTCACCACCCAGGAGTTTCTTGATGTTCGTTACACCGGCATATGCCCAGGGCGTCGGCGCCTCGCCAGACATGTTCATCTCGATTTTGCCGTTTGTCCTGATTTTCGTGATCATGTATTTTCTGATCATCCGGCCGCAGCGCGCACAGCTGAAGAAGCGCCAGGAAATGCTGTCGGCGGTGCGCCGCGGCGATACGGTGGTGACCGGTGGCGGCTTCGTCGGCAAGGTGACCAAGGTGATCGACGACAATGAGCTGGAGATCGACCTTGGCGGCGGAACCAAGGTGACTGCGCTGCGCTCGACGATCTCGGACGTGCGCGTCAAGGGCGAACCGGTGGCGAACCAGAACGCCAAGAAGTAACCTAACCCTCATGGCGGAACGCTGCCGCTTGTACGCCTGAACGGATAAGAACGAATGCTCTATTTCTCGCGCCTGAAGATGATCCTGATCTGGCTCGCCGTGGCCATCACAGTGATCCTCGCCGCGCCCAATCTTTTCCCGGCAAGCATGCTGGCGCAATTGCCCAGCTGGGTGCCGAAGCGGCAGATGACGCTCGGCCTCGACCTTCAGGGCGGTTCGCACATCCTGCTCCAGATGGATCAGAACGACCTGATCAAGGCGCAATTGGAGACGGCGCGTGACGAAATCCGGACGCTGCTGCGCGAGGCCAAGATTCAGTATACAGCACTTGGTGGAACGGGCCGAACCGTGCAGGTTCGCATCACGGATCCGACCCAGATCGATGCAGCAAAGACCGCGTTGAAGTCGCTGACCGCTCCCGTCGCTGCCGGCTTGTTCTCTGGCGGCTCTGTCCAGGAAATGGCGCTGGATGATTCCGAAGCTGGGTTGCTTAAATTCACTGTTACCGACGCCGGCATAAAATTTCGTACCTCGTCCGCTCTGGCGCAATCGATCGAAGTCGTGGAACGTCGCGTCAACGAATTGGGCACCACAGAGCCGATCGTTCAGCGGCAGGGAGACGACCGCATCCTGGTTCAGGTGCCGGGCCTGCAGGACCCGCAGAGGCTGAAGGAGATCATCGGCCAGACCGCCAAGCTGACCTTCCAGATGGTCGACGAGTCGATGCCGGCGCAGGATGCGGTGAAGAATCGTCCGCCGGCCGGTTCGTCGGTGCTCTATTCCCAGGACGATCCGCCGGTTCCCTATCTGATCGAAAACCGCGTTCTCGTTTCAGGGGAGGACCTTGCCAAGGCGTCGGCAACCTATGATTCCCGGAACAACGAACCGGTCGTTTCATTCACCTTCAACTCGAGAGGAGCGACCCGGTTCGGCCAGGCGACAGCTGCGAATGTCGGTAAGCGCTTCGCGATCATCCTTGACAATCAGGTCATTTCCGCGCCGCAAATTCGCGAACCAATTCTCGGCGGTTCTGGCCAGATTTCGGGCAACTTCACCGCCGAAAGCGCGAACGATCTTGCGGTTCTCCTGCGCGCCGGCGCGTTGCCGGCGAAGTTGACGGTGATCGAAGAACGTACCGTCGGTCCGGGCCTTGGCCAGGACTCGATCCATGCGGGCAAGGTTGCGGGCATCATCGGCTCGATTCTCGTCGTCGCCTTCATGTTCGTCGCCTATGGCTTCCTCGGCTTCCTCGCCAACATCGCGCTCGCTGTCCACGTGGCGATGATCGTGGCGGTGCTGTCGCTTTTGGGCGCAACGCTTACCTTACCCGGCATCGCCGGTATCGTGCTCACAATCGGCATGGCGGTGGACTCCAACGTTCTGATCTATGAGCGCATCCGCGAGGAGCGACGAAACGGCCGCTCGGTGATCCAGTCGATCGATACCGGTTTCTCCAAGGCGCTGGCGACGATCGTCGATTCCAACGTCACCTCGCTGATCGCCACCGTGGTGCTGTTCTGGCTGGGCACCGGCCCGGTCAAGGGTTTTGCCATCACCTATGCGATCGGCATTTTGACGACGGTCTTCACCGCTTTCACCTTCACCCGCATGCTGGTGTCAATGTGGCTGCGCCGCGCCCGGCCGAAGGAACTTCCACGCGCGCCGGTCACCTTCATTCCGCCGGGCACAAAAATCCCGTTCATGGGCATCCGCCGCTGGACGTTCGCTTTGTCCAGCCTGTTGTCGATCCTGTCGGTCGTCGGGTTCCTGACCATCGACATCAATTACGGCATCGACTTCAAGGGCGGCTCGATGATCGAGGTGCAGTCCAAGCAGGGCGACGCCAATCTCGGCGACATCCGCAACCGGCTGTCCGAACTCAACATCGGCGAGATCCAGGTGCAGCAGTTTGGCGCGCCGAACGACGTCCTGATCCGCGTCGGTACGCAGGACGGCGGCGAGAACGCCGAGCAGACCGTCATCGACAAGGTGCGGGGCGAGTTGCAGGACCAGTACGACTTCCGCCGTGTCGAAGTGGTGGGACCGACGGTCTCCGGCGAACTCGCCAAGCAGGGCACGATCGCCATGCTGATCGCGCTGGTCGGCATCCTGCTCTATGTCTGGTTCCGCTTCGAGTGGCAGTTCGCGGTCGGCGCCATCGTCGCCACGGTGCACGATGTGGTGATGACGATCGGCTTCTTCGTCCTGACAGGGCTGGAGTTCAACCAGTCGTCGCTGGCGGCGATCCTGACCATCATCGGCTATTCGCTGAACGACACGATCGTGGTCTATGACCGCGTCCGCGAGGATCTGCGAAAATACAAGAAGATGCCGCTGCCGCAGCTCCTGAACAACGCCATCAACGAGACGCTGTCTCGAACCACGCTGACCTCGGTCACCACCATCCTGGCGCTGCTGGCGCTGGTGCTGTTCGGCGGCGAGGTGATCCGGTCCTTCACGATGGCGATGCTGTTCGGCGTGGTGTTCGGCACCTATTCGTCGATCTTCATCGCCGCGCCGCTGCTGATCCTGTTCCGGTTGCGGCCGCAGGCCGCCACCGAAGACGAGAAGAAGCCGGTCAACGGCAAGGCCGTGGCGACCTGACGTCGCCAAGGCCGGATGGTAAAGAAATAGAGCATGATGTCGTCCGAAAACCGCTTCACACTTTTCGGCATCATGCTCTAGACCCATGGCCAAAGGCATCATCATCCGCGAGGCGCATTTCCCCGGCAAGGCGCCGATCGAGGCCTATGGCAATGGCGGCTTCCGTTTTGCCGACATGTCGCATCGCGGATCGCTGCTCGTCCTGCCGTCAGGCATCCACGGCTGGGAGCCGGCCGATCCGCTGGCGCTGAAGGCCTCGGACTTCGACAGGCTGTTCGCCGAGGCCGGCAGGGTGGAGATCCTGCTGGTCGGCATGGGCAAGGAATTGCGGCCGCTGCCGGCGGCACTGCGCGCCGCGCTCAAGGAGGCCGGTATCTCGGCCGACCCGATGTCGACCGGAGCAGCGGTGCGGACCTATAACGTGCTGCTCGCCGAAGACCGCGCCGTGGCCGCAGCGCTGATCGCCGTCGACTGAATGGCCGGCACTCCCGACATCGTCAAGAATGGCGACATCGTCATGGGTGCGGCCCGGGCCGCCGACCATGACCGTTATCTGTCGGCGCTCTATGCGCCGGTCGACAAGCGCGACGCGCTGCTTGCCCTCTACGCCTTCAACGCCGAGATCGCCGGCGTGCGCGACCGCATCCATGAGCCGCTGCCGGGCGAGGTCAGGCTGCAATGGTGGCGCGACGTCATCGATGCCGACGGCACGGAGGAGACCGGCCATCCGATCGCCGACGCCCTGAAGGCCGCGATCGTCGGCAATCATCTGCCGAGATCCGCCTTCGACAACATGCTCGAGGCGCGCATCTTCGATCTCTATGACGATCCGATGCCGTCGCGGACCGACCTCGAGGGCTATTGCGGCGAAACGGCCGCGGCGCTGATCCAGCTTGCGGCGATGGTGCTCGACCCGGTCGCGGCGCCAGGCTTTGCCGAACTGGCGGGCCGAGCCGGTTGCGCGCAGGCGATCACCGGCCTGCTGCTTCTGCTGCCGCTGCACCGTCGGCGTAGACAATGTTTCGTGCCCGCGGACATCCTTTCGGCAGCCGGCACGACGCCGGAAGGGTTCGTCAAGGGAGAGGGCGGGGCCGCCGCGGAGCGCGCGATCGCTGCGATGATCGCGCTGGCGCGCGACCATCTCAACGCCTTCGAGAAAGGCGCGCCGGCGCTTCCCGTTGCGCTGCGGCCGGCCTTCCTGCCGCTGGCGCTGACCCGTGCCTATCTCGACAAGATGGAGAAGGCGGGCAGGTCGCCGCTCAGTACAACGGCGACGCTCTCCACCTTGCGCCGCCACTGGCTGCTCTTGCGTCATGCTATGCGGGGCTGGACGCCCCTTTGACGTAAACGTCAATCATGCTAGGGATTCCATCTAGGCGGACTCGCGTCAAAGAAATGCGGGCCGCTGGAGGAGTCGCCTTTCCATGAGCCTGCCAGTCCTGGTCGTCCTTGTCGTGTTCGGCATCGCCTTGTCCGTCGCGGCCGTGCACTTCACCGGTGGCACGACGACCGCGACGCTTGCCGGCGCCGACCACGCGCTCGCACGCTTTGCCGAGGATTTTCCCGATGAAAGGCCAGGCGCTGTGCGGCTGACAGCCGACGTCCATGCTGCGTTTCTCGATCTCGGCCCGCAGCGCTGCGGCATCGTCCAGAGCATTGGCGACTGTTTTCTGACGCGCATCGTCACGCCGCATGACATTCTGGCCCTGGCAAGGGAAAGGAACGCGGTCTCGCTGCGGCTCAATGATTTCACCTGGAAAGGCGGCAATTTCGTCTTTGCCGACGAAGCCGGCGCGCTCGCGGTGGCGGCGGCATTGCAGGGCCATGATGGGATCCGAAAGGCGGCGTGATGGACGAGTACAATTTCCCACAGGTGACCCAGCTTGCGATCCCGTTCTTCGTCGCCGCGATCCTGATCGAGCTCTGGCTGGTGCGCACCGGCCGCGCCAGGGGATCGTTCGAGACGCGCGACACGTTGGCCAGCCTGATGATGGGGACCGGCAATGTCGTTGCCGGCCTGCTGCTCGGCGTCGTGTCCTACTGGGCGCTGCTGTGGCTGTGGCAGTTCCGCTTCTTCAATCTCGGCCTGTCGATCTGGGTGTTCGTCGCCGCCTTCCTGCTCGATGATTTGCGCTACTACGTCTATCACCGCATCGCGCACCGGGTGCGCTGGGTGTGGGCCGAGCACGTCAACCACCATTCCAGCCAGCACTACAATCTCTCGACGGCGCTGAGGCAGAGCTGGACCGGGCTGTTCACCTTCACCTTCATCCTGCAGGCGCCGCTGGTGCTCGCCGGCTTCCATCCGGCGGTGATCGCCTTCGTCTTCGGCTTCAACCTCGTCTGGCAGTTCTGGATCCACACCGAGACGATCGGCAAGATGTGGGGCTGGTTCGAATTCATCTTCAACACGCCCTCGCACCACCGCGTCCACCACGCTACCAATCCGCGCTATCTCGACGCCAACTATGCCGGCACGCTGATCATCTGGGACCGCATGTTCGGCACCTTCGTCGCGGAGCTGAAGGAGGATCGGCCGCGCTACGGCATCGTCAAGAACATCGGCACCTTCAACCCGCTGAAGGTGGCCTTCCACGAATGGATCGGCATGTTCAAGGATGCGCTGGCGCCGGGCCTGACGCTCGGCCAGCGATTGAACTATCTCATCCAGCCGCCGGGCTGGAGCCATGACGGCTCGCGCGATACCTCGGAGACGCTGAAGGCGGCTTATGTGCGGAGGAATCCGGGAGAGGCGGGCAGGCCGGGGTTGCCGACTGCGAACGCCAAGCCTGCGGAGTAAGACCCCTTCAGGATGGAGCGCTCAACCCACCGTCGCGCATCAGTGCTTCATAGTCACGGCCGCCATAGAAGATGTTGAGTATGCGAACAACATCGTTTTCGACAACATAAGCTATGACGGCTGAATGCTCAAAAAGGGACGGTTCGCAGACCTGATGCTATATCGTCACGAGAGCGCCCGCCGCGGGGTGCGTCACCGATGCTTTGGCAGCGGTCTTCTATGCGCAGAACGAATTTCAGCGCTACAAGAGGATTTCCGCTGGCCTCGGCTATGTGCCTGAAAATGTTAGCGAGATCGTCTCTCGCGCTTTGGCGGTATTCGACTTCAAGCCGCTGAATCATCGACAGGGCTCGAATGCTCGGCAAACAGCCCTTGAAGATGAGCGCGCACTTGTTCTCCTGAAAGGTTCGGCCGCTTGTCCTCGATCGAAGCCTTCACCCGCGCCCGGATCGATGCCATGCGCTCGGCATGCTCTTCCTCCTCGCGCTGGAAGGCGCGTAGCGCTGCACGGATAACCTCGCTCGCCGACCCAAAAGACCCGTCCTCGACCTTTTCGCGAATCATTCGCGCCATGGCTGGCGTGACGGTGACGGACAGTTTCTCGGCGGCTTCCATTGGCACAGCTCCTATCGAAGAGTAAGTAGGATAATATCCTACTTTGCACCATGGTGTCTAATGCGAAAGCTGCCTACTCCGCAGCCTCCGCCTGCGCCGGCAGTCCCAGCCACTCCCTGCAATCGGCCAGCGCGCGCGAAGTGATGGCGTGCCTTTTGGCGACGGTCTTGTCCTTGCCGCGCAGGCGCTTGCCCTCGACCTTCGGCGCTTCCGCCGGAGGGAACAGGCCGAAATTGACGTTCATCGGCTGGAAGGAGCGCTTGCCGGGCTCGTCGTCGGAGACGATATGACCGCCGGTGATGTGGTTCAGCAATGCGCCGAATGCGGTGGTCGAAGGCGGCAGCGACGGCGCCTGTCCAAGCCGTTCGGCGGCGGCGAAGCGCCCGGCGAGCAGGCCGATCGCGGCGCTTTCGACATAGCCTTCACAACCGGTGATCTGGCCGGCAAAGCGCAGGCCCGGCCGCGATTTGAGCTGCAGGGAGGGATCGAGCAGCGTCGGCGAGTTGATGTAGGTGTTGCGATGCAGGCCGCCGAGCCGCGCGAAGTCGGCGTTTTCAAGCCCCGGAATAGTGCGGAAGATGCGCACCTGCTCGGCATGCTTCAGCTTGGTCTGGAAACCGACCATGTTGTAGAGCGTGCCCAGCGCATTGTCCTGGCGAAGCTGCACCACCGCATAGGCCTTGACCGTGGGATTATGGGCGTTGGTCAGCCCCATCGGCTTCATCGGCCCGTAGCGAAGGGTCTCGACACCGCGTTCGGCCATCACCTCGATCGGGAGGCAGCCGTCGAAATAGGGCGTGCCTTCCCACTCTTTGAACTCGGTCTTCTGGCCTTCCAGAAGCGCCGCCACGAAGGTGAGATACTGGTCCTTGTCCATCGGGCAGTTGATGTAGTCCTTGCCAGTGCCGCCGGGGCCGACCTTGTCGTAGCGCGACTGGAACCAGGCCGTGTTCATGTCGATCGTGTCGAAATGCACGATCGGCGCGATGGCGTCGAAGAAGGCAAGCGCATCGGCGCCGGTCGCCTCGGCGATCGACTGCGCCAGCGAAGGCGCCGTCAGCGGGCCGGTGGCGACGATAGCCTGGTCCCAATCCTCGGGCGGCAGTCCCGGCACTTCCTCGCGTTGGATGGTGATCAGCGGATGCGCCTCGATCCCCGCGGTGACCGCATCGGAAAAGCCGTCACGGTCGACCGCCAACGCGCCGCCGGCCGGAACCTGATGCGCGTCGCCGGCGCTCATGATCAGCGAGCCGGCGAGCCGCATTTCGGCATGCAGCAGGCCGACCGCGTTGTTTTGGGCGTCGTCGGAGCGGAAGGAATTGGAGCAGACGAGCTCGGCCAGACCGTCGGTCTTGTGGGCGTCGGTGCCGCGCACGGGGCGCATCTCATGCAGAACGACGGGAACGCCGGCCTCGGCGATCTGCCATGCGGCCTCGGAGCCGGCGAGGCCGCCGCCGATGACGTGTACGGGATTTTTGCTCATGAGCGCCGGAATAGTCGCTTGGCGGCACGATTGCAATTGCCGGCCGGCAACGGCGCCGCCTGCCCTCGATATCCCTGAAGCATGATCTTTTTCCGAAAACCGGTTCCCACTTTTCGGGATCATGCTCTGAAAACAACAACACCCGCCGGGGGAGGAGGTCCGGCGGGTGTCGTTTTGGGGGTCGATCCTCGGGAGGAGGTGAAGATCGACCTTATTCGTCATTGCCGGGGAGGAGGTCGGCTTTGACGAAATTCCTTGTCGCCTTTGAGGGCGAAAATTCCTTTCGCCTTTGAGAAGGGGCGAAACCTTCGAAGACGAACTTCGTTCGCTTCTGGAACAACGCCCGCCGGGGGAGGAGGTCCGGCGGGCGCCGTTTCGGTGGTCAACCCTCGGGAGGAGGTGAGGGTTGGCCGTATCCGTCAGGGTCGGGGAGGAGGTCGACCCTGGCGAAATTCCTTGCTTAGATCGCCTTGCGGGCGACCATCTTGATCTCGTCGCGAACGATGCCGAGATCGTGGAGCTGGCGGTTCGAAAGCCGACCCAGCTCGGTAACGGTGTCGCGGTAAACGCGCCAGTTACGATAGCTGCGGATCAGGTTCATTGTGTTAACTCTCTTCAAAACTGGCTCGGACCATTTGCGGTCCGAAGCGGATTAGACCGCCTTGCGGGCGACGTAGTGGATGTCGCTGCGGCTGATGCCCAGGTCGGTCAGTTCACGGTTCGACAGGCGGCTCAGCTCGGAGACGGTGTCCCGGTAGCGGCGCCAGTTGCGGTAGTTGCGGATCAGGTTCATGGTAGTTCTCGTTTCGTCTTTGGTTCGGATCATTCCGTTTGTGTACGAATAGAAAATAGGTGGGGTCATATCGATTTAAAAGTGCCGTTGGCGCATGGCAGCAATGCAAATTGTGCAATGCAACATTAACGGTCATTCACGCCTGCGTCACGAAGAAGACCGAATCGGAAAATGCCGCAGCGTCAACGGCTTGGCTGTTCCGGCTAAGGGAATGACCGGGTTTTTGGGGGAAGGCATGGCGGGCTATGCGGCACGAGTGAGGGCGGATATCGCCCGCTGGCGGGAGAGAGGGCTGATCGATCCCGCCACGGCGGAAGCATTGACGAGCGACATCGCCGCCAATGAGCGAGCGTCGCTGAGTTTCGGTTCCATCCTGGCGATGATGGCGGCGCTTTTGTTCGGCGCGGCGATCCTGATTTTCGTCGCTGCCAACTGGGAGGTCATCCCGCGTCTCGTTCGCGTGGCGGCGCTGTTTGCCCTCATCCTCGGTGGCTATGTCGGCGGCGCGGTGCTGAAGACGCGCAGCCATACCGCGATCGGCGAGGCGCTGTGGATCGTCGCCGCCGCCGCATTCGGTGGCTCGATTGCGCTGATCGGCCAGATGTATCACCTGTCGGGCGACGAGGCCTCGGCGCTGTTGACATGGTGCGCCGGCACGGCGCTGGCGGCGGTGGCGCTGCGTTCCAATCCGCTGACGGTGGCGGCGGTCGGCATTGCCGATGCCTGGCTGGTTCTCAAGGGGTTCGGCTTCTACTGGCGAGCGGAAATTCCGCACCTCTTCATCGTCATGGCGATCGTCCTGTTCGCCATTTCGTTCTGGACGCGCAGCCGGGCGGCGCGCCACCTCATCATCCTGTCGGTCGTTCTCTATCTGGTTTTGCTGGCGACGGATCATGACACGCTGCCGGTAGCGACGTCGCTGGCCATCGTGTCGTCGCTGCTCTTTGCCGCCGCCGTCTTTGCGGGCGATCCGATCGATAGGATCCTTCAACTGGACGGCCGACTGCCCTTGCACGCCTTGTTCGGTTTCCTCACCGGCATGGCGATCATCCAGTTCGAGCTGGCGGATGAAAGCACCTACAACAGCGGTTTCGCCGTCGCCTCGATTGTGGCGCTTGCCGGCATCGTGGCGGCGATCATCCAGGCTGGCCGCGAGAGCAGGGGGCTGCGCTGGCTGGCCTATGCCGGCTTCGCCTTCGAACTCGCCATCATCTACGGCGTCACCTTGCGGTCGATGTTCGATACGGCCGGCTTCTTCCTGGCCGCGGCTGTGCTGCTCGGCATCCTGGCGCTGATCATCATCCGCGTCGAGAAACGCATGAGGGCGCCCACGGAGAAGGGAGCAACGGCATGACCGGCAAGAAACTGATCGTCTCGGCGCTGGTGCTGGCGCTTGTCCAGATCGGCTTTCTCAGCTGGATCATCGCTGGACGGGCCGCGATCCTGCGCAACGGCAAGGAAGTGCTTCTGAAAGTCGAGCCCATCGATCCGCGCGATCTCCTGCGCGGCGACTACGTCTCGTTGAACAACACCATTTCGCGCGTCCCGGTGAAGCTGATCGCCAACATTCCGCAAGGCGCGTTTTCCAGCGACGACGGCTCGATCACGGTGCGATTGAAGAAGGGCGCTGACGGTTACTGGCAGCCGACGGCGGCCTGGTTCGGCAAAGCGCCGGCCCCGGCCGGAGCGGACGAGGCGGATATCGCCGGACATGTCGCCGCGGGCTGGGACCTGCGCAGCCCCGACGCGACGATCGCACCGGACTACGGGATCGATCGATTCTATGTGCCCGAAGGCGAGGGCATGGCGATCCAGGACGACATGCGCGTGCGGCCGTTCGGCATCAAGCTCGCGCTAGCGTCCGACGGCACGGCGCAGATCAAGGCGCTGATGGACGGCGACAAGACGCTGTTCGAGGAGCCGCTTTATTAGTCCTCAGCCGCCAAGGCTAGGAGACAGGGCTGGCTGGCTAGCAACCCGAAGCTCGAAGAGCGAAGGTTGGTGCGGATGAAGGGACTCGAACCCCCACGCCTTTCGGCACTGGAACCTAAATCCAGGGCGTCTACCAATTCCGCCACATCCGCTTTCCCCGGCAATCCCATGTAGCCATCATTCTGTCAATGTCGCGGCTCAAGCCATGCTTATCCGGCTAAAGCGCGTTGCGTCGAAACGGGTTCAGGCGACGCGCCTTAAGTCTTTGTTGTGATGCATGCCGTTTTCCCAAAACCGCTGCGCGCTTTTGGGCGACATGCATTGGAGCGAAGATAGTTGAAAATTAGCCTAGCCTGTGACAAAAGGCGTGTCGAATGTGACGGAACGTGAGTTTCCGCTTCTGCAAGATGTGAAAAGTTGTAGGAAAAACAAAAACTTATTCGCATCCGGCAAAGCGTAGTTCAGGAGAGTTTGAACCGCGCTAGCGGTCAAATCGCCAGGTTCCGTCCCAAAAGCCATTTCCGGCAAGATCATACCGGCAGGCTGTAAACGGCTACGACCGTTTGGCAGTCTCGTTGTTGAAAACAAAGGTTCTAGGATGCAGGTCACCGAAACGCTCAACTCCGGTCTCAAGCGCGAGATCAAGATCACCGTGCCGGCCGGTGACATGGAAGCCAAGCTGATGGCGCGGCTGACCGACGCCCGCGACAAGGTGCGCATCAACGGCTTCCGCCCGGGCAAGGTGCCGGTGCAGCACCTGCGCAAGATGTATGGCAAGTCGTTCATGGCCGAGGTCGTCAACGAGATCCTCAACGACTCGACCCGTTCGATCATTTCGGGGCGCGGCGAAAAGGCCGCCATGCAGCCCGAGGTGATCATGACCGAGGACGAGAAGGAGGCCGAGAAGATCCTGGCCGGCGGCACCGATTTCGAATTCAGCCTCAACTACGAAGTCATCCCGGCGATCGAGATCAAGGATTTCTCCGACATCAAGGTGACCCGTCAAGTCTATGACGTGCCGGACACGGAAGTCGAGGATCAGGTCAAGCGCGTCGCCGAATCGGCGCGCAGCTACGAGCCGAAGACCGGCAAGGCCGCCGAGGGCGACCGCGTGAGCATCGACTATGTCGGCAAGATCGACGGCGAGGCTTTCGCCGGCGGCGCCGGCACCGATCAGCCGCTGGTGCTGGGCTCCAAGGAGTTCATCCCGGGCTTCGAGGACCAGCTAATCGGCGCGAAGGCCGGCGACGAGAAGCAGGTCACCGTCACTTTCCCCGAAAACTACCAGGCGGCGCATCTGGCCGGCAAGGAAGCCACCTTCGACGTCACCGTCAAGGAAGTGTCGGCGCCCGGCGCGCTTGAGGTCAACGACGAGACGGCCAAGAATCTCGGCCTGGAATCGCTCGAGCGCCTGCGCGAGATCGTGCGCGGCCAGATCGAGAACCAGTTCGGCTCGATGACCCGCCAGAAGGTGAAGCGCCAGCTGCTCGACCAGCTCGACGCCGCCTATTCTTTCGAGGCGCCGTCCAAGCTCGTCGAGGCCGAGTTCAACAACATCTGGGCTCAGGTCAACCGCGACCTTGAAGCCGCAGGCCGCACTTTCACCGACGAAGAGACGACGGAAGAAGAGGCGCGCGCCGAATATATGCGCCTTGCCGAGCGCCGCGTGCGCCTCGGTCTCGTTCTGGCCGAAATCGGCGAGAAGGCCGGCGTCACCGTGTCGGACGAGGAACTGCAGCGCGGCCTGTTCGAGCAGGTGCGCCGCTTCCCGGCCAACCAGCAGCAGGAAGCCTTCGAGTACTATCGCAGCAATCCGGAAGCCATCAACGCGCTGCGCGCGCCGATGTTCGAGGAGAAGGTCGTCGACTATCTGCTCGGCCAGATCTCGGTCAACGACGTCAAGGTCGGCAAGGACGAGCTGATGGCCGACGACGAGGAGGCCGAGACCGCGACCAAGGCGAAGCCGGCCAAGAAGTCTTCCTCGAAGAAGGCCGAAGCCAAGGCAAGCGAGGCAAAGGCGGGCGAAGCCGCCGACGAGGCGGAAGAGCCGAAGAAGAAGGCCGCGCCGAAGAAGAAGGCCGCCAAGGAAGCCGAGTAACAGGTTCCAATCCATCGATTTCGAAAGGCCGCCTCCGGGCGGCCTTTTTCGTTGTGAGGCACTTCATTGTGGCGGCGCGGCAACACAGACAACTTGTCTTGATGGCCCGCCGCTGGCGATACCAACCGTTGAACATTATCTGCGCTTCATCGCATTCGCGGGCGCTTGGAGGCATTGGTGAGACTGGGGTTCATGATGAGGGACGTGGTCGTCGCCGCGGCGCTCTTGTTTGCCGCAGCCGCCGGCGCTGCCCGGGCTGAGCAGGATCTCGGCAATTGGAGCGTTGGCGCTGGCAATGACGGCCAGATCACGGCATCGCTGCACGCCAGCAACAAGCTGATCACCGGCGGCGGAGCGTTGGGCTACAGTCCGGTGCTGACCTTGGCCTGCCGGCCCGATGGCGAACCGCGCTGGAGCGAATGGCTCCAGCTCAACGATGCCGTCTCTGCCAGCCGCAAGATCACCATCTCCGTCGTGGTCGACGGCGGCGGCAAAACCGATGAAAGCTGGTCGGTCGGCACGCGCGGCAGGACGCTGGTCAGGGATGGGGACGACGGCATCAAGCGTCTGGCTTCAGCGAACCGGCTGACGCTGTCGTGGCGCTTCGGCCTGCTGTCGGGACGCGGCGAGGCCGATTTCGAACTCGCGGGCCTTTCCGAGGCGATCGGCCAGATCGCGGCAAGCTGCAAAACCGATCCGCCTTGAGCGCTGCTGGCTGTAAACCTTCGCAAATGTTAGGTTTTCCTACCTGACCGATGGATTCCGTGGTATGTAGGTAACGCAATTCCACTGGGAGGGTGCGGATATTCCGCTCTGCCATGAGGGCAGCATGCCGCCGCGACCGGCACGCGTGCATAATGGCGATCAGGGAGGAAATGCCATGCGTTCAATCGTGTTCTCAGCTGTCGTGGCAGCTGTTGTCTTCGTTGTGCACCCATCGCAGGCACAGGATGCCGCGGCCGGCGAGAAAGTCTTCGTCAAGTGCAAAGTCTGCCATGTGGCGGAAGAGGACAAGAACAAGGTCGGCCCGTCGTTGCACGGTGTGATTGGCCGGACCGCCGGCACGCATCCGGATTTCAAATATTCTGAAGCCATGGTTGCAGCCGGGAAATCCGGCGTCAAATGGGACGAACCGACACTCACCAAATATCTTCACGACCCCAAGGCCATGGTCAAAGGGACGAAGATGACATTTCCCGGCCTCAAGACAGACGAGGACGTGGCCAACGTCATTGCCTATCTGAAGCAATTCTCCAACTAATCCGGCTGTTCCCGCTCCCACCGTTGGAAGTGCCAATGTCGGTCAAGGATAGTAGCCTCAAGGATTCCGGCATCGGCCTTTCGGAAGCGACGACCGCCGATTTCTTCGCGCTGTTGAAACCTCGCGTGATGGCGCTTGCCGTTTTCACAGCTTTCGTCGGTCTCGTGGTGGCGCCCAGTGGTTTGAATCCGATCATCGCGGTGATAGCGATCGGCGCGATTGCCGTTGGAGCCGGAGCGGCCGGTGCCCTAAATATGTGGTACGACGCGGATATAGACGCGTTGATGTCACGCACGTCAAAGCGACCGGTGCCGTCTGGCCGTGTCACTGCCGGTGAGGCGCTCAGCTTTGGCCTTGTGCTTTCCGCGCTGTCGGTGATGACGCTTGGGGTGCTGGTCGGGTGGCTTGCCGCATCGCTGCTGGCCTTCACCATCTTCTTCTACGTTGTGATCTATACGATGTGGCTGAAACGCTCGACGCCGCAGAATATCGTTATAGGTGGTGCTGCGGGCGCGCTTCCACCTGTAATCGGATGGGCGGCCGCCACCGGCCAAATCGGTATTGAAAGCCTAGTCCTGTTCCTGGTCATCTTCCTGTGGACGCCGCCACATTTCTGGGCGTTGGCCTTGTTCAAGATCGGCGACTACGAAGCGGCCGGCATCCCCATGATGCCGAACGTGGCCGGCCAGGCTTCGACGAAAAGACAGATTCTCATTTACGCTCTGTTGCTGGCACCGATCGGCGTACTGCCCTGGCCCCTGGGATTCGCCAGCGGATTCTACGCGGCTGCCTCGACCGCATTGGGCGGCGGCTTCATCTGGCATGCGTGGAAGGTTCTCGCTGCCCCAGACCAAGAGATGAGACCGGCAAGGACGCTGTTTGCCTATTCGATCTTCTATCTTTTCGCGATCTTCGCAATGCTGCTTACCGACACCGTTGTGATGCGCGCGACAGCTGCAAATTGACCACATGCGCAATGCTTGTGGATCGGTCGCCGGAACGGTGATCGACAGTTAGCGTCCTGACGCTTGAACCCTGGCTTTCATGTAGGAAGCGCGCAAAATCCCAGGATCAGCAGGGCGATGACGCCAAGACCGAGTATGAGAAGCGTCCTTGCATCCATGACCTTCTCCGTCCGTCAAGAATATCGAAAAAACCCCTCTAGAGCCAGCGCTCGATCCGAGAGCGCGCCTTGCCAGGTTCTGGCTCCGAACGGCAGGCCGCCTCGACAAAGCGCGACAACCTCCTTGCAAGCGCGTATATTGACACTAGTGCAGGTCGCGGTACGCGTGGCCAGCCAGAACGGCAGCACCACGAGGCCCGCGACCTTGCCAGACCCGGTCTGGAGGAATGGTCATGGCAAGTTTTCACGTGATAGCTGGCGCCACTGAGGCGCTGGAACACACAAAAATTCGAAAAATCGGCGTTGCCGACCTCGTCGATGCTCTTAGGCGCGGCGTCGACGACTTCATGGTCAAACCCTCGCATATCGTTTTTCTTTGCATGATCTATCCGCTTGTCGGCGTGGTGCTTGCCGCCTGGACCTCGGGGGCCAACGCACTTCCCCTGCTGTTTCCGCTCGTTTCCGGTTTCGCGCTGATCGGTCCATTCGCGGCGATTGGCCTCTATGAAATTAGCCGGCGGCGGGAAGCGGGCCTGGATACCTCCTGGCGTCACGCATTCGAAGTCAGGAATTCTCCGGCGCTGCCTGCCATCGCCGCCGTCGGGATCATGCTGCTTGCAATCTTCATCACCTGGCTTTTGACCGCACAGCTGTTCTACCAGCATCTCTTCGGCCCGGAGCCGCCGGAATCGATATCGAGCTTCATCAACGAAATATTCGCCACCGGACGCGGTTGGACCCTTATCATCATGGGACATGTCATCGGCTTCGTATTCGCTGTAGTGGTGTTGTGCACGACGGTCGTCGCTTTCCCTCTGCTTCTCGACCGTGACGTGGGCGCCTACGAAGCTATCCACACCTCGGTGCGCGTGGTCCTGGCGAACCCGATTGTGATGGCTGTGTGGGGACTGATTGTCGCCGTGGCCCTGATCATCGGGTCGGTGCCGGTGTTCGCGGGGCTGGCGATCGTACTGCCGATCCTCGGTCACGCCACCTGGCATGTTTATCGCAAAGTCGTCGAACCGCCGGCTGTGGCCGGACCGGCGAGATGAGCAAATCCTGCAATGACGCACCGGCAACAGCGCTGGCGCGTTTTCAGTAGGCCAGGTGGCTGAACCGAGCCTGGCGCGCGCCCGTGGTCAGGTTGCGGAAATCCTTGCCGCTGACATGCACCAGCGTCCTGTGGTCGCCGCCTTCGAAGTAGACATCGGCGGCGTCGACGAGGCTTTCGTCAAGTACTACCGGCACATCGTAGGCCGCGCCGATCGGCGGAACAGCGCCGATGTCGCAGTCATCGAAGAGCGATACCACCTCGTCCTCCGAGGCGAGCCCGAGGCGTTTGTCCATGACGTCTTGCAACTTACCGAGTTCGATCCTGTGGGTGCTGGGGACCACGGCCAGTGCATAACCAAGTTCGTGGTGAACGACCACTGACTTCGCCATTATGCTGCCGGGCACATGCGCGGCCATGGCTGCCTGCCTGCTGGTGGCTGTACGATGATGCGCGACGGTGTCGTACGAGACTCCCTTGCCGTCGATAAAATCCCTAAGTCTGTTTGCCATTGTCATTTTTGGGCGTCCTTTGCTTGAGTTTGTGATGCGCGTGCACACGAGCGCAATCATTCTCGCGCCCTTGTCGTCGGGCCGGGAAAAATGGACCGGCAGCCTGTTGTTTCAAGGTGCCGGCATCCGCGGCCCCCGGCTGGATCAGTCGCGGGTTGGATTCGAGCCGCGATCAGGGACCGGCGCCGAAAAACGCTATGCGGGTCAGCAGCGTGTAGTCGGCTTCGAAGACCATCATGGTCACGAAAACCAGCACCAGTATCGGCGGCAGGACGATTGCATACAACATCGCCAGCCGCTCCCAGGCCATGTGCATGAAGACGGCAACGATCAGCCCTGCCTTAAGCACCATGAAAATCAGGATCAGCGACCATCTGAGGTAACCGTGGATGCCGAAATAGTCGACCAGATAGGAGCAGGTGCTGAGGATGAACAGCCAGGCCCAGACCACCAGATAGAGCTTGATCGGATGTTGCTGATGAGCCTCGGCGACGACCACTGTCGCCGAGGCTTCATGTGCATGGGTAGGGTGCAATGCGTGCTGCCCGAGACCGTTTGCGGTTGCTTCAGCCATGTCTGCCTCTCACCAAAGATAGAAGAAGGCGAAAATGAACACCCAGACCAGATCGACGAAGTGCCAGTAGAGGCCCATGATCTCAACATTCTCGTAGCGGCCCCTGCGGCTGGTGAAGAAGCCGGGCCGCCCGGTGTCGAAGTCGCCGCGCCAGACTTTTCGCGCCACGATGATCAGGAAGATCACGCCGATCGTGACGTGGGTGCCATGGAAGCCGGTGATCATGAAAAAGCAGGAGCCGAACTGTGCCGCGCCCCAAGGGTTGCCCCAGGGCCGTACCCCTTCAGTGATCAGCTTGGTCCATTCGAAAGCCTGCATGCCGACAAATGTCGCGCCGAGCGCGGCGGTCAAGAGCATCAGGATCGCTGTCTTGCGGCGGTCGCGGCGGTAGCCGAAATTGACAGCCATGGCCATGGTTCCGCTGCTCGAGATCAGCACGAAGGTCATGATGGCGATCAGGATCAGCGGAATTTCCGAACCGCCGATGCGCAAGGCGAAGACCTCGCTCGGGTTCGGCCAGGGCACGCGCGTGGAGATTCGCGCCGTCATATAGGAAAGCAGGAAGCAGCCGAAGATGAAGGTGTCGCTGAGCAGGAAGATCCACATCATGGCCTTGCCCCAGGACACGTTCTTGAACGCGCGCTGATCCGAGGCCCAGTCAGCGGCGATACCGCGCCAACCCTGGGGGCGATCCAACTGGCTGGAATGCGTCAGTGTCGTCTCAGCCATCGCCAGTCTCCTAGGTCAGCAGCCGTTGGCAAATGTCGATGAAGGTCCCCGCCCAACCGGCCAACAGGGCAAAGATGCCGAGCCAGACGAAAAGCAGGAAGTGCCAATACATGGCGCAGAGTTCGACGCTGAGGCGCAGGCGCTCCGCCCGGGCGCCGTTCCAAACGCTGGCGCTTGCCCTGCCAAGGCCGACCAGCCCGCCCAGTATGTGCAGGCCATGCATTGCGGTGATCAAATAGAAGAAGCTGTTGGCCGGATTGGAAGCCAGGAGATAGCCGTCTTCGGTCAGTTGGCGCCAGGCTAGCAACTGGCCGGCGAGGAAGGCGAGAGCGGTGAGCCCGGCCGTTGCAAGACCGAGCCTGACCATGTCCGTCTGGCCTCTGCGCGCGGCGACTACGGCGCACTGCAGCGCGATGCTGCTCAGCACCAGCACGCCGGTGTTCAGCCAGAGCAGGCGCGGCAGTGGCAGCGGCCGCCAGTCCGACAGCCCCATGCGCATGAAGTAGGCGCTGGTGAATAGCGAAAACAGGCAGCCGACGACGGCGAGGAAGACGCCGAGGCCGATCTTGGCGGTGGGCAGCGCCGACCGGTCGAGACCGACGAAATCCCCCGCCAGGCCCTGTTCCAGCCACGGCTTGGACGTTAGCCGCTGATGCGAAAGCCACCATCCCGCAAAGCCGGCGATCACAGCCAGGAAGACCAGGATGACGCTCATATCGGCTCCCTCGAGGGGGCAAAGGAGCCCGGCACGTTCTGCGGAATAAAGTCCTCCTTGGCGCCCGGCACGCTGTAGTCGTAGGCCCAGCGATAGACGATCGGCAGTTCCTTGCCGAAATTGCCGTGAGCCGGCGGCGTTTCAGGCGTCTGCCATTCCAGCGTCGTTGCCCGCCACGGATTGCCGCCGGCCTCGCGGCCGTGGCGGATGCTCCAGATCAGGTTGAACAGGAACACCATCTGGGCGAAACCGACGATGAAGGCCATGATGCTGATGAACGAGTTCAGATGGTGCGCCGACCCCGTCATGATGGTCATATCAGTCAATTCGGCGTAGCGCCGCGGAATGCCCATCAGGCCGAGATAGTGCATGGGAAAGAAGATCAGATAGGCGCCGAGGAAGGTGACCCAGAAATGGAACCGGCCTAGCGTCTCGTCGAGCATGCGGCCGGTGACCTTCGGGTACCAGTGATAGATCGCGCCGAAGATCACCAGGATCGGGGCGACGCCCATGACCATGTGGAAATGGGCGACAACGAACATCGTATCCGACAGCGGCACGTCGACAACGACATTGCCGAGGAACAGTCCCGTCAGGCCGCCATTGACGAAGGTGACGATGAAGGCGAGCGCGAAAAGCATCGGTATGGTCAGGTGGATGTCGCCGCGCCACAGCGTCAGCACCCAGTTATAGACCTTGATCGCGGTCGGTATGGCGATGATCAAGGTTGTGGTGGCGAAGAAGAAACCAAAATAGGGATGCATGCCGCTGACATACATGTGGTGCGCCCAGACCACGAAGCTCAGAGCGCCGATGGCGATGATGGCCCAGACCATCATTCGGTAGCCGAAGATGTTCTTGCGCGCATGGGTGCTGATCAGGTCGGACACGATGCCGAAAGCCGGCAGCGCCACGATGTAGACTTCCGGGTGGCCGAAGAACCAGAACAGGTGCTGGAAGAGGATCGGGCTGCCGCCATTGTGCTGCAACTGCTCGCCCATCTCGACGATCGCCGGCATGAAGAAAGACGTGCCGAGCGCGCGGTCCAGCAGCATCATCACACAAGCGACGAACAGCGCCGGGAAGGCGAGCAACGCCATGACGGTCGCAGTGAAGATGCCCCAGACGGTGAGCGGCAGGCGCATCAAGGTCATGCCGCGCGTGCGGCCCTGCAGCACCGTCACGACATAGTTCAGGCCACCCATGGTGAAGCCGATGATGAACAGGATGAGCGAAGAGAGCATCAGGATGATGCCCCAGTTCTGGCCGCCAGGCGTTCCGGTCATGATCGCCTGTGGCGGGTAGAGCGTCCAGCCTGCACCAGTCGGTCCGCCCGGCGCAAAGAAGCTCGAGACCAGGACCAACACGGCAAGCAGATAGATCCAGTAGCTCAGCATGTTGACATAGGGAAAGACCATGTCGCGGGCACCGACCATCAGCGGGATCAGATAGTTGCCGAAGCCGCCGAGGAAGAGCGCGGTGAGCAGGTAGATCACCATGATCATGCCGTGCATGGTGATGAACTGGTAGTAGGCCTCCGGCGTGATGAAGTCGAAGGTGCCGGGGAAGCCGAGCTGTAGCCGCATCAGCCAGGACAGCACCAACGCCACCAGGCCGATCGCCGTGGCCGTCCCCGCATACTGGACCGCTATGACCTTGGCGTCCTGAGAGAAGACGTATCTCGTCCACCAGCTGTGTGGATGGTAGAGTTCCACCTCCCCGACTTCGGCGGGCGGAACGGCATCTGCGGGTGTGACGTCGACCATGGGAGCACCTCCGTGCCCTGTTCAGCGGGCCTCGAGCGTTTCGAGTTTTGCCCCGACGTCCAAACCGGACGCCATCGTCTTTTCTGACAACGGGTTCGCCGAGCCTGTTTGCTTGGGCGCCGACAATTGCGCAAAAGTCTGCTGCTGGCCGAGCCAGGCGAGATAATCCTGCTCGGTGTCCACCATGACCTCGCCATGCATCAGCGGGTGTCCCTGGCCGCATAGCTCGGCGCAGAGGACCTGGAAGGTTCCGGTCCTTGTCGGGGTGAACCAGAAATAGGTGACCGAGCCCGGGATCATGTCCATCTTGGCACGGAATTCCGGGATGTAGAAATCGTGCAGAACATCGATCGAGCGCAGCAGCACCTTGACCGGCTTGCCGACTGGCAGATGCAGGTCCGCCGCCTCGACTACGATGTCATCCTGGCCGTTGGGATCGCTGGGGATGACACCGAGCGGATTGTCGGCGGTGACGTCACGGGTGTCCGACGTGCCGAGCTTGCCGTCCTTGCCGGGCAGGCGGAAGCTCCACTGCCATTGCTGGCCGATCACTTCGATCTCGGTCGCGTCGCTTGGAACGTTGACGAAGCGGCTCCAGACGAACAGGCCTGGAACCAAGAGGGTCGTGACACCGATAGCAGTGCCGACAGTCAACCACCATTCGAGGCGCCTGTTCTCGGGCTCATAGGCGGCGCGGTTGCCTTCGCGATGGCGGAAACGGAACACGCAATAGGCCATGAAAAGCACGACGGCGCTGAAGACGGCGCCGGTGATCCAGAAGCTGATGATGATGGTGTTGTCGATATAGTCCCAGTTCGAGGCAATCGGCGTCCACCACCATGGGCTCAGGAGGTGGAACAACACCGAGCCCACGACGATCAAAACGAGTACAAGCGCGATGGCCATGTCCCGTTCCTCCGGTATTTCACAGGCGCGCGAGGCATCCAACGGAAATACCAAGCCGCATCATGCTCGATTTTCGGTTGAAATTCCAGAGCCGACTACCTGATGACGATGTTGTTCGCGCCTGGAACCTCGAACGTCAGGCCTAGATCAGCAGAAGGCCCTTCATCGAGGCGTTGCCCTTGCGGCCGATGATGATGTGGTCGTGCACGGCGATGCCGAGGGGCTTGGCCGTATTGATGATCTGCTTGGTCATCTCGATATCGGCGCGGGAAGGTGTGGGATCTCCCGAAGGGTGGTTGTGCACCAGGATGACGGCGCTGGCGGAGAGCTCGAGCGCCCGCTTCACCACCTCGCGCGGATAGACCGGCGTATGGTCGACGGTCCCGGTCTGCTGCACCTCGTCGGCGATCAGCCCGTTCTTCTTGTCGAGAAACAGGACGCGGAACTGCTCGCGCGCCTCGAAGGCCATGGCCGAGCGGCAATAGTCGAGGAGTTGCGTCCAGTTGGACAGGACCTCGCGGCCGCGCACCTCGCCGCGCGCCATGCGCTGGGCCGTGGCGGCGACGACCTTGAGATCGGTCGCGACGGCCGGCCCGATGCCTTTGACTTCCTCAAGCAGGGATGCCGGCGCGCCGAGCACCTCGGCCAACGAGCCGAAGCGGGCGATCAGTGCCTTGGCGATCGGCTTGGTGTCGACGCGCGGGATCAGCCGGAAGAGCAGCAGTTCGAGCAGTTCATAGTCGGGCAGGGCATCCGGCCCGCCGGCGACAAAGCGTTCGCGCAGACGGTCACGATGGCCGTGATAATGCGGCGTTTCTGTTGTTGCGGCTTTTTTCAGCGCCGTCTTGGGCGGCTCGATCCAGCCTTCGGAAAAGAACGCCGGCTCGTCCTCGACTTTCCCCATGCTCGCCCGCTCCCCCTCAGGCTTAGGTCGAAGTTCTAGGCCGGCAGGCCCGGACGGTCGAGCTTTTTCGGCGACAGCGTGAAGATCTCGCAGCCGGTGTCGGTGACGCCGATCGTGTGCTCGTACTGCGCCGACAGCGAGCGATCGCGGGTGACCGCCGTCCAGCCGTCCGACAGCACCTTCACATGCGGCCGGCCGAGATTGATCATCGGCTCGACGGTGAAGATCATGCCCGGCCGCATCTCGACGCCTTCATTGGCGGTGCCGTAATGCAGGATGTTCGGCGCATCGTGGAAAAGCTGGCCGACGCCGTGGCCGCAGAAATCGCGCACCACCGAGCAGCGCTCGGCCTCGGCATAGGTCTGGATCGCGGCGCCGATGGCGCCGGTGCGGGCGCCGGGCTTGATCGCGGCGATGCCGCGCATCAGGCACTCATAGGTCACTTCGAGCAGGCGCTCGGCGGCGCGCTTGATCGTGCCCACCGGGTACATGCGCGAGGAATCGCCGTGCCAGCCGTCGAGGATAAAGGTGACGTCGATGTTGACGATGTCGCCTTCCTTCAGCGGCTTGTTGTCGGGAATGCCGTGGCAGACGACATGGTTGATCGAGGTGCAGGACGACTTGGTGTAGCCGCGATAGTTGAGCGTCGCCGGCAGCGCGCCATGGTCCATGCCGAATTCGAAGACGAAGCGGTCGATCGTTTCCGTCGTCACGCCGGGCTTCACCATCGGCACCAACTCGTCGAGGCAGCGCGCGGTGAGGTCGCAGGCCTTGCGCATGCCGGCAAAACCTTCCTCGCCATAGAGGCGGATCTGGCCGGTATTTCGAAGGGGGGCGGTGGAGGCGTCGAGATAGGTAACCATTTTTGTCCGTTTGCCGGCGATGGCTCCAAAGGGGCCGAACGCGAAAATCTGCCCCAGATTTGGCACCGGAAGCCGCAAGGTTCAAGGACGAAGTGCGGTTGCGGCGTCCATTGCGGCTTTCCTTCGGCCATTCCATGGGCTAGGGCGGGTTCTGGTATATGGAGATTGCCTTGACGGCACCTGAACGCGAAAGATCGATGCTGCTGCCGGTCAGGACCGCTTTTGCGGGCTTGATGGCGCTGCTGATGCTCGCGCTGCTGGGCTTCGCTCAGGCTGAAATCTCCGCGTCGACCGCCCCGTTCTCGGGTGGTTCCAGCATCAGCGCTGCTCGTCAGGGCGACACGATCGCGCTGCTTAGAACCACCGGCAAGGCGCAGGGGCTTGAAGTCCGGGCCAGCCGGCCGCTCCCGACAAAGCTGGTCAGCGGCAATCCCGGCGCGCTCGCGCCCGCATCCGATTTCCTGCTCATCGGCAAGGCGTTGCCGGCCGAGATGGGCATCACACCCGTATCGGGAAGCGCTACAGCTTCGCGCACCAACCAGCCACGCGCGCCGCCCGCCGCGTAAAGCCCTGGCCGCCAAGCTCGGCATTCAAACCAAAAACATCCCTTCGCGTCGCGAAACGGCGACGGCCACAGGCCGTCCGCCGGTCGTGTGCGCGTCAGTTCGGATTCCATTCAATGCAACGCATCAAGACGTTCAAGACACTTACCCACGCGGCGGCCGCTGCCTCTTTTCTGGCAATCCAGGCGGTAATCTGCATCGGCACCGTCTACTGGGCCGTTGCCGCCACCCTTCGCATGGAAGGAACGGCGGCGATCGTGCTCGGCGCCATCTTCGCGCTGCCGTCCGCCTATGTGCTGATGGTGGTCATCCGCATGGCCTACGATGCCGAGACCGACCCGGCCAACCAGTAGGTGGGGCGAGGATGGGGAACCTCCGATAGGCGATGCGGTTGCATCGAACGGCAGCCATTTCCGCATCGCATTCCGCGATCTGCCGCGCCGGCGAACCGATCCTTCACCGCACTGAGGTCACATTTGCGAGTCAGAAGGCCGCAAAAGCAACTTTTCACATCGAGCGGCGTTGCTCCGGCTGCGCCAGTTCGGGAGACAGGGAATGGACAGACTGCAATTCGAAGTGCCGGTGCGCATCACGCCCGCGCCCGGCCTGCCGGTCGAGGAAATCTACAGCGTCGAGCAGGCGCTCGATCTCCTTCAGGATTGGCCGAAGCGCCGGCAAGGCAAGGTCTACGAAGCCGCCTTCAATGCCTGCTTCGGCGCGACGGTCGACGTGGCCAGCGTCGAGGAAGCCTGCCGCGCGTTCGCTGCCTTCTGCCGCGTCAGCGGGTTGCTGGCGAGGGACGCGATGTTTCCGGGCAAGCGTGGCAACAGGGCAGGGACCTATCGCGAGGCACGCGCGCAAAGCGGCGCGCTTTAAGCCTTTGCAACTGGTTCAGCCGCCGAACGACACGCCGCGATAGCGCATCCCCACCTGGACGCCGCGCACGATCACGCGCGACAGGATTTCCATATCCAGCGGCATTTGCGGACGCCACACGTCGAGCAAGAGAGCGACGCGGGGCTGATCCGAGTTGTTCATGACTTCGTGCTCGAACGTGTCGTCCCACAGCATGCACTCGCCGTCGGCGATGCGCCTTTCCTCGTGATTGATCATCATGATCGTTGCCGGACGGCCGTCCGGCTGTTTCGGGATGGCCAGGCCGAGATGGAACCGCATGATGCCGCGAAAAGGTCCGCGGTGCGGCGGGATGTGCTTGCGCGGGGCCAGGAACGAGACAGCCGCCGATTTGACCTCGGGGCACTCCGCAAGCAACCGGCTCAGGACCGGCATGCGCGCGAGGTTTTCCGGGACCGTCATGTCATAGGCCTTGAGCACGAACATGCGCCAGTCGAGACCGTCATTGGCCGAGATATCGGCCTGCTCCGGCATGATGTCGTGGAAGCGCGGCGCCTTGTTCAGCTTCGCCGCCAGCGCCTCGTCGCGGATATTCTCCCAGGCGGCGGTGAACTTCGCGGCATTGGGAAAATGCGTGCCGGCATCAAGAATGGCCGGCGTATCTATGCGCTTCTCATAGATACGGCGGACCAGATTGGTTCCCAGATCGTAGGCGCCTGACATCTCATTACCTCAACGACGCTGTTATATAGTGGGATATTGCTTGCGGACATGGCTCACGGGAATTTGTTCGGGCCGTTCGCGACGAATAGACAGCACGGCATGCCGGTCATTGCGTCGTCGATGGTGACGATCGACCATCTCGATCATGTGTCGGTCAAAGCCGGCGCGCTCGGCCTGCGCCGGCCGGGGGGCTTGCTGCGGTGGTGTTCGTAACAGCCTGACCTCGCACGTTCGTCCTCGGGTAATTCCAGGCCTTTGGCGCGGGCTTTCAACTGCTTTTCAAGGCTTCGCTCGCTGCATCGTGACCGTACCGCTGTTGCGGAGCGATGTCGCAAGATGCGAATTTGCCGATTTGCGAGGATGCCTCCATGCCCATACGCAAGATTGCGTTTTGCGCGGCAGCGTTGATCGTTGCCGCCACAAATTTCGCCGATGCACGGCCCGACACACGCACAATGACTTGTGCGCAGACCCAGGCGCTGATCCAGAGCCGGCATGCGGTGGTGCTGACCACCGGGGCGAACACATATGAGCGCTATGTCCGTCAATTCGGCAACGAGTGCGATGCTCCCTACGTGCCGATGGTTGACTATGTCCCGGTCCGTGACGGTGAGTGCATGGTCTATCGGTGCGAAGAGCCGGCGCCGATGGTTCCGGATTGATCGGCGCTCGCCGCGGGTTCGCCACAGCGCGCCCGCTGCAGCTCACTTGACCTTCTTGATCTCCGGGCCCGCCGGCTGGTCGGCCGCTGGAGCCGGCGTGCAATCCTGCCCCTTGCACTCCAATGCGGGGTCGTCCTTCGGGGGAAGGCAATTCTGCCCCTCGCAGTGAACGACCGGCTGCTGTTGTTGCGCCGCGTCGCCGTTCGACTGGACGGGCTGATCCTCGGCGCGGGCAGCCTGCAGCCCGGCCAGGCCGGTCATTGCCGCGCATAGGAGCGCTGTCCGAAGCAGGTTCATCCTCGTCTCCACGTCCGGGAGCGTGAAGAACTCTACACTTTGGGGCTGAGGCCGGCTCCTGCCGTTCGGGAACGGCGTTAACGGCGCGTTTCTGCATATGCCATCTGTTATTGGCACCGACACCGGGCCAGCTATTCAGCTCGGGCGCGGTTCATGGGCGCTGCCATCGGTTTCACAGGCGCTCAGTTGCGAGAGCAGTTTCAGCACCAATTCCCGCAGCCAGCGGTGTGTGGGGTCGGTCGTATTGCGCTTGTGCCAGACGATGCAGATGAGGGCGGGATTGATCGGCATGGGCGGACTATATATCGCCAGCCCCAGTCGAGGTGCCACCTTGCGGGCGAGCTGTTCCGGCACGAGCGCGACCAGATCGCTTCCCGCCACCGCGTTACAGACGCCGCCGAACACCGGCATTGTCATGGCCACCCGCCGTTCGCGGCCCATCCGGGCAAGTGCGGCGTCGCCCATGGCCTTGAGCTTGCCCTCGGGCGAGAAGACGACATGGCCGAGGTCGCAGAAGAGATCGATCGGAACGACGTCTCCGGGCCTCACCTTCGCCCGCTCCAGCCTGGGGTGCCCGGCGCGGGCTATCGTCACGAAGGTCGACCGGAAGGCAGGCAGATGGTCGATCCAGGCGGGGAAATCGACCTTGGGAACGAGGGCAAGGTCGATCCCATGCTTTTCCAGCGTGCCGACATAATCGTCGGGCACAAGATCCACCAGTTGGACCAGTATTCCTGGAGCAAGCCGGGAAATTGCATTGGCCAGGGCAGGCATCAGCATCTCGGCAAAAAAATCCGAACCTGCGATCTTGAAACTTTGCTCGGCCTCGGCCGGATTGAAGCTGCCAGGCCCTGCAAGCAGCGCCGACAATTCATCGAGGATGCGGCGAAGCGGAAGTTCGAGGTCGCGGGCGTATTGGGTCGGCACGATGCGCTGTCCTGCGCGCACGAACAGCGGATCGCCCAGAAAATTCCGAAGCCGTCCCAGGCTGGCTGAGACCGCTGGTTGCGACAGGCCGATGCGTTCTCCGGCTTTTACGGTCGATTGCTCGCGCAACAGCGCGTCGAGCACCCGCAGGAGATTGAGGTCGAAGCTCGATAAATTCATCTGCCAAATATATTTTATTGTAGCTATCGATTTCAATTATGAAATCGATTCTGGCAACCTTCCCGCATCGAAATGGCGTTGGAGGTTTCGGTGGCGGCTGCTTCGGTACCCTACACTGTCCAGTGGCTTGGCACGTCCTACCGGATTTGCCTGACAGCGGAGCAAACGGCCTCGCGGCTCGGAATGTTCGAAAGCCTCGATCAGCCCGGCTATGGTCCTCCGCGCCATATCCACAAGGACGAAGACGAGACCTTCCAGATCCAGTCCGGCGAAGTGGAGTTCTGGATGAACGGTCAAACGCGCATAGTCGGGCCGGGCTGTGTCGTGCACGTTCCGCGCGGAACCGAGCATACATTCCGGGTGCTTGGCGACCGACCCGCCAGAATGCTCACCGTGATGACACCCGGCGGCTTCGAAGGTTTCTTCGCGCAGATGGCTGAGCGCAAGTGCCGGATCCCCGACGACATGGATCAGATCGCCGCCATCGGGGCGCGTTTCGGCCTGACCTTCACAGGCCCGCCTCTGGGTTTAGCCGGGTGAAACGGCAAGATGATGGATTGCCTTTCGGGTCGTTCATCGAGACCGGGACGCCGACCGAAAAAGCTGATTGAAATTTCTGGTACGCTCAAGGGAAGCGAACCTCGCCGTGAAAGGGCGGACTTTATGGAACATTCACCATTGAATTCAGTTAGATGCCCTTAAGGCACTTGTAACGAGAAATGAGATATACCATGATTAAGCGAGCCTGGAGACCCGGGCCAAAGAAAGACACGAAAAGAATGCGCTTTGCGGTTCCAGTGGTAAAGGACGATGGAGTCCAATTCCCTCCGCGCCCTCCTAAGGGTCCGGTAGATTTCGACGCTTTGCGCAAAGAGATCAGCGCTCGGTATCCTAAAATCCGGGCCGAACTTGCTAAGTGAGCCGCTGTGGCTCCCTGTTGAGCAGGCAATCCGCGCCAACCAAGATGAAGTAGCTGCTAGTTCGGAGGCTCACGCCATACTGGACGTGGCGAAGCTTGAATCGGCTATGTCCCGCCCGCAAAACCATTACGTATACGATGGCGAACAAGACGTCTTGCGGCTCGCGGTCATCTTGGCTCTGGCTATCGCCCAAGCCCATGCCTTTGAGCAGGGAAACAAGCGCACCGGGTGGGTTTGCGGTCTCATGTTCCTCGCTCTAAACGGATACGAAATGACGTGGGACGATGAGGCCATAGCCGAGGAGTTCATCAAGCTCATCGAAGGTAAGATTTCGATAGACCGATTTGAGGATCAAATCGTCTACTTCATCCGGGAAATCCCAGACTAGGCCCGCCATCTACGATGCTTATCGATCAGCGACGCGCCAAATGCTTGAGAAAGACTGGTACGCCCAAGGGGAATCGAACCCCTGTTACCGCCGTGAAAGGGCGGTGTCCTAACCGCTAGACGATGGGCGCGCTCAGACGAAGCGGCTTATAATTGCGTTGTTGCCAACCGGCAACCCATCTGCCGCCACATGCGACAACTTTTTTCAAAAGGGGCAAAAAGCGCTCCGCCAATACGCTAATGCATGTCGCCCAGAAGTGTGCAGCGGTTCTGGGACAACGACATGCATCAAAACAAAGACTTAAAGC